>CAYGSG010000007.1:0-67731 GCA_964352615.1 uncultured Phycisphaeraceae bacterium
CGAGCAACCCAATCATCCATGTGGGACACAAATCCTACCGGAAGACGGACGGCACGCCGGCACGCACCAAGACCTACTACGCGGAGTGGAGCCTCGGCAACAAACAGCGTCGCAAGAGTCTCGGCACCAAGAACAAGGCGGCCGCGATTAATGCGGCTCATTCCCTCCATGACAAGCTCTGCAACGGCGAACGCCTCGAAGCTCCCAAGGAGTACAGCGTCGATGAGGCGGTGAAGCTGTACCTCGATACCTGTCGGGCCCGGCGGCTCAAGCGGAGGACCATGGCGGCGTACGGGTACACGCTGGGTAAGCTCGCGGTGTTCTGCGAAGATCGGGCCGTGGTGTATCTTGGCCGATTCGGCCAGATCGAGTTCTGGGCGTTCATCGATACGATGAATCACTTGGCGAAGAAGACGGTGTACGACCGCAAGGTGATTGTGCAGCAGTTCTTCAAGTGGTGCTGCGACGACGCCGAGATCATCCAGAAGAACCCGATCCGAAAGCTCAAGCTGAAGAAGCCGGCGTCAAAGAAACAGCCGTGCTTCACACCCGAGCAGATCCGCACGATGATCGACACCGCGGACGACTATCTCCGGCCCATCATCGTGTTCCTCGCCTACACGGGCTGCCGCGTGGGTGAGATGCGAGACCTGCTTTGGGAAGATGTCCACCTCGACGCCAATGGCAACGGCGTGCTCGACATTCGTCACGGCGGTTCCGACGACGAGACCAAGGGCAAGGAGTCGCGTCGCATCCCGATCCACTCCGAGCTGCGGCCGTACTTGGAATCGATGCCTCGGATCGATGAGCGGGTGTTCCACTCTCGCCCGTCCAAGCGGTACCCCCGCGGAAATGGCAAGCTCGTCGATACCCGCTTGTTGGATCAGGTGAAGGCGTTGTGTGAAGAGTGCGGCTTTCAAAATTCCAGGCAGTACAAGGTGCACTCATTTCGGCACGCGTTCGTCTCGATGCTCGCCCGGCAAAACGTGTCGTACCGATACGCACTGCAGCTCGTCGGGCACTCGTCGAGCAAGATTCTCGATCTGTACTTCTCCGTCTATGACGAAGACGCCGCGAGGGCGATTGAATCGATCGAGCTCCCGCCCGGTCAGCCGGCCGAGGACTGAGCAACCCCAACATCGAAGGGCTCACGGTGCAATCTCGCCCACGCTTCACGGGCCGCTCGTGTGAACTCGGTCTTGGTGCCAACGCGGGTGAAGCGGGCACCTTCATGATGCACAAGGCCAGCGGCAGACCAGAATCGCAGGCTGACACGGGCGGCGTAGTCGGGCAGCTCCTCGCCGAGCCAGCAGCCCGCGGCGGCCTTGATGGCGGCAAAGAGCTGCGGCTTCGGCGTGCTCGCGACAGCGGCGACCACGACCCGGTAGTACGGCAGCGGCACCTTGTACGGCCTCGCCGACGCGTCGGGACGGACCTCGGTCAGTGCGAGGCCGCGGGGTGAGTCTTCAACGCTGTAGGTGGCGGCACGAACGCGGGCACGTGGGCCGACGATCCGCCGGCGGCGGGCGTCGTTGAGCGTGTCGATCTCCGCGGTCACTGCGGCTTCGAGATCGTTCAGCTTGCGGACTAGCGTCGCGTTTGTACCTGAGCGTTTCGCAAGCTCGCGTACCTCCGCGAGCACCACATGCCAGTCTTGCTGTCGTGTACCTGGTCGCGTCATCGGAGCGTCATGGTACGCCGATTATGCGTGTTAGCGTGTATCAGGCGTACCCGTAGTTGATCTTCGGCTGCAGGATCCAACGCGGTTCGGCTGCATTTCCTAAACCTTGCAAACTTCAGTCGACAATCTTGCACTTTCTGACGCCCTGGCCCTTGCCTTTTCATCCGGGCGGGGTGTACTACGCCGGTTCCCCACTACGGCGTACATGGAGGCAAGCGATGAGCGATAGCACGAAGACGGCGAGCGAGATCGAATCAGCGGGCGAGCGGCTGCTCACATGGGCAAAGCAGACCGGCGACGTGCTCACCATCGCTGCCACATTTGGTCGCGACGAGGAGTCCGGAGGGATGGCGTCGCGGCCGGAGGCCCTGTTCGCCGCTTCGATGGGCTGGCTCACTGAGACCGAAGTCGCGGTGCTCCTCGCTCAGCTCGATGTGGCGGTGTTGGTCCTGCTCTCGCGAATCGCACCGCACACGGATCTCGGCGAGGAGGCGTTCCGACGGATCGTCAACAACACACGTCGGCAGATGCTCGACGATGAGGGGCTCGACCTCTGCACCGAATGCGGCGGATGAGAGAGAGGGGCTCGCCGCGGCGTTGACGCGTCGCGGCGGGTTTGGTGGTTTAGTCCTTTACATGAAAGAGGTACCCAGATGGACGCACAGATCTGATTTCGCGGAAGCGATGGTTTGGACAAGAAGATTCGCATGATCGCCGGCCGATGCGGCGGGGCGACTCGCGGCATGCCCAGGACGTTATTGCTTGCGATTTCGGCACCCGATCCGACGACGACGCCGGACTGCGAACACGCGGAGCCGCGTGCGTTCTGGATCAATCAGCTCGACACGGAGATCACCTTCAAGGCGGCGGCCGAGATGCTCGGTGCGATGCAGGGGCTGATCGACATGCTTGAGGGCGAGTTCGTTGATCGCTTCGGCCAAGAGTTCAGAGAGGTCATCGACGACGCCCGCGGTCGCGGGCACTCGGTCCGGATGAACCTGGTGCCGACGGAACCGGTGACGGCGCGCCCGTGGCCGACCCGGTGAGATCAGAGAAGCTGCGAAACCTGCCAATTGTGGCGGACGGCATGCCAACAGAAATCTGCACCAGATCACACGATTGAAGGAAGGAGTTTGGGCGGCGTCATGGAAGTACAGAAGCGGAAGAGCATGAACCAGCACGACCGGTCATCAGATCCGCCCGGAGGCGGGGGCGACGGAAGCCCTCGCCGACGCGGGCGGAAGGCGAAGCCGGTCAGGTTCGCTGCCGCTGAGTACAGACAGCAGTCGCCCCAGGAGGAGCAGCTTTTCCGTGAGGCCGTCCGCCTCCTGATCGCAGTGATCGCTCGCGATGTTCTGGACGGCCATAAGGAGAGCAGGCATGAATGATCAGCCGCTCAAAGGGGAATACGGAATCCCCGTCTACAGATCCTCGACAGAGGAACAGCTCGAATCGGTCCCCGCACAACGCCGGTACATCGGCGAGTGGTTCATACGGGCGGGCATGATCGCGTTGGACGCGATCGACTTCGGCGGTCGGACAGGATCCGACGAACGGAACATTGACGCCATCGCTGATGAGGCGATCCGTCGCAAGCTGGCCGGCGAGACGGTGAATCACCTTGTGTTCTATGACTCGACGCGTCGGGCACGCACGGGGGCACAGCACTGGATGACCGTCAAGCACAAGCTCGGGCTGCACGGAATCCGGGTGATCGCGATCACCCGGTGGTCGCCGGTAAAGATGCCGGGTGAGGACATCCTCGACTGCATCGATGCGTATGCGGCCAGGCAGTCGTCGGAGACGGCCGCGAACGCGTCGGCTCGGAACTCGCAGCTTAGGTTGTTGGATAGCAAGCGGAATCATTCTTCGCGAGCACCGTTCGGACTCGACCGGCTGTACATCGACAGCAAGGACGAGCCGGTCGAGATCGTCCGAGAGCACCCGGATGCCACTCGGGACGTGATCGACGCGGTGACCGGCGAGACGAAGTACACGCTTGAGAAAGGCGAGTTCTACGACAAGTCGGACCGGCATCGCGTGGAGCTCATCGAGGGCCGGGCCGACAGGGTGCACACCGTGCGTCAGATTTATCACCTGAAGTACATGAAGGGTCTCGGTCCGGATCAGACTGCCAGGGCACTGAATGATGCTGGGGTGGTGTCACCGCGAGGTGCGTTCTGGAGTTCGTCAACCATCCATAGCATCGCCAGAAACCCTGTGTACCTTGGCCGCGGGCGGGCGAACTGGATCAGCCAAGCGTTCTACTACCGGCAGCATCCGGATGGACCAAGGCCAACGGGCCGCGAGGTTGGCGTCCCCGAGAAGGTGTACCGACCGCGTGAAGACTGGGTCTTTCGCGAGTACGACGGTCTACGTGACTTCCTGCCGGCTGATGTCCGCGAGAAGGCCGAGGCCGCGATCGATGACTATCTGGAGCGGGCCGCGTCCGGACGCGTACCGCAGAAGAAGAAGCTCAAGGCAAACGGTCGGGGCACGTGGCCGCTGAGCGGGATCCTGATCGACGAGCGGATCGGTAAGCCGATGGCCGGCACCGACTCCGGTCGAACGCGTCACCGCTACTACACATCGAACAGCCTCGACAACCTCGCGAAGTCGGAACTGAAGGTCAAGCGTGCGATGATCCCGGCGGACCCTCTGGAGCGGTTCGTGCTTGAGCGAGTTGAGCAGGTTGTCTGCTCGCTGCCCACGCTCCGCGATGACATCGCGGCCGAGTTGATGCGGCAGCAGGCCGAGCGTGAGAAGCAGAAGGGAAACCTGCCAGAGCTGAAGAAGCAGCTCGAACGAGTGAACAAGGCCATCGCAGTACAGGACCGGATGCTTTCTCGCGTCGATGACACCGCACGCATCGAGGCGGAAATCGAACGGCTCAACGATGAGGCAACGGCACTTGTTCAGCAAATCACACTGCTTGGTGGCAGTGAAGAACTCGCCGACGAACAGATCGATGAGATGGTCGGCGTTGTCGTCGAACGGCTCGAAGCCCTGGGCACCGAAGCTCTCGACGGCGACCGCACCGCACTTCGATCGCTTTGCGAAGTCCTCATCGACGAAGCCATCGCGAATCCGGAGACGCGTGAGGTGCGGTTTAGGTTCGCTGTGCCCGGCTGGGCGTTCGAGGACGCAATTGGAAGGGCAGTACCCAAGCTCGAACCCAAGCTTGGGGGGCATCCTTCCAAATGGACAAGCGTGACGCTTGGAGAGGCAACCGCTTGTGTACCAAAGCGTTGCAACAGAAAATGCCGTCGAGGCTTCAAACGGCTTGGATGTGACTCTTGCCGTCGTGGGCATGAGGCCGCATGAGGATCTTGGTCCATTGAGGCAGGATCCGTCTTGAAGCGTTGATGACATCGTTTTCGCCCCCCTTGGTCTAACGGCCAAGGGCGGCTTTGAAAAAAATCGCGACGACGGCTCCGCCGTCGAGCACACGGAGGAGACATGCACGACGGCTCACTCAGCGATATCGAGAAGGCGTGGCTCATTGGCATCGACGCTCTGCTGATGCACGGTTCGCCGCAAGGACATGCGGTGACAGCGGGACGGATCGTCGATCTGTGGGGTGCGGGCGGGACCGAGTTCAAGAAGGAGCTTGCCCATCGGGCGGAAATTTGGAACAAGCGTCAGGTACACATGACGATGGTGGTTTCTGACCACATGGGACCGTGTCATAGGTTGCTTCAGTTGTTGGATCTGCCCAGTGAAAGTCATTCCAAGAATCAACAGACCACTCCGAAGCCGAAACGGAAGGGTCCAAACAGATCCGTGGTTCGGCCGAGTTGCCGCAACACGCATCGACGGCAGATGACCGATGACGAAGTGGCGAGGTTTCTCAAGCTGATCGACGATCAAGGCATCGAGGCGGTCTTTGACCTTGGGAACTCGATCAACTCCAATGATGAGCTCTTTCGCCCCCCACTGATCGTGCTCGACCGGGTGGGAGTGTTCCATGAGCAGATCGCCCCTCTCTACGAGTGTGGTGAGATCAAGAGATCATGGGATCCCAAACAGCGGGATCCGGCAATCGCTCTGGCGTTTGACTTGGCGTTACTCGTGATGCTGAGGGAGAAGAAGTGGACTTGGGTGATCTGCGATCGACACTTCGCGAGACTGCCGTGGGGCCACTCGTGCAAGATGACGCCCGAAGGTCGACCGGGGTGGAAGCTGATCACCGCGATGCTTGAGGATGCGGGGCTGATCGAGCAGCGTAGCGGGCAGACTTGGCGATTGACGAAGGCTGGGAAGGCGGCGGCTGAGCAGGTGAGGGTAGAGTGGCGGCTGAATTCGACTGCTAATTGAGGTGAATGGGCATGTATAAAGTGTGTTGAGTTTTGCCTCACAGTTTTTACCACCCTGCACGCAGGATTTCATCCTTGGCGGTTCGCGCGAGTACCCGCTCGCAGGTTTCCCAATTCACAGGAAACACAGCATTGTATCGAACTTCAAATGGATGCTTCTGGGGCACAGCGTCGATCACCTTCTTGGCGTGCTCCTCTTCACCCATAGCAAGGTCGATCCACACGTCTTCCAGTACATCTGGGACTTGGCCGAACAGCGTGAAAATGCCTTGCAGTCTCGATGACAGCAGTTGGTGAACCCTGTCTTCGACAGATCCGAGGTATCGCATGTTGTAGATAAGCACGACATCATTATTCTGGCCGATACGCTGGATACGCCCCTTGCGCTGTTCGAGCCTAGTAGGGTTCCACGGAAGGTCGAGATTGATGAGCGTCCCCAGGCGCTGAAGATTCAATCCTTCGGACGCTGCATCGGTGCCGAGCAGCAATCGCAACGCACCGCTACGCACATCGGCTTTGATCACCTCGCGATCACATGACTGAAATCGTCCATTCCTGTAAACCCCTGATCGCCCAGAGCCAGCATAGATGGCGATCGGTTCATTAGGGAAGTCATTGATGAGTTGCTCTGCCAGCCACCGAACCGAGTCATAGTACTGGCTGAAGATAATGCAACCCCGATTCAGCCATGAGCGATTCCGGAGGCACTCAAGAACTACCGCATATTTAGGATCTCGCTCAGTGTTCGCTTCTAACGCCTTCACAAATTTCTCGAGCAGATGCCGCTCTGATTCAGTTAGTGACTTTGACTGTACCGCTCTTGGCTCATCCGATGCATCATCAGCTTCTCGCTCCAATTGCACCTTGTCGAGATCTCGCCACGAGTTCAGCATCTGCTGGGCAGTTGCCTTACCTGCAGCTATCGTGCTGCCGACGCGGCGGAGCAAAAGAGTCCTTAAAAAGCCTGCCCCTCTTACACGGGCACCAAGTTCGCGACAGAAAGCTTCGGCCGTCTCGTACGCTTCCTTGAGGTACGGGGACAGCTTGATGGCATCATCGTCGTCTTCCCCGAACAGATCCACCCGGATCGGCTTAAGAAATGGCTCATTGGTTTCTGGGTCAATCGTGTCTTCGAGATACTTCCGACTTCTTCGAACTATGTGCCGAATAAATGGATTGTGGTCAGTGAAGAATCGCGGGAACAACTGCCTCACGCGACTCTGGTCAGGTGGTCGCAAGCGATCCCAATCACTGCCCGAAGCTGTCACCTTCGAATCATCGATTTGGAGTGATCGCCGTATGAGCTCGAAGTCGCGATGCTCCTGCCGTGGGGGGAGTGGCGTTCTCACCCATTCCCATCGCTCTAGATCATCGTCTGGAGGATCGATTTGCCTTGTTACGAGATTGAGTGCTTGTTCCGCCCGTTTCCATTTGCTCCACATCCCGCCAAGAACCGCGTCGCTACCTCTCGAAAGCACATCCAGTAGATCCCAAGCCTCAATGGGTCTCAGTTGAACAGGTGTCGCGGTTGCGAGAAGCATGCTCTTTGTCTGCTTCGATATCTCGTAGAGAAACTTAAGCAAGTTGTTGGGCTCGGGCTTCTCATCGTCCTTGCCATCGCCGAGGTTTTTGCGACGCGCGTTGTGTGCTTTGACCTGCCCCCCAGAAACTAGTCCACCCGCTATGCGATAATGCGGCGGTAAGGACGCATCTGGGAAGGCAGGTTTTTCATGGCGAGGATCAGGCATTCGGCTGAGCAGATCATCAACAAGCTCCGGGAGGCGGAGGTGCTGCTGGGCGCGGGGACGCAAGTCCCCGAGGTAGCCAGGCAGCTGGGGGTGACGGTGCAGACGTACTACCGATGGCGCAAGGAGTACGGCGGGCTCAAGACAGACCAGGCGAAGAAGCTCAAGGAGCTCGAGCGTGAGAATGCCCGGCTCAAGAAGCTGGTGGCGGATCTTGCTCTGGACAAGGCGATGCTGCAGGAGGTGGCCTCGGGAAACTTCTAAGCCCGCACCGGAAGCGTGAAGCGATCGGTGTGTTGTTGGATCGCTTCGACGTCTCCGAGAGGCGGGCGTGCAAGATATTGAAGCAGCCGCGAGCGTCGCAGCGGTACTTGCCCATCGTGCGTGATGATGAGCAGCCGTTGACGCGGCGGATCATCGAGCTGGCGTGCATGTACGGGCGATACGGGTACCGGCGTGTGACGGCGTTGCTCCATGACGACGGCTGGTGGGTGAATCACAAGCGTGTAGAGCGGATCTGGCGGCAGGAAGGCCTCAAGGTGCCCAAGAAGCAGCCCAAACGCGGGCGTCTGTGGCTCAACGACGGCAGCTGTGTCCGTCTTCGCGCCGAGTACAAGGACCACGTGTGGAGCTACGACTTCGTGCAGGCCAGGACGCACGACGGAAGGCCATACAGGATGCTGACGGTGATCGATGAGCACACGCGAGAGTGCCTGGCGATTGACGTGGCAATGCAGCTGAAGAGCGATGATGTCTTGGAGCGGCTCGCGTGGCTGATGGCGACGCGGGGCGTGCCCGCACACATCCGATCGGACAATGGCGCGGAGTTTACGGCCAAGGCGGTCCGCTGCTGGCTGAAGCGTGTGGGTGTGAAGACGCTGTACATCGAGCCGGGGAGTCCGTGGGAGAACGGGTACATCGAGAGCTTCAACGGCAAGCTGCGCGACGAGTTGCTCAACGGTGAGATCTTTAACACGCTGCTGGAGGCAAAGGTGCTCATCGAGCGATGGCGTGAACACTACAACCGTGTGCGACCGCACTCGTCGCTTGGGTATTGTCCTCCGGCACCGCAGGCAATCACACCACCAGAGGCCTGCTCCGCTCCGCAGCCCTCTGGTAGCACAGGGAACGGCCCTTGGAGTAACATAGTCATTGGTACAACAATCGGGGGCAGGTCAGCCCTGCGCCTCCATTCTTTGATTTGAATCCGGGTGCATCGCATGTGCTCGCGGCTGCGAATACTGGCGCATGGCAACACAACAGATCGAGCGGGCTGGGACGGTGGGCGAACTTCGTGCGTTGGGGTGGCGGTCTCGGTCCGTCAAGGCCGAACTGCGTGAGAACATGACGCGGGGCCTTGCGGAGGGCAAAGAGCTCTTTCCGGGTATTATTGGTTACGAAAGTACAGTGATCCCTGAGATCGTGAACGCCGTGCTGGCCGGGCATGACATGCTCTTTTTGGGCGAGAAAGGGCAGGCCAAGAGCCGGCTGATGCGCACGCTTGTGCGGTTTCTCGACGAGGGCTTGCCGTACCTCAACATCGCTGGATGCCCGGTGCACGAAGACCCCTATGCGCCGATCACCACGGCGGGGAAGCGAGCGAGCGAGGAGATGGGCGAAGATGCCCCGATCGCTTGGTGGCCGCGTGCGAAGCGATATGCCGAACGGCTGGCACCGGGGACGAAGTTCGCGGACATCATCGGCGAGATCGACCCCGCGAAGATACTAGGGATGAACGCCTCGGTAGAGGATGGCGATTCCGGCTCGCGTGGGGTGAGCATGGGGAGCGAAGAAGCGCTGCACTTCGGGCTGATACCGCGGATGCACCGCGGGCTCTTTGCAATGAACGAGTTGCCGGACTTGGATGACCTTGTGCAGGTGGGGCTTTTCAACATACTTGAGGAACGTGATGTGCAGATCCGGGGGTACCCGATCAGTTTTGACATCGATGTGCTGGTCATGTTCAGCGCGAATCCTCAGACGTACAACCGGTCGGGCAAGGTGATCCCGCAGCTCAAGGACCGGATCGGCGCGACGATCCGGACGCATTACCCCGCGAGCCGCGACGCTGCGATCGAGATCACCGAGGCCGAAGCGCTCAAGGACGGGCTTGACCTCGGGGACGTTGCCAAGCCCGAGACTTACCCGGTTATCGTGCCGCGCTTCATGAAGGAAGTGGTAGAGGAGATATCGATACGCGGGCGCAAGAGCAAGTGGGTGGATCAGGACTCGGGCGTAAGCGCGCGGTTCAGCATCGCGAACTACAAGCAGATGGTGGCGAGTGCCCGGCAGCGGGCGATCCGGCTCGGTGAATCACCGTCGGTCGTGCGTGTATCGGACCTTGCGCACTTTCACGCGTCGGCGTTCGGCAAGCTGGAATTGGACATGATGGGCACGCACCAGATGAGCGAGCGGCAGGTACTCGATGCGCTGCTGGCCGAAGCGATCGGCGTGGTCTTCGAGGAGTACGTAACGGACCACGGGCTCGGAAACATCGCAGAGATTTTTGGCAAGGGTGTGAAGATCGAAGTCGGTGACATGGTCCCAAGCCGCGCGTATGCCGAGGTGCTCAAGCGTGTGCCGGAAGTTTGGCAAAAAGCGTTCGAAGTAAATGCGGCGGAAGACGCGGCTGTGCGTGCGAGCTGCGTGGAGTTTGTTCTGGCGGGACTGTGGGCGACCGATCGCGTCAGCCGCGGCGAGAGATTCGGACGGTACGAATATCAAGTGTGAATACGCGCGACCTGATCGATCGATGCGCTCCCGAGGGGCTTTGCCATGACACCCAAGCGACCACTGGGCGGCCTGATACATTCGTACCAAGGATATGACCCGCAGCGGTTTCCCTCTCCGACGTCCCCGCCGCCGGACATGGCCGGTGCCGCTATGGAGCACTTCATTCGCTTTGGTGACTATCGCACGCTCACGGATGAGGAGCTTCGCGATGCGGTGGAGATCGACCCGAGCCAGGTCGCCGGGCTCGGGCCGAGCTTGGACGCGCTGATCGCGATGCTCGAGGAACGGCGGCGGAAGATCCTTGCGACGTACGAGACAGCGACGGTCCGAGCCGAAGCGGAATCTGCGTTCCGCCGCGCGGTGTCGGAAGTCGTTGCCGGCCGCGATAGCGATGGAAGCGAGCCGCGCGGACGCAAGGGGCAGAGTGGTGCGCCGAGATCGAAGCTACGCGAACTCAGGGAAGCGGTGCGGGAGGAGGCGCGTTCGGAGCAGATGCGCGATCTTGAGAGGGTGTGGTACGCCGCAGACCGGTTGGACCAGGGGCTCGCGGGCGAGATCATGGCGGTGATCGATCATCTCGGGGATCGGTACGAGATTGAGGGTCTCGCGGCTCGCTGGGCATTCACAGGCCACACCACGATGACGGTGCCGGCAGCGATCGCGACCAAAGAAGAACTCGAGACGATAGAGGCTCTTCT
Source organism: uncultured Phycisphaeraceae bacterium (assembly GCA_964352615.1). Lineage (GTDB taxonomy): Bacteria > Planctomycetota > Phycisphaerae > Phycisphaerales > UBA1924 > OFTM382. Next base: position 11,174 of record CAYGSG010000007.1, read on the forward strand.
TGAGCAGCTGCGCGACGCAAAAAAGAACGCGAAGCTCGGTGTCGTTGATCTTGATGCTCTGAGCAAGTTCGTGGATGAGGCGGGAGTGGATGATTTGCGCGGGCTGCAACAGACGGTAGAGAACTACATGCGCGAGCAGGCCGAGCGTCAGGGACTTGAGCAAGATGGGGATGGCAACTGGCGTGCGAGCCCGAAGACATACAAGCTCTTTCAGGCGTCCTTGCTCGATGAGATCTTCAGTGCGCTCGATCCCGCACGGAGCGGGCAGCATCGCGGCCCCGTGGTCGGCGAGGGCGTTGTGGAGATCGCGCGGACGCGGCCGTACGAGTTCGGCGATTCTCCCGCGGAGATCGACGTGCCGCAAACTCTCATCAATGCCGCAGTGCGTGGAGAGATGGCGAGCGGGCGTGTGCGCATCGGAGCAGAAGACATCGACGTGCACCTCACGCGCAACACCCCGAAGTGCGCCACCGCGCTGATCGTCGATATGTCCGGATCGATGGGCAACGGCGGCCAGTACGTTTCGTGCAAGCGCATGGCGATCGCGCTCGATGGATTGATCCGGAGCGAGTATCCCGGTGATCACCTGAGCGTGTACGAGATGGCGACGTTCGCGAAATCGGTACCGCCGGGGGAACTGGCAAAGCTGATGCCCAAGCTGGTGACGACGCGGGATCCTGTGGTGCGGCTGCGGGTGGATATGTCGGACCCTGAGATTACCGAGTCGATGGTGCACCCCCACTTTACGAACATCCAGCACGGGCTTGAACTTGCGCGACGCCAGCTCGCGGGCCAAGACACGCCTAACAAGCAGATCTTCCTAATCACGGACGGTTTGCCCACAGCGCACTTCGAAAACGGCCCCGAGACCGGTATACCGAACAAGAACGCCGTGGACGGGCGACATCTCTACATGCTGTACCCGCCCGACCCGCTCACGGAGCGTGCGACCATGCGAGAAGCGGCGGCTTGTGCGCGCGAGGGGATCACAATCAATCTCTTTGTGATCCCGAGCTGGAGCCAGGATGAGGACGACATCGCGTTCGCGTATCGGCTCGCCGAGCAGACCGGCGGCCGCGTGATCTTCACCGCGGGCAAAGACCTCGACCGATTTGTGCTCTGGGACTACGTCAGCAATCGTCGGCGGGTGATCGGGTAATGGGCACGCGTTCTCTGGCTGCGCATGGCTGGATCGCCGCAAACGACGCGTATGTGTGAGTTGCCCCTAGAACTTCGTCCCCGCACTACTGGACAAGGCGGTGTCGGAGCACTTTGACTAGCAATGGAAGCGCCATGGTGATCGCTGGATATCGGTTAATCAGCGGGCAAGAAAACCCACAACGCGGGCCTGCCGCAGTTGCAGTGCACCGCGCGGCCAAGTAGACCAAGCCCGGACGCGCTGAGGTAAACCGCGCTGCGAGCGACATCCCAATAGCCGCGCCTATAATTAGCGCGTGGGCCATCGAGGCGGTTGTGCACACTCGGAATCGGGTGGAAGATCGTCTCGACAATCGAGGGGCGGCTTCGCTCCCCGTCCTGAAGGTCGTCGACACAGCGCATGGTTCTCTCGATGACGCCTCGATCGAACCCTGCCACCCGCAGTTGCTGGTCGATCTCGGCGACGCCCGATCGCGACAACGTAGGGAGTATGAGCAGCCCGAAGAACGACCACATCGTGAAGAGCAGGCTCAGCTCGACGATGCCATGAGCGCGGGCGAGGTTCTCGGACCCCACGATCGCTGCGGCGCAGGCGAGCCCGAACCAAGTAAAGAGCAGGGCGACAATGCGGCCCCGCCGCCACCCACCTGTCCGCACGACGCTGTTGCGTCGCGCTTCCGCAATGCCAAAGCTTTCAGGCCCCAGCAACTCTCGCCAGCGCTCGGGCAGGACACTTCTCTTTGGCCAAAGCACCCCAACTATTCCGCCGGTGAATCCCTCGTCGTTGCTCGATACGCAGACGGTGGGCACGACACCGGCGGAGTCATCACGCAGAGTCTTAACCGGAGTCGATGGACCAAGTGATGCGACGGCTCTCGCGAGCGGCGCACGGGTCCAGAGGAGCAATAACGATACCGCTCCACCGGCGCCCAACACACCCCACAGCCCCGCAGCCTGCCCAGACAGGAGCAGCCCCGCACCGATCAGGATCAGGACCATGCTCTGCACCACTGCGCCACGGGCAAGGCCCACAAAAAATCTCCCCAGCGACGGATGCAAGCGTCCGTATCTGCGTGGCAACAGATACCCGCCGAAGAGATCGAATGGCAAGTGCAGCATCGCATATGACAGCACAAGCGCGAGCAGAAGTCCGAGTTGTCCTGCGAGCGTCTCGGGAAAGAGGGATGCCGCCCGCTCCGGCAGGCCCGTTGCAAGAGACAGGCTCGTTAGTGTCACGATCGTCCCCACTGCGGACATCCCGAGCCAGAGCCGGGCGCGCCCATAGCCGTCGGAGGTCTCGGGTCTCTGGTCAGTTGGATCGGGGCTGCTGCGCTCCGCGACTTTCTTGATGCCGCGGAGCATTCCGCCGAAAACGATGTTGTGCAATGGGAGCACGCAGTACCAGTAGAGAATCCCGAGCAGCCCCTTGGGCCGGAACCGCGCGGTCATGGTGAGTTCCGTGGTCCGCGCCGTCTCCGCCGGGTCGAGTGAGAAGTTGAGCGTCGCCTGACCGGGGAGCTTCATCTCGGCGAGCAGCGAGAGCGACCGGTCCTCTTCCAAACCGATAACCCGCCAAAAATCTAACGTCTCGCCGAACTCGACACGGTCCAGATCCCTTCTCCCACGACGTAGCCCGGGCCCTCCGACCAGCGTGTCCATCCAACCCCGGATCCGCCAGAGCACGTCACCGGCGTACCAGCCGTGGCCTCCGCCGATCCGGCACAACGCGCGGAATACCTTGTGCGGATCCGCGTTCACGACGATCGAGCGTTCGTCCTTAAACGTGGTACCACCGGCCCAGTCCGGATCACCCAGGACAGGGCCAGCCACGGACCAACGCGTCTCGACGTCGTTTGCCCGCACCCTGACCAACGCCTTGCGGATGGCCTCCCGGGCGCCGAGCGCATGATGCGGCATCAGGTGCTGGACCTCGTCGCTCGTGACGACCACGCGGTTCCGCAGGCCTTCGGCGAGCGGCCGCGCGATCCGGTATGACACCGGCGTGACCAGGCCAATCCAGCCGGAGCTCAGGCGCGGGGTCAGGACCGGCAGCGGGATGATGACTCGGCGTGGGAGCGCGAGTTCCTCGGCCATTATCCGCATCAGCTCGCGGTAAGGCAGCACATCGGGTCCGCCGATTTCGAGCGTTTTGCCCGCCGTCTCGGGTGTCGAAAGGCATCGCACTAGCCAGTGCAGCACGTCGGCGATGGCAACAGGCTGTGACTCGGTCTTCACCCACGAGGGGGTGACCATCACGGGGAGCCGTTCGACGAGGTATCGCAGGATCTCGAATGATGCAGATCCGGAACCAATGATCATCGCCGCCCTAAACACGGTTAATGGCACGCCGGTAGAGGCGAGCACGCGTTCTACTTCACGACGTGAGGAAAGATGCTCGCTGAGTCCAGAGCCCAGTTCGCCAAGTCCACCCAGATAGATGATCCGATCGACCCCTGTCGCAGCGCTCGCTCCAGCAAAAACCCGAGCGAGCCTCTGGTCTCGCTCGACGTACTCCGTGCCGCTGGTTTCCATCGAGTGCACCAGGTAAAAAGCCGCGGCACAGCCCGCTAGCTGATCGGTAAGCGACGCCTCATCCGAGAGGTCGCTCTCTTCGACTGATACGTCCTGGTGGTTCCGCCACCGCCGCCGATCGAGCTTCCGTCGATCGCGCACGATACAACGAACGCGGAATCCGGCCTCCAGTAGGAGAGGCACAAGCCGACCACCGACGTAGCCCGTCGCGCCGGTCACCGCGATGAGAGGGCGCTCGCTTGTCATTGGCCTCGCCCCGCCTTGGTTAGCGAAGGCATGAGCCAGCCCAGCGGCCCGGCGGGACGAGGGATGATGCGGAACCGAAGATAACTTCCGACGCGAACATGAACGACCAGACCTTCGAGGGGCATCAAACCGCTTGTCCGTGATGCCGAGGACCAGATACGGTGTACTAGGCGGACCTGAGAGAGGTCAGCCAGACGGAGCGTGACCTTGCTCCCACTCATCTCGCTTGACCACGGCCGACCGTTAAGCGTTCCCGCCAAACGGCCGACCAGCGTCAGTTTGGGCCTGTAGCGCCGTCCGACGTGCGGATCTTGACTGAGCCGTCCAGGACCCACTTGGCGTGCTCCGCCTTCGCGCCCGTTCCACTCGGGATCTGGACCTGCATGTTCGAGAACTCGTATGTGATCTCGGCGTTGCGACCGGTCAGCCGGTCATAGAGGCCGATGGCGAGATCGGGCCAGGACTTGGTGTGCTCAGTATCGCTCATGATATTTCCCTTTTGATAGTGATGAGACCGCGGTGCTGTTTCTTGGAAGTCAGGTTTGGATGTCAAGTGATCCGTCAAGCATGCCGCACCGGGCAAGAAACTGCTCGGCGGCCTCAACCTCGATCAGCGTGAAATCACAGAACGAATTGGGTTGGTCCGCGTGCCCCATCAGCTTCGAGGGAGACGATACGAGCGGATGGCCGCCAAGTTCGGCGAGACCACGGAGCACGGCATCGACCGCATTGCAAAGTCGATCGGCAGGAACAAGCTCGTTAGGATTCATGCTACCGAGTTCGCCGCATCAACGAGCTTGGATTCATCGCCAGAAACGGTAAAGCCCCTTTCCCCAACTCATGGGCCATCATCAACGAAGTCTGCTACGCACGACGACATCACTGGCCCTGACTGGCCGTATCGGGTCCCAGTTCCTCTCCCGGCGTGCCCCTTGGCCGAGTCCTCGCGGCTGTGAATCGTGATCCAGCCATCCGACGAACAATCCCGTATGGACCCTTGTCTCCAAGCCGCGCGATTCTTGCCTCCGCATCTTCTGACACGAGCGCGGCGGCTGAACGATTGCCCGGTCAGGAATGAAGGGAAGTTCGTTCTTTGCTGGCTCCATCACGCGATCCGAGATCACGAGAACCCGGCACTCGATGTCGCGGTCACGCTCGGAAACGCGATCGGTCGGCCGGTGCTGGTCTATCAGGGGCTCGCCGGCCGGCATCGCTTCAACAGCGACCGTCACCACGTCTTCATCATGGAGGGGGCACGCGACCTTCAGGCTGGCCTGGCAGATCGAGGGATCGCGTATGCGTTTCACCTGCCGCAAGACCTAGGCGCGCCGAGCCCGCTCTTCGGTCTGCTCGATCGAGCGTCGGTACTTGTCACCGAGGACTTCCCAGCGCCACCCTTTCCTCGATGGACTGCCCGCTGGGCGTCTGTCGCCCAATGCGCTGCAGTGGGAGTCGACTCCGCGTGCATCATGCCGCTCCGTCTGCTGAAGAAGCGTTACACACGTGCCTTTGCGTTTCGCAAGGCCGCCCAGCCCGAGTGGAGTGCGCATCTTCGCGAGCCGTGGGCAGATGCTGAGCCCAAAGAGCCGCAGATCAAGCTGAACGAGGTCGGGCTCGGATTCAAACCGATTGATCTCGAGCAAGAAGATCTACCGGCCCTCGCTGCGACGTGCACCATCGATCATGCGACACCGCCAGTCCAGCGCATCGCCGGCGGCAGCGCCAGCGGCTATGCGCGGTGGGATGACTTTCGTACGGGTTCACTCCGGCGCTATGACAATCGCCGCAATGACGCTGCGGACATGGAGGCCGTGAGTGGCTTGTCTCCGTACCTGCATCACGGGCACGTCTCGCCATTTCGGATCGCGCGCGAGGCGAACGCACTTGGCGGAAAGGGATCGGAGAAGTTTCTTGACAAACTCTTGGTCTGGCGGGAGCTGGCTTTCAACTTCTGCGTGCACACGCCAGAAGAAGAACTTGGATCACTCGGCGCTCTTCCTGATTGGGCGCTTCGCACGCTTGGTGAGCACGCCGACGATCAACGCGATGCAACCTACTCCTGGGAAACGCTGGCTCGAGGCACGACGGGCAGTGAACTCTGGAACCTTGCCCAGCGGTCGCTGGTCCAGAACGGCGAGTTGCACAACAACCTGAGGATGACCTGGGGCAAGGCCATCGCGGCGTGGTCGCGTTCGCCCGAGGTCGCCCTCCGAAACCTGATCGATCTCAATCATCGCTACGCGCTCGACGGCAGCGATCCTAACTCGTACGGCGGACTGCTCTGGTGCCTCGGGCAGTTTGACCGACCTTTCTCGCCGGAGCAGCCGGTGCTCGGCACGGTTCGCGGCCGCTCGGTCGAACAGCACGCCGAGCGTCTGTCGCCTCCCCGATACGCGGCCGCCGTGGAGGCTCGCTGGGGATTCGATCCGATCCGGGTGGCGGTCGTGGGGGGCGGTGTCTCTGGCCTGGCTTGTGCCCGAGTGCTGCAAGAACAGGGCTGCCCGGTGACGGTGTTCGATCGTGGGCGAGGACCTGGCGGGAGAATGGCGACCCATATCCCGCGAGATGCGGACTCTCCAGAGTTTGATCATGGTGCACCGTACTTCACCGTTCTCGACCCGAGGTTCGGTCGGTATGTTCGGTCGTGGATCGAGGGCGGTGTGTGTGATCGATGGACCGCGAGGCAAGGACGCTGGGTGGACGGCGTGCTCGAAGCTGTCGAGACCGAGGCGCCGCTTATCGTGGGCAAACCGTCGATGACCACCCTTTGTGGGCATCTGGCGGCGGATCTTAACTTGCAAGTCTCTTCCACGGTCACCGCGATCCGCCGCGACGCTGACGGTTGGACGCTCGCGTGTGACGGCGATCAGGATCACGGGCGCTTCGACGCGGTCGTGCTAGCGATGGCGCCGGAGCAGGCCGCTCGGCTTGCGGGAACCTCCGAGGCCTCCTTCGACGCGGAACTGGGATCGCTGTCCAGCATCCCTGTCTGGGCCGGGCTGTTCGGCGTGATCGGCCTGAGTGATGAGTTGCCGGACGACCTCGAAGTGGTCGGTGACGAGGCGATCGATCGGATCATCCGAAACGAGCGAAAGCCGGGGCGCGTGAGCACCGGTGCCCTCACCGTACACGCCCGCTCGGATTGGTCCGCTGCGAGGCACGACGTCGATCGAGAGGTGATCGCGGCGGAATTGGCGGAGCACACACGACGGATCCTCAGCGACGTCACGGGACGCACTGTCGAACCGGATTGCTTCTCGCACAGCCGGGCTCACCGATGGGGCCTCGCCCGTCCCGCCGAATCATCCCCTCAGCCCTGCCTCTTCGATCGCGCTGCTCGGCTCGTCGTGTGCGGTGACGGATTCGGTGGTTCGGGTGTCGAAGCGGCTTTTCTCAGCGGACGCGCCGCGGCCGGGAGGGTGCTCTCGCTCCGCCCCCCGCGGGCGAATGAGCCGGCCACTGCAGGTACCGAGTCGCTGTTCGAGGGTGAGACACAGTGACGGCGCACGAACCAAAAACATGCGTTGTCTGCGGCCGCCAGATCAAGTGGCGAAAGAAGTGGGAACGCGACTGGAACACCGTGAAGTACTGCTCGAAGTCCTGTCGTTCACGGAAGCTCAGCGGTACCGATATCGAGCTGGAGGAAAGGGTTCTGGGTCTCTTGGCCGCTCGTTCTCGCGGGGCAAGCATCTGTCCAGGCGAAGTGGCACGCGCGATCAGTCCCGATTCCTGGAGCGACTTGACGGAGCCGGTTCGGATGGCCGCTCGTCGACTTGTTGACGCTGGAAAGGTCGAGATCACGCAACGGGGTCACGCGGTGGATCCTTCGGCCGCCCGCGGGCCGATTCGGATCCGATTGTCGGACCGACCTTCGAGAGCAAAGCAGGAACTAAAGTGAGCGAACTTGCACCACCCGCGTGAAGGGAGGCTAGCCGTTCACGTCGCCGATCCCCATCTGCTCACGCAGTGACCTTGCTGACACGGTGATCTCCACCTTCTCCTCGTCCGTGATCCGGTCAAGGTTCTTAAGCATCATCGTCATGCGTGTATTGGCGCGAAACCTTGATTCGTTCCGCAACAAGAAGTCCCAGTAGAAGACATTAAACGGACATGCGCCCTCGCCAGAACGCCTCTTCACGTCGTGCGGGCAGTGCTTGCAGTAGTTGCTCATCCGCTGGATGTACTTTCCGCTCGCCGCGTACGGCTTGGTGCCGACCACGCCGCCGTCGGCGTGCATCGCCATACCAATCGTGTTCGGGGTGGTGACCCACTCCACCCCGTCGGCGTACATCCCGAGGTACCAGTCGTTGACGGCCCCGGGGTGAATCCCGGCGATCATCGCGAAGTTGCCCGTGACCATCAGCCGGGAGATGTGATGCGCATAACCAAGGTCGAGCACATCCTCGATCGACTCGCGCATGCACCGCATGTCGGTCTCGCCTGTCCAGTAAAAATCTGGTAGCGAGCCGTGCTGACCGAGACCGTTCCGCTGCTCGTAGTCCGGGCCCTCGAAGAAGTACACGCCCCGGATGAACTCGCGCCAGCCGATGATCTGTCGCACAAAGCCCTCGACAGCGTTGATAGGGGCGCGGCCTGATTCGTACGCCTCGACCGCCGCGGCGACGAGTTCACGCGGATCGAGCAACTTGAGGTTGAGCGGGACCGAGATGATGGAGTGGTAGAGCGTCATCTCGCCAGTCCACATGGCGTCCTGATAGTCGCCAAAGAACGCGAGGCGGTGATCGACGAAATCGTGCAGCGACTCCAGCGCCTGCGCACGAGTCACGGGCCAGATCCATCTGCCGGAACGACCTGGCAAATCGGGCAGATGCTGCTTGATGTCAGCGAGAACGCCCAGGGTGATGTCGTCGGGAGGGAACTCCGGGACGGGCGGAGGACTGGGAGCGGTCTTGAAAGTCTTGCGATTCTCTTTGTCGAAGTTCCAGGCCCCGCCGGCAGGGTCCGCGCCGTCCATCAGAACGCCGAGCCGTTTGCGCATTGACCGGTAGAAGTACTCCATCGTCAGAGACTTCCGCCCTGAGGCCCATTCGGCGAATTCAGAAGCCGAGCACAGGAAGTGCGGGTCGGTAATAGTCTCAAGTTCGATACCGGCCGCGCCACACGCGGATTGAAGCGCCCGACTCACGGCAAACGACCCCGGCTCGATACTCACCGCGGTGTTCGGACGAAGCCGTTCGATCGCTCGTCTGAATTCACCGTCGAACGTCTGAGTGTTTTCGGCGTCGCCCAGTTGCACATACTCGACCCTCCAGCCAGCCTCCCGCAGCAACGCGGCATGATGTCGCATGGCAGAGAGGAACGTTGCGGTTCGGATGATGCTGCTGGCGGGGGACCGCGAAGCCTCTGCGACCTCAACCATGACGATGACGTCACGGTCGGGATCGAGACCTATCGCTCCGGGATAGGCCAAGTCGAGTTGATCACCTAATATGATCGCGAGCGTTCGAATGGGGCGAGACTTGGGCATGATTCAAATAAGGATGTAGCGGGCTTCATGCCGCGTTTTGGGAGATGCCTACGGAGCTCCCAGTCGATCCGATGGATGTGAGCCTGCGATAGGTTGCAGTGAGGCGTGTGTTCGTATCTAAGTGGATGGCATTGACCGACCGAAAGTATCCAGTCTAGCTACTTCGAGGCAAGGCTTACAGAAGCACTCATCTGGCCGGCGAGTTGGAACATCGATGCCTTTGTCAGCTCCAGGCTCGACCTAGCGGCCAGTGAGCAGTTTGGTGAGGTCTTCGAGGATGAGGTAAAGGCAGGGCACGAGAAGGAGGATGATCGCGGTGGCGAAAACGATGCCGAAGCCAAGGCTGATCGCCATAGGGATAATGTACTGGGCCTGCAGCGATGGTTCCAGGATGATTGGAGTAAGGCCCAGGAACGTCGTCACGGTGGTCAGAAATATAGGCCGAAAGCGCCGGATTCCTGCTTCGTAGATGGCTTCTAAGGCGGAGCCGCTGGCTCGCTTGCGATTGGCGTATTCGATCATGATGAGCGAGTCGTTGACGACGACGCCGGTGAGCGCGATGACGCCCATGAAACTGATAAGCGAGAGGTCGTACCCCAAGAGGATGTGGCCGATGACCGCTCCGACGATCCCAAATGGAATGGCGACCAGAACCAGCAGCGGCTGGACATAGTGACGGAAGGCGATTGCGAGAAGCGCGTAGATGACCACCAACGCCAGGACGAAGCCAGCCCACAGGTTGCTAGTCGCCTCACGCATTTCGGCGTCGCTGCCTCTCTTGCTCCACTCCCATCAACCGGAGTGGGCCAGAAGTTTGTCCGCTGCCTTACGCGGCATCCAGGCGGGATTTCGTAACGCTGAGACCGGATCCGCCAGCCGCTGACCACCCCGGACGCACCGCCGGTGCAGCCTGATTCTGGATTCAACCCCTCCTCTCTGCCCGTCCATAACGGCATCACTTGCCTGAGTGCCGAGTTCTGCTTCAGCGGGTGTCCATGATACGATGAGCGGCATAAGGGCGGTATCGATTGTGCCACACGCGGTGCGCGTCGAGGCGACGCTGGATGGCACCCAACCCCATCGGCATCGCCGAGCGCCGCGCCCATTCCATTGACATCTCGGAAGACCCGCTCGACCTTCGCGCTGAACTGCCATGTCCGGGCCTGGCAGCGAAAGCGCGGCCGCCTCTGGCTCAACGACGGGTCGTGCGTAAGGCTGCGGGCCGAGCACAAGGACCACGTGTGGAGCTATGACTTCGTGCAAGGCAGAACGCACGATGGGAGATCATTCAGGATGCTGACGGTGATCGATGAGTACACGCGTGAGTGTTTGGCGATCGACGTAGCGAGAAGACTCAAGAGCGATGATGTGCTGGAGCGTCTGGCGTGGCCGATGGCGACGCGCGGTGTACCCGAGCACATCCGATCCGACAACGGCGCGGAGTTTACGGCCAAGGCCGTGCGTGCCTCGATCGGTTCGTCGTCTTTGGCACGGATCATTTCGATCATCTCGTCGAAGAATACCTCGAGCACTACCACGAGGAGCGGCCGCACCAGGGGCTTGGCAACCGACTCATCCTCGAACGCGCACCGCCGGGCTCAGAATCAGCTATCGTTTGCGAATCTAGGCTCAGTGGAGTGCTCAAATCCTACCGCCGTGAAGCCGCCTGACGAGGAGCGGACGACTATTTGACCCCCTGACGACAACTGTTCTGCGGTCACGGATTCATCTCTTGACCGGTTTCGGACCACTGCGGGCGCTATTCCAAAGTGTCGCGATCAAGCCATGTTGAAGGGTCGGAAAGTAGTTGCCCCAACATGTACCGACAGGCGCCTAGTTCGGTCCTAAATGCTCTCTTGCCTTTCTCATGCCCACGCTCACTGTAATACACGCTCCAGCCGGCAGCTGAATGAGATAACACATAACTTTCGCTGGGATGACCTCCTTTCAGTGAATAACTCGATGGGTCAATCATGTGCGATTCTAGTTGCTCAATGAGAACGTTTTTGTTCAAGGGGCTCTCCTCGACAAGTGCTCCGAATCAATAAGATTGGACACAGAATCAGCAAGCATGTATTGTATGCCGAGTACTGGCTTGCCAAATGCTGGGGCAGTAAGTCCGGCTTGAACACCAATCGGGCGATTGACTTGGTACGCATTGTATGTTTCATTTCCGTAGGGTCGCAATGCTCTCGCTTCGAGTGGCGTGCCTTCTGGCGAAGTAAATCTGCCGCGCTCGAGACCAAACCGATCTACAACAGTGCCTGGTTCGAGAGTTATCTGCTTCCTGAAGCCGAGGAAAAATCCATCGGATTCGGGCCACGGCGATAGCGACAGGCGTTTGTTAGCCGCGATTGTGTCTAGTGGCACATTGTGAGGCCGTCTGACGAAGCCCCGACACTTCTGCGTCGCACTCCCGAGCTTGGTCACCTGCGTGCCCGGAAGCAATGCCGTGCCAAAGTCAAATATGCCGTCGCCAATGGTGGTGAGGTCTCCATCGAGGACACGCTGGCCCCAGTCATTGAAACCGTCACGAACAGCCGTGCCGGTATCTGCTGCAAATCGGCCGGGGTCTTCAGCGAGCATCCGAGCTGCGTTGAGCGTGCCCGATTCTTGTTGGCCCGCTTCTCTGAGTGCATCCGGCACGCCAGGCGTAATTGCAGCGGTCGTCGCCGCAATTTCTTGCCCTAGATTCCACGCTGATTCGCCAGCCCTCGCAGGCTGCCTACCCAGACCAAGTGCGGCCTCGCCCGCTACGTAGATCGAATCCTTAATGAAGCCCTGCGAAGTTCCGTCAACACCAAAAGCTCGTCCCACGAGCGTGTTCTCGAACGCCCAACCATCGGGGTCCCCCATCAGCCCCAAGGGATTGATGAGGCTTGTCGGCATGCCGTTGACGTAGCTGTAGAGGTTCATGCCATCGGCGTAGCCAATGGGGTCTCGCTGGAACCACCGCCCGAGTTCGGGGTCGTAGACGCGGTGCCGCACGCAATAGGTGCCGAGCTCGGGCGGGCGTGCCGCAGCGTCAAGCGATGGTCCTGGCCCGCCACACAGACCCGCGCCTCACGGCGAACATCTACACCGATCAGGATGCTCTACCACTCGCGGAGGCCGTCGCAAAGCTTCCAATCTACGGCATCATCCCTGCCGCCGATCACGCACACGGGCGCTCACACGAAATGGTCTCAGAGAGTCCAGACGTGTCGCGTGCTGTTGCGAAAGCGAATGGGCGTAGTTGGTCAGAAGATGCTGCAAATACAGCATCTTCGAGCGTCAGCGTGTGTCAAAGTGCGACACGCGAAGACACCAAACAACAATGGAGCCGGGGGGAATCGAACCCCCGTCCCGTGACAGTCAGCATGACGCCTCTACGTGTGTAGTCGCTTCTTTATTTTAGAGCTTGAGGCGGCCAGCGACAGCCTCCTCTTCGCCCGAGCTCCCAGTAAATATTCTCACACCTGCGCCTGGATGCGCCGCGAAGATGCCAGCCCGATGTTTGCATCACCCCGCCCATCGGGCGTCAGCGGAGTGATGTCACGGCGTTAAGCCGCGAGAGCGTACTGCTGGTTCGCAGTTAAATGTGTTGCGTGCTTTTTACGTGGCCAGCACGCCCCACGACACGCCACGTCAAGCCTTCCCTGTCCGGTCGAAACCGATCGGCCCCTACTTATCAAACAGCTATGCCGAAACCTCGGCACGCCGTCATTCTACGCCGCGCCACCACGCTGCCGCCTTGGCATCTGCTCTGGGGCCAAAGAGATGCCAAGAACCGCCCAGCCGGGCTCAGCCTGCCGTGTGGTCCTACCCTGTCGGCCAAGCCGCTGCGCACCGGTCGCAGCCACCACCCACCGACCAGGGAGCAACAACCATGGGCCTTCTCAAAGAGTTTCGCGAGTTCGCTGTCAAGGGCAACGTCATTGATATGGCCGTTGGCATCATCATCGGTGCCGCCTTCGGCAAGATTGTCAGCGTTCTCGTGAACAACGTCCTCATGCCGCCGCTCGGCTTGCTCATCGGCGGGGTCGATTTCTCCGACAAAAAGCTCGTACTCAAAGAGGGCGTTGATGCGGTGACGGGTGCCGACGGAGCAGAAGTAACCGCTGCGGTGCCAGAAGTTGCGGTTGCCTACGGCATGTTCATCAACGAGATCATCACCTTCACGATCGTCGCGTTCGCCGTCTTCATGCTCATCAAAGTGATCAACACCGCCAAGAAAAAGTTCGAGAAGGAGCAGGAAGAAGCCGCACCCAAAGCACCGCCCGCGGACGTCGCGCTGCTCACCGAGATCCGCGACCTGCTCAAGCAGCAGGCCTGATCCACAGCAACAACCCAGCGAACTCTCGCCCCGCACGCCGGGGCGTTTTTATGCGCGCTTCAAGCGTCGGCCTTTGCGCCCGCCTTTTTGCCAAGACCCTTGGCCTCGCCGAACAGCGATGCCGCTCCCGCGCCGCCTGCGAGCTTTACCTCGATCGGCCCCTGCACATGCAGGTCGCGCTGCGGGAACGGGATGTTCAGCCCCTCGGCATCGAACCGCTCTTTCACCTGACGCATCAGGTCCCAGTACACATCCCAGTAGTCCGCGGTATTCACCCAAGGCCGAACGATGAAGTTCACGCTGCTGTCCGCGAGTTCGTTGAGCTTGATGACCGGCTCGGGCGTCTTGAGCACCTTGGTGTGCCCCGCGACGATGGCTTCGAGCACGCTCTGGGCTTTGGTCAGATCGTCGCCGTACCCAACGCCGAACGTCAGATCAACCCGGCGCGTCTTGCGCCCGGTCGCGTTGGTAATGACGTTGCCCCATATCTCGTTGTTAGGCACGTGCATCACTTGGTTGTCGAACGTCATAATGGTGGTCGTGAACAGGCTCAGCTTGTCGACCTTGCCGTTGACGCCTCCCGCCGTCACCACGTTACCGACATCAAACGGCCGATAGAACAAGATCAACAGCCCGCTTGCGAAGTTGCTCAGCGTTCCCTGCAACGCCAGGCCAACCACCAGACCCGCAGCACCGATCATCGCCAGCGCCCAGTACATATCGAACCCCGCAGCGGAGATCGCTGCCACGATGCCCACCACCATCGTCACGCGCGAAACGCTCTTGACCATGAACTCTTTCAATAGGCTCGAAGTGCGGTGCATCCGATTCATCGCCGCGCTGACAGCTCGTCGCACGATCCGACTGAGCACCCAGAACAGCAGCAACACCCCGACGAACTTGCCAACGTTGATCGCGACCTTCACCCCGCCCGTCGGGCTCACCGCCCAGCTCTGCACCTGCGAACGCAGCACCGACGGGTTCAACAGGTTTAGCCGCTGCCCCGTCGAGGCCGCTACGTAGTTGCGAGCCCCGGCGACATCCACCTCACGCCTCTTGAGCATGTTGACCGCCGCCGTGGTTCGCTCGGCGATCTTTTCCACGACCACCTGCTGCTGCTGGGACCGCTCCGCCAGCTTCTTCATCGCCTCTGTTCGTTCCTCGGCCGAGAACTTCCGTGTGAACGCCTCGTCGCCTGCCTCGAGCCGCTGGAGCGCGATGTCGATCCGGATCCGCTTGCGGACTTCCAGTTGCAAGATTCCCTGCCACGCCTTCACACGCTCAGCGATCTGCTCCGACTGCAACGGCTGAAGCTCCAACGTCAGTTCATCAACCGACACCGCCCAAGGCTCGGGCCGCTCGTGTACCGGCGGCATCGCCTGCACCTCGGCGATCATCTCATCGAGCCGTGTGTCCAGCGTGGTGGCTTGGGCTTTCGCGGTCGGTGCCGACTCGGCATCGCGGCCCAGGCCGCTCACTTCTTGCACATAGAGCCGCTCGGAGACCACGTCCGCGCCCTTGGCCTCGGCTGCGTTCAACAACTGCTTGACCCGGCTGATGAGCGCTCCGTGCTGCGTTCGAGCCGCTGTGATTTGTTCATCCAAAGCGGGCTGCGCGGGCGCCGCACCCTCAGCCTCTTTCGACTCCACCTTGAGCCGCAGCATCTCAGCCAGCCCGAACGCCGAGCGCTGCAACTCCTCCATCGCCGGCGCGATCAACAACTCGAGTTCATCGAGCCGCATCGGCGCCAACCGAAGCGTCAGGCTCTCGGTCGAAGCATCGAGAAGCTCCGTGGTCGTCACCGGCTCGGCCTGGCCTTGCGCGAGCGGGCTCGCCGCCACCACGCACAACAGGCTCACCGCAACACGCTGCATCATCTTGCTTCGCATCTCTCAAGGCTCCGTTTCTGTCGCTGTCGCCATCAGCTCAAAGCCATCCGTCTGGCAGTCACTGGCTCTCCATACAGCCTAGCACCGGCACGCTACGAAACATCGTTCAACCTGCCGATGCTGGCTGCCTATCGCTCTGTTCCCAGCGTGCAAGCCAGCACGCAAAAAAAGAACAGGGCGGCACCCGAAGGTACCGCCCTGCGTGAGAAGCAGAGTCAGAGACTCAGCCAGTCGAGTGTTCCCTCAGAGGGCTCACTCGTACTGGTTGGTGGCCTCGGTCTCCTCCACCGGACGAGTCAGCTGATCGCTGGTCATCGAGGTCGAGAAGCGGACCGAGCCAGCAGCGTTCGCACGGACGCGGACTTGCCACTCGGCCTTGGCACCCGCAGCCAGGCTGGGCAGCGGGGCGAAGGTGATCTGCTGACCGGTCGAGGTCGCGGTCGTCGCGCCACCAGCACTGACGAACGTCTGGCCGGCCTCAAGGGTGTGGCTGATACGGATGTTGGTATCCGTCGCCGAACCCTGGTTGGTCACGGTGATCACGTAGGTGGTTTCCTCGCCGACCAGGACCGGGTCAGTGATATCAACAACCTCGAGCAGGATGGCCGGGATGCCGCGAACCTCGGTCGAGAGCGGGCAAGAAGCAGCGGTGTTGCAGCTGCCGTTGACCGAAGCGGTGGCGTTGTAGGTGCCGATGCCGCCGGGGTTGATGCTCACGCGGACATCGCGGGAAGCACCCGCAGCCAGCGAGCCCATCGACCAGACAACCTGGCCGCCCTGAACGGTGCCGCCGCCGGCGTCGGTGACGGTCGCGCCCGCGGGCACGTTGTAGGTAAGAACCGTGTTCTCGGAAGCAGCGTCACCCGTGTTGGAGACGCTGATCGTCACAGGGGCAGGACGACCCAGGAACATCGTGCTCGGAGCCGAGCAGTTGATGGCCAACATCGGACGACGAACAACGGTCGTGACCGGGTTCGACGCGACGTTCAACTGACCGCTGGTCGCCGAAGCGTTGGCGGTGTTGGAACCGGCGTTAGCCGCACACACGCGGATCATGCTCTGCTTGCTCTCGCCCGCAGCCAGGTTGCCAGCGCTCAGGTTGAGCGAGTCGTTCGTGGTCAGGCCAGCGGGAAGCTGGACCGCGACCTGAACGTTCTCGGCCACACCGCTGCCGGTGTTGGTCACCATCACGCGGAGGTCGTAGCAGTCGCAGTTCGCGTCCGCGGGGCCTTCGAGAACGATGGCCAGAGCGGGCTCGACCACGTCGATGGTGTCGCACAGCGGCACGCGGTAGCGGGCCTCTGCACAGCTGTTGACCGCGTCAGCGCTGGTAGCGCGACCGGTCACACGAACGACCGCGCTCTCGCCGGGGGCGAGCGACGGGATCGACCAGGTGCCGGCGCCGCTCTGAGCGGGCTCCGACGAGATAACCTGGAAGTGGCTGGAGATCTGCTCAACAAGCTCGATGTCCGACATGGTCGAATCGGTCGTGTTGGTCAGCACGTAGCTGTAGTCGAAGGCCTCGCCCAGGCGAACCTGCGCGGGAGCCTTGCGCTCGACCAGAAGCTGCGGCGTGCGGGTGTGACCCGTGGGGAACGCCGCGATGGTGCCCGAGCCGTAGACGGGCGCGGGCGTGGGAGCGGGCTTGGGATCCTCTGGCCAGTCGCCCGCGTGCGCGGGTGCAGTCGTGGGAGCCGGAGCCACATACGTACCAGCATCCGGGGCATCGGGCCAGTTGCCGCCTTCGACATATGCGTGGTTGCTGCTCTGGCAACCTACGGCGAGCAATCCAGCTCCCATGATGGCCGCCACTTGGTTCAAGGCCTTACCGAACATCATCGTGATCCCTTTCAGTTCATCGCCTACCGGCACTCACCGGCTAGGCTGTCGTAATCTGCTGACCCACCCTGGTCGATCAGAGCTGATCCTCTTGACGCTCTCAGCAGCCGGGGTCCCTCCCACGAGTCCGCCGAGATCGCGCCTCAACTTAGTGAGGCATAACAAGCAAGAGTCCGAGTTTACACCGTCTCAGCATCCCTGGCGCGGCAACCGGGTAGATTTCCTTTGCGAATTCTGTCCCCCGCCGCAACCAAGGCAAGCCGACTGAGGCCCAGCCGCCGTCTTGTGCCACGCATGGCGGGCTCTACCATACAGCCCATGAAAATCGCTGTGCTCATCCCCGCCGCCGGTGCCTCGGCTCGTTTCAACCCCGATGGCGGCAACCGCTCCAAGCTCGATGAACCCCTCGGCGAACGCCCCGTGCTGCACCGAACCCTCGACGCCTTCAACAATTACTCCAGCCCCGACGCCGAGATCGTCCATCTCGCCGTCGCTGGACCAGCAGGCGACGAGGCGTTCGACGCCTTCAAACTCCGACACGGCGACACACTCGCCCTGCTCGGTATCGCCCTCGTCCGAGGCGGCCGCGAACACCGTTACCAGACCGTCCGCGCCCTCATCGAGACTGTCCCGCCCGACGCCACGCACATCGCCGTCCACGACGCAGCCCGGCCATGCCTCTCCAGCGACTTGCTCGACCGTCTGTTCGCCGCAGCACGCCAGCACCCCGCGGTCGTGCCCGCCTTGCCAGCGAGCGACACACTCAAGCGAGCCGCCGCTGAGCCGATCGAATCCGCCGAGCCCGATCCGCTCGGCGCCATCCTCGGCACCGATAGCGCCGCCGACGATGTCGTCTGGCCCGTCGAGCAAACTGTTTCGAGGCAGCGCATCTGGATGGCGCAGACGCCGCAGGTGTTCGAGGCCGACCTGCTCCGCCGGGCCTACGCCCAGAGCGACCTTGCCAGCACCGACGACGCACAACTGGTTGAGCGACTCAACGAACCAATCAACGAACCAATCGGCGGGCCACAGGGGGAGCCAAACGTGGGGGCGCGCGTCGTGCTCGTCGAGGGCGAAGCCGAGAACATCAAGATCACTCGGCCCGTCGACCTCGTCATCGCGCGCGCCATCCTCGGCGTGCGCGACAAGACCCAGCGCCCGACCCACAAACGCTTCTAGAAGCCGATCGCACGCCGCCGCAGGCACCAGAAACTGGCCTGGCGCGATGGCTCAGTACCGCCGAACGACCGCCTTCACGCAGCCCTGAATCTGGCAGAACTTCACGCGGATCGGCTCAAAATCCGGGTTCGCTGGCTGAAGCCGAATGTGGTCGTCTTCCTTGAAGAACGTCTTGAGCGTGGTCGAGCCATCGGGCAGCAGCGCGACGACACGATCGCCGTTGGCCGCCACCTGTCGGCGTTCAACGATAATCAGGTCGCCGTCCAAAATACCCTCGTCCCGCATCGAGTCGCCTTCGACCTCCAGCGCGAACGTTGTGTCCTGCTTGGCCGCGGTCGACCCCAGCAGATCGTTCAGATCGATCTCGTCGCGGTTCTCGACCTTCTCGATCGGGTACCCCGCCGCGATTTTGCCCACCAGCGGGAACCGCAGCGGCCGATTCTCATCGGGAACCGCGATCCCATCAGCGATGGAAAGGGAGCGTGCCTTGTTGGCCTCGCGGACCAACGCCCCTTTCTTGATGAGCGCTTCCACGTGCTCGAACACGGTAACCTTGCTGACTCCGATTTCGTCGGCCAGCTCCTGCATCGTCGGCGAATAGCCATGCCGAACCCGCCAGTCGCGGATCAATTGCAAAATGCGGAGCTGCTTGGGAGTGAGATTCATCGTTCGCTCTCTTCGTTGCTGCGGGGAACCCGTGGTGGGCACCCCTTGCGGTGAACGCACCCATCGGGGTGCAACGTGTGTGTTCCGATTCGGCCATGCCCGCGGGCACAGCCAATGTTCCTTCTCTGCTTCGATACCCCGAGCGTGCCGTTAGGCCCCGAACCACACGGGCCTCGGCCAGCTTCGGCCAGCGGGCGCATCGCTCAAGTCTTCCCGCCTGCTCTTCAAGCATCAGCACCGCTGTCGTCAGCAGCGCCACGCGGCCCGCGACCGGTTCTGCTCCGGGTCGGGGACCGTGTCGGGGGCCGGGCGTCCGTTCGGCGAACGCTCCCCTGCGGTTCGGGTCAGCTTCAAACTCGCGGTCAAAATCGCCGCCCGGGCCTAAGCGAAGCACCGCTTCGCCTCCCCGATCATGCCCCATAACACCGACCGCTCGGGGCTCATCTCTGCTCATTCTGCGAAGCCAGTTCAGCACAGCACATCCTTTCGCTCGCTGTTGGCTCCGCCAATCGCTATCCGAACACGAACCATATCGACCGAGCGTACACCCAACCTTGAACATACGCAAGCCAATGATCGGTATTTGATACACTAGCACAAACAGTAAATCACAAAAACCCACCCATTCACGGGTGAAGGTCGATTTTCCGGCCACAAAAACGTGGGCTCTACCCGGTCACCCCTGGCTCACGCCAGGGCCAGCCGCTCACCCTGCCTGCGTATCGAACCCTGAATTTCCAGCATCGTCAGGGCCGCGCGAAGCTCGCCCGCTCCAAGCCCGCTGCGTTCCATCACCTGATCCAGCGTTCTCGGCTCGTCGAGCGCCTCCACGATCGCCCGCTGGTGCGGGTCCGTCGGCAGCACGACCGACCGCTCCGGCGCCTTTACCGTGGCTGGCGCAGCGCGATCCCGCGAGGCCGCGCTCGCGTCGTGGTTCGGCTGGCTGAACCGCCGAGCGTGCGTGCCCACCCGCAGGTGGTGCGCCGAGGCCTCCACCAACCCCACGACATCGCGCACCCCCGTCACCACCGTGGCCGCGCCCGCCTTGAGCAGGTCCAGCGATCCCGCGCTCGCTGGCGAATCCACCCGCCCCGGCACGACCATGACCTCTCGGCCGTGGTCGTCGCCCGCGTACCGCGCCGTAATCAACGCGCCCGAGCCCACCGACGCCTCGATCACCAGCACGCCCAAACTCAGCCCACTCACGATCCGGTTCCGACCCGGAAAGAACTTCGCCTGCGGCTGGGTCCGCAGCGGCAATTCGCTCACCAGCGCCCCGCCTGCCTCAAGAATCGCATCAAACAACGGCCCGTTCTCCGGCGGATACCGGTTGGCCAGCCCGCACCCGAGCACCGCGACCGTCGCGCTGCGCGCGCGCAGCGCACCACGATGCGCCGCTGCATCGATCCCCCTCGCACCGCCCGAAACCACCGTAAGCCCAGCCTCGCTCAGGCCCATCGCGAACCGCTCAGCCTGTTCCACGCCGTACGCCGTGCACTTGCGAGAGCCCACAATCCCGATGCCCTCAATCCCCGCATCGAGCTGGCCCAGCACGTACAACATCGGCGGGGCGCTCGGGATCGACCGCAGCACCTCCGGGTACGCCGCGCTCGATTTGGCGATCAGCGCCACGCCCAGCTTGGCTGCGAGTTCGAGTTCCGCATCCGCCAGTTCCGCGCTCTCGCGCAGCCCCTTGGCGATCGCAGCAGCCTTGCCCGCTCCGATGCCTCGGCAGCCTTCAAGCTCGCGCTGGCTCGCGCGCAGCACCGCCTCGGGCGAGCCGAACGCCTCGCAGAGCCGATCCAGCAGCACCGGCCCCAGCCCCGGGGTCAGCACGCACCGCAGCAAATCACGCAGAGCCTCGGCCATGCCCGCATGGTACCAAAGTCCGGCTCGCAGTTTCGGGTTTTGTCTTGGATCGGTCCCACAAAGCCGGGAGGCCAGCTCAGACGATCACGTCCACCAGCCGCCCCACTTGGAGAATCGGCCTGGGCTGGTACGCCGCGATTGCCTGAGCCCCCGCATGGCCCGTCCCACCGTTCTGGCGTGCGAGGCCGATCATCGCGGTGATCGCTGGCTGGGCTTTGGAGGGGGTCGGGACCAGAGTCGGGGCCGGGCTCGGGCAAGGCTTGCAAGCTGGGGCAAGCCCGTTGCGGTCGTTTCCGACCGCAGCGAGCGGGTGTGTGTCATCTCTTCCCAACGGGCGGCGAGTCTCTGCAAGTTCAAAGCCCACCTCGACCGAGTCGCTCTCCCGAGCGATCCGGTTTGATTGTCCGAGGTGGTCAGCGAACGGGATCGGGGTGATCGATCCATACAAGTAAGGACGGCGATCCCGCGCCGGGTTCTGGTCCGCCCACCCCGCCTCTTGGGCGGGCGGAACCAGAACCGCATGGCGCCAGCGGACCGGACCGCTGGGCAAGGAGTCATGGGATGCACCAAGGAGTGTGGTCATGTCTGCCAAACCACAGGGCATCAGCCGTGCCGAGAGCCGTAACCGGCGCCGCGACCGAGAAAACCAGCTCTGACACCGGCCCAAACGC
The DNA here is from genome assembly GCA_964352615.1 of uncultured Phycisphaeraceae bacterium. GTDB lineage: Bacteria > Planctomycetota > Phycisphaerae > Phycisphaerales > UBA1924 > OFTM382. The sequence continues at coordinate 33,026 of CAYGSG010000007.1, forward strand.
GATAGGCTCACCCGAGGCCGATCCGGTTGTGACGGCTGTTGCCCCCACGCCACGCCCGTTGTCGTTGTCAGGAAACCCCGTGCTCCGAACCGACTCGCTCGATTACCACCTGCCGCCCGATTTGCTCGCCACAGCCCCCGCCGCCGAGCGGTCCGAGGCCCGCTTGCTCGTCGCATGCCGCAACCGGTCTGCCCCTCAGCACCAGTCCATCGCCAACCTGCACGAACACCTCAGGCCGGGCGATCTGTTGGTGGTCAACACCTCGCGCGTGGTGCAGGCCCGCTTGCTCGGCTTCCGCACCGATACCGGCGGCAAGGTCCAGATGCTCTACCTGCGGGGCACGGGTAACCAATGGCAGGCGTTCGTGCGCACCAAACGGGTCAAAGCGGGCATGACGGTGCTCATCAAGGCCCGCGAAGGGCCCGCTGCGGGCAACGCCACCCTTATTGAGCCGCTTGATGCCTCCGCCGGCGAGGCCGGCGCCTGGCGGATCGAGTCCGACGCGCCCATCGAGTCCATCCTCGAACGTGCGGGCCTGCCTCCGCTGCCGCCGTACATCCTTACAGCACGCCGCCAGCGCGACGAACCCGAACTCCGCGAAGACGACCCGCAGCGCTACCAAACCGTCTTCGCCGACCAGCTCGGCTCGGTGGCGGCCCCGACCGCCGGCCTGCACCTCGATGAGCCCGCCCTCGACCGGCTGCGTGAGGGCGGCATCGGGGTCGAGCGGGTCGTGCTGCACGTGGGCAGCGGCACGTTCAAGCCCATCGAAGCCGAGCACATCGAGCACCACCCCATGCACGCCGAGACGTGCAGCGTGCCCGCGAGCACCATCGAAGCCATCGACCGATGCCGAGCCAACGGCGGCAGGGTCTTCGCCGTGGGCACCACCACCGCGCGCGCGCTGGAGAGCTACGCCCAGCTCCGCGACCTGGGCGAACCGCTGCCAGAAGAGCTTGATACCTCGATTCTCATCGCGCCGGGCCACGACTGGCGCTGGGTCGATGGCCTGCTCACCAACTTCCATTTGCCTAGGTCCACGCTGCTGGCGATGGTCAGTTCGCTGTTCGGCCATGACCAGACGGGCCTCGAACACCTGCTGAGTCTGTACGCGCAGGCCATCGAGCACCGATACAGGTTCTACAGCTTCGGCGACGCCATGCTGATCACCCCCGAACCCTCGCGGAGCACATGATGCGGCTGGCGGAGCTGGCACAAGGCATCGGCACGATCCACCCGGCTCGCACCGGCGAGGGCGATGCCGCCCTTACCACCATTACCGGCATTACCGATGACTCCCGTGCTGTTCAGCCGGGCTGGCTGTTCGTCGCCCGAGCCGGCACCCGCACCGACGGCGCGGCCTTCGTGCAGCAAGCGCTTCAGGCCGGCGCCGCAGCGGTGCTCATCGATGGCGATCCACGGGCGTTGCCCGTCCCGGTCGTGCGCGCAGGCAGTGCCCCGCTCGCCCTGGCGCTGCTCGCTGAGCGGTTCCATGGCAACCCTTCGAGCAAGCTCAAGCTCGTCGGGGTCACCGGCACCAACGGCAAGTCCACCATCGTCCACCTCGTTCAGCAAGCGATGGAGCGCCTGGAAACTCGCTGCGGGCTCGTCGGCTCGATCGAGTCCTTCGATGGCCTCGTGCGCGCGCCCGCACGCCTGACTACGCCGCCCGCTCACGAGCTGAGCGCCCTGTTCGCCACGATGCTCGCCCACGGCTGCACCGCCGCCGCGATGGAGGTCTCGAGCCACGCGCTCGATCAGCACCGTGCTGCCGGGCTCAGCTTTGATGTCGGCGTGTTCTCCAACCTGTCGGGCGACCACCTCGATTACCACGGAGACATGGCCGCCTATGCGAGCGCCAAAGCCAAGCTCTTCGCGCAGCTGCCGAGCGCTGGCCTTGCGATCATCCACGACGTAGGCGAGCCCGCCAAGCTCATGGCCCAGCACTGCCGATGCCCCGTGCTGTTCTGCGGCGGCGAGCACCAAGCCAATGTGCGCACGGCATCGCAGTCTCTCAGCGGGCAATCGCTCGTGCTCACCGGCCCGTGGGGCGAGGCCCCTGTGCGCACCCGGCTCATCGGCGCGTTCAACGCGATGAACACGCTGCAAGCGGCCCTCGCGGTCCACGCCCTGACCTCGTGCGATGCCAGCGCGATCAGCCGGGCGTTCGAGCACGCGCGAGGCCCCGCTGGCCGGCTCGACCCGGTCCACGACGAGGGCCAGCGGCCGCGCGTGCTGGTTGACTTTGCCCACACCGACGATGCGCTGGCCAACTCGATCTCGGCGGTCCGGGCTTCGCTCGATGCCGAGGCCAGGGGCGGGCAGCTCTGGGTTGTCTTCGGTGCCGGCGGCGACCGCGATGCGACCAAGCGGCCGCGCATGGGCCGGGTGGTTTCCGAGCTGGCCGACCGCGTTGTGGTTACCAGCGACAACCCTCGCACCGAACCGCCGATGGCGATCATCGAGCAGGTGGTAGCTGGATTTCCAGCAGGCGGGCTGGACGCTATGACCACCGAGCCCGACCGGGCCAAAGCCATCAAGCTGGCGCTGCAAAGCGCAGCACCCGATGATGTCGTGCTCATCGCGGGCAAGGGCCACGAGCGCCAGCAGCTCATCAGCGATGGCGCGGGCAGCATCCGCGCCATCGACTTCGACGATTTCGCACTGGCACGCCGAGTGCTTGACCAGCTTCAATCGGCAGACACCCCCGCATGAGCGCTCACGCGACCAGCCTGGACACGTTCGCCGCGTCGATCACCGATGCGAAATGGCTTCGCGCGCCGACCGCAGCCAGTTGGCGCGGCGCGACGATGGACTCAAGGGACGTCAAGCAAGGCCGGGTCTTCTTCGCCCTGCGTGGAGCACGAGTCGATGGCCACGCGTTCGTTGGCCAGTCGCTGGCGGCTGGCGCTGCGTGCGCCGTCATCGAAGCTCCGCAGGCCTTCAACAGCGACCTGCCGTCTGGCGGCGTGCTGCTCGTGCCGAGCGTCGAGCGAGCGATGGCCGAGGCAGCCCGCATGTACCGCAGGCGCGCGCTCAAGAACGCTGCGGTGCTCGCCATCACCGGGTCCAACGGCAAGACCAGCACATGCCGGCTGCTGGCCGCTGCGTGCTCCAGGTCCGGCTCGCCCGCTTGGCTGCCCGAGAAGTCGTTCAACAACCACCTCGGCGTGCCGCTCACGCTGCTCAACGCGCCCGCTGATGCGCGATTCGTTGTTTGCGAGGTCGGCACGAGCGGGCCCGGCGAGATCGCTCGCCTCGGCGCGATTGTCGAGCCCGATGCCTGCGCCATCATCTCGGTCGGGCGTTCGCACCTTGAGGGCCTCGGCTCCATCGAGGGTGTCGCCAGCGAGAAAGCGTCGCTGAGCGCCGCGGTGCCCGAGGGCGGCTTGGTCGTCGCCAGCGCGCACGCGCCGGGGCTCATCGAGCGGCTCGCTGGCAGCCGGCGGGTCATCACGTACGGCTTCGATCAGCCGTGCGATCGGCGCGTCAGCGTGCTTGAAGAAGCCGAGACCTTCGTGCGGTGCAGCGTCGAGGGCATCGGTGAACTCATGGTCCCCATGCCCGGCAGGCACTCGGCGCTGAATGCCGCAGCGGCGGCGATCCTCGCGACCGAGATGGGCATCGATCCTGCGGAGACCATCGCGGGCCTTGCGCGAGCCGAGCCGCCGCCGATGCGGCTGGCGTGGGAGACCATCAACGGCGTGCGCCTGCTGGTCGATGCCTACAACGCCAACCCCGAGTCCACGCTCGCCGCGCTGGGTGTGCTGGCATCAGTCAAAGGCGACCGCCGGGTCGCGGTGCTCGGCGACATGCTTGAACTCGGGCCGGGGGCCTCGGCCATGCACCGCGAGGTGCTCGATGCAGCCCTTGCCAGTCCGGCCATCGACCGCGTGGTGTGCATCGGCCCTGGGTACGCCGGCTGCGGCGCGGCTGCCTCAACCAAACTTACGCGGCACCCCGACGGCCGAGGCAACTGGCCCGCGCTGGTTGCAGCATCGCTCGCGCCCGGAGACGCTGTACTGCTCAAGGCGTCGCGCGGCATGGCGCTCGAGCGACTCATCGAAGCCGTGCGCTCGCACCAGGCAACTCCGGCTGCGGACTAGGAACCACTCGGCTCATGCTCTACTGGCTGTTTGATCTCTCGCGGAGCTGGCTCGACCAAGTCGGGCTGTACAGCGTGCTGGGCCTGCTCGACCAGATCGAGTTCCGCGCGTTGGGCGCTGCGGGCCTCGCGTTCGCGTTGGTGCTCGCGTTCGGTCCAAAGTCTATAAGGATGCTGCGCGCGCTCAAGGTGGGCGACACGGGCGAGACCGACGCCGCGGCACTCGGGCACGTCGCCAAGGGCAAGGCCAACACCCCCACGATGGGCGGCGTGCTGATCGTCGGCGCGATGCTCATCAGCACGCTGCTGCTCGCGGACCTCAGCGTACGCTGGGTGCAGCTCGGCCTGGTGCTCGTAGCGTGGCTGGCGGTCGTGGGCGGAGCGGACGACTACCTCAAGCTCACCGCGTCTCGCAGGGGTTCGGGCCGCCAGGGGCTTTACTCGTGGGAGAAGCTGGTCTTTCAGCTCGGCATCGGGATCATCATCGGGTTCTTTGCGTATCGAGCCGGTGCTGTCGAGACCGGCCAGAGCCTCGCGCACGTGCTCAACCTGCCGTTCCAGAAGACGTACTCCACGCCCGGCCTTGAGCTGAGCGGCTCGGTGGTCGTGCTCTCGATGCCGGTGTTCGTGGTGCTTTCGGCGCTGATGGTCACGGGTATGTCCAACGCGGTGAACATCACCGACGGCATGGACGGGCTGGCGTCGGGCATCGGTTCGATCATCGCGCTGGGCGTGCTGGTGCTCGCGCTGATCGCGGGCGAACAGGCCTGGGCGCAGCGGCTGCTCGTGCCGTATGTGCCCGGCACGGGCGAGCTATCGGTGCTCGCGGGCGCGATGGCTGGCGCGTGCCTGGGGTTCCTGTGGTTCAACTGCTCGCCCGCGCAGGTGTTCATGGGCGACACGGGTTCACTCGCTCTTGGCGGGCTGCTCGGGTACCTGGCTGTGGCGACCCGGCACGAGTACGTCGTGCTCATCATGAGCGGCGTGTACCTCGCCGAGATCGGATCGGTCGTGCTGCAAGTCGGCTACTTCAAGTCAACGGGCGGCAAACGCATCTTCCGGTGCGCGCCGTACCACCACCACCTGCACCTCGGCGGCTGGACCGAGCAGCAGGTCGTCGCCCGCGCGTGGATCTCCACCATCGTGCTTGTCGTCGTGGGCCTCGCGCTCATCAAGGTGCGATAGGGCCGAGCAGCAGCATCGGTGAACGCAGCACCGGCGTGTCCTGCACCGGGCCGTTGCGGCCCTGGCGAACCTCGATCCAAAGCTCTGTTTCTCCCGGTTGCAGTTCCAGCGTCGCGGCGAGTTGTGCAGAACGCTGCTCGCCATCGAGCGACACCGCGGCCAGCTCGCGAGGCTCGCCCCGCCGCGCCACCATCAGCACCACCTCGCACGCGCCCCACGGCGCCGCCGATGCGGGCAACTCCACGCCGCAAACAAACCCGGAGGCGCCCTCGGGCAGCGACCACTTCGAACGGGTCGGCCCGGCGAACGTCACATCACCCAGGCCCAGCGGATCATGCGCCATCGTGGGCGGCTCGACCCAACGAAGGCCCTCGCCTGCTTGGCTTTCGACCATCGAGAGCGACGCGAGACCGACCACTCGCTCGGGCGTCCAGAGCACGCCGACCAGATCGTCCGAGGTCACCAGCATCTCGCTGGCCGAGTCGGCATCGGTGAGCAGCACATCGCCCACAGCGTCGCTGACAATCGACGAGCACGCCAGCACGCTGCCATCGGCCAGCGCCACGAGCGTCGAGGCCGACCGCTTGGCCGGGCTCGCGAGCACCACGCCGCGCACGCGCTGGGGGTCGATCTCGCGGATGCCGGCGTCGGTTTCGATCTCGACCATCGGGCGGTAGGCGAGCACGAAACCCGTGAGTTCGTCGCCGTTTTCGAGGATGACCCGGTCGTCGATGGCTCCACGCATCTCGGCATGATCGAGCGGCTGGGCGGCGTCGGTCACAAGCGACCGCACATCATCAAGCCTGAACGCGAGCCGGTCGCGCAGCATGGTCTCCCAGCCGATGAAATCGTCGTCCGCGTGCGCCATGGCCCGGCCAAAGAGGACCCGGCCGTCGGTCAACGTCAGTTGGCCCACCGATTCCTCGCCGAGCGAGCCCGCGGGCGGGGGACGCAGCCTGGGCGACGCGGCGCGCAAGAGCAGCAGATCTTCCACCGAAAGCTCGATCGGCGTGCCCGTAGCGATGCCAAAGTGGACCGTGCTCGGCGAGAACAGCGGCCCATGAACCTCGCGCCGCGACAGGTCCGAGGTGGTCAGCGTAAAGAACTGCGCTGACGCGCCGCTTGCAGCAATCGCCCAAGGGGCGAGCCAGCAGACAGCCGAACGGATGGTCGAGTTGCTTTGCTTCATCGTTGGAAGATCGGCAGGTACCTCTTGGGCATCTGAAGAATGAGCAGCGCCATCGCTGTGCCGTACGCAGGCCCGACCGAGCGGTCTTCCCATCGGCCGCTGGGCTCTTGCATCTCGAGCAAATGGCCCGCGATCAGCGGCCACCACTGCGACCAGTTTTGACCGCCGGAAAGGAACATCGCCTGCACCGCGTAGTAGTGCCCGTACCACACATGCGATCGGCTGGCCTCGCGGCCCGGCACAGCGGTCATCGAGAGGTATTGCAAGCCGCGATCGATCGCCCGGTCCTCGTAGATGCCCGCGTAGTAGAGGCTCGCCAGCCCCGCGGCGGACCTGGGCCAGCCGCTCTGCCCGCCATCGCGCTGGTAGCGGAACCCGCCGTCGGGGTTCTGGCATTCGCGCACATACTTGATCGCCGCGTCGATCACCTTCTTGTCGACCTCGAGCCCCGCGTTGCGCGCCGACCGCAGCCCCATGATCTGGCAGATCGTCACCGATACATCCGCATCAAACGGCACCGGGTTGTACCGCCAACCGCCCTCTTGATTCTGTGTTCGCTCGATCAGCCGAACCGCCCGGTCCAGCGCCTCATAGACGCGGTCGTCGAGCACCGGATCGCCGCCGACTGTTCCGTAGACTTCGCCCAGAAACAGCGTGGCAAAGCCGTGGCCGTACATCGGGCCGTTGGCGGGCTCCGCAGCGATCAGCCCGTTCTCCGCCGTGTTGTCGAGGATGAACTCGAGGCCCTTTAAGACGATGTCGCCGTACTCGCCTCGTCCCGGCAGGTGCCCATCGGCCATGAATGCCAAGCACGCCAGCGAGGTCACCGCGACGTTGGGCCCGAACCGCCCGCCGCCGAACGAGCCGTCGGGCGACTGCTGCGTCGCCAGGTAGCGAAGGCCGTTAGCCGTCGCGTCGTCGATCGCCGGCGTCAGCTCACGTCCCGGCTGCGCCGAAGCGAGCGATGCAAACAACGCAGCACATAAAATCAGAAACCAACGCTTCACTCGGCATCCTCCGCGAGTCGCTCGAAGTACTTCTCGGTCAGCCCACGGTAGAGCGTGCTGAATCGCTCGTCCGCGCCCTGGAGCAGCGCATCACGCATACGAGCGGGCAGTGCGCCCCAACGCGCCAGATCGGCCGCAGCAGCCTCGGCAAGCTCGCCGTCCTGTCGGCCGGGCGGCTGCATCTCCTGCTGGTTGTCGCCCTGCTGCTGTTGCTGTTGTTCCTGCTGCTGCTGGTTGGGCTGGTTCTGTTGCTGCTGTTGCTGTTGTTGCTGCTGGCTCTGCGACTGCTGCTGTTGCTGCTGGGCGTTCTTGATGAGCACCTCAAGCTTGCGGATCGCTTCGGCCTGCATCCGCTGCGTATCGATGCCCGTGTCTTTCATGCCCGCGAGCCGCTGCGCCGAGTCGTTCATCAGCCGAACCGCGTCTTCGAACGTCTGCGCGACCGCTTCGCCATCGAGGGCACGCTCAAGCTCGCTCTCGATCGCATCAAGGGCGCCCGTCTCCGCGCCCTGACCGGGCCTCGCCGCGTCGGGCTCGACGCCCAGCAAAGCGTCAAGGTCGCCCAGGCCAGCCGGCGCGTCGGGATCCGTGGGTAGAGCAGGCTCGCTGGCGTCTTGGCCAAGAGCCGACGCCGCCATAACGCCGCCAACGAGCAGCGCCGACCAGCGGTTTATGTTGCATCGCGTTCGCATGGGTTACCCGCCTCCCCCGGGTTCGATCTCCGTGCCGCCGCCCGGCTGGGGCGTGGCCTGCTGGAGCTGTTCGATCAGTTGCTGGCCGCGCTCAGCGAGTTCGCGCTGAAGGTCCGCGAGTTGGTCAAGCTCGGTTGTCTCCGCGCCGTCTTCATCAGCGGCCCGTGTCCATTCCGCGACCTCGATCTGCATCGCACGCAGCAGCTTGAGTTCCGCAACCGGCGGCACAAGCGGCTGCTCGCCCCCGGCGCCTCCGCCACCGCCGCCGCTCTCCTGAGCGCCCTCGCCGAACTCGTCCTGCTCGGACCGATCGTCCTTGAGTGCTTCAAGTATCGAACGCAGCAGCCGTGCCACCGTGGCTTGGCCGCGCTGCGCGCTGCGGTCGGCGTTGCCCCGGCGCAGGCGTTCGGCCGCGTCCGCGCTTGCCGAGTCCATGCGGTCAAGCGCGAGCGTGAACACCAGCGTGTCCTCGATGTCGGTGTTGGCCTCGCGCACCGCGGCCAGTTCCTCGGTCAACAAGAGTTGCTGCTCGCCGAGCCCCCGCACCTTGGCCCGTTCGCGGCGGGTGACTTCCTTGCCCACAAACACGTCCACCTCGCTCTGCAACACAACCTGCCGTTCAAGCAGCTCGCGGTACGCCTCCTGCAACTCGGCGAGCCTGCGGTCCTGTTCGCGCTGCTGGGCTTCTTCTTCAAGCCGCTCGGCCTCGGCCTTGGCCTGCTCCAGCAGTTCAAGGCTTCTGGTCTCACGCTTGACCGCGACCTTGCCATTGCCGCTTCGCAGCGCCTGGACCGCCTTCGTCTGTTCGCCCTGCGCGCCCGACAGCATGGCGATCAGCTGGGCCACATCGCCCGGCGCCTCGCCCGCAAGCTGAATCACCGCCAGCGTGTTCGCATCCAGACGGATCATGCCCTCATCGAGCTGCTTGACTTCGTCGCCCTCGGCCTGCGCCAGCCGTTCAAGCTGGTCCTCCTGCTGAACGATCAGCGCATCGATCGATTCGATCAGGCTCGCCAGAATTCGGCGGAGCACCTCATCGCGGCGTTCGTCCGCGTTGTCAATCTCGTCGAGCATCTGCTCGAGCGCCTCGATCGCCTGCTGCTGGTTGCCGCCCGCGTCGGCGGTCTGGTTCTGCCCGAGGTTCTGCGCCGCGTCGTTCTGCCGTTGTTCAAGCTGCGAAGACCGGCCACGGCTCGCAGCGTCGCGCAACGCCGAAGCCTGCGCGGGGTCACGACCCGCGAGCTGGTCCGCACGCCGATCGAGTTCTTCGATCGCTTCGCGCCCCGCGTCCGCTGCCCGCTGCTGACGCTCCAAAATCCGCTCAAGCTCCGTGCGTTCGGCCTGCGTCAACTGCTCGATCGTTCGGCCCGTGGTGCGCTGGCCGAGTTGGGCGGTCTGCTCTGCGATCTCTCGCTGTTCTTCGAGCAATTGCTCGACGCCCCGCCGCGCCACCCATGCATCTTCGCCCCGGTCCAGAGCTGCAATCAAGTCGCTCAGGGCTGCACGCACTTCTTCCTGTGCTTGCTGGGCGCGCTCGGTCGCTTCGTCGCGAGCGTCCTGTTCGTCTTCGTTCTGCTGGGCATCGAGTTCCCGCTGCGCCTGCTCCGAGGCCTCGGCCGCCTCGCGTGCGATCGACTCCGCATCTTCGAGCAGCCCTGCCAGCGGGCTGTCGTCCATCTGGTTGCGGTCCAGCCGTTGACCGAGCCGATCGAGCGCCGCCTGCTGGGCCTCGATGCGCCGCGTCAGCGCTTCTTGCCTCGCCTCGGCCTTGGGATCAGCGGGTTCTTGGGCGACTTGGTCTCGCAGCTCACGCTGCTGGCCTTCAAGCCGCATGGCCGCGCGCCGCACCGCCGACAGTTCGCCGCGAACCTGCGCCTCAAGTTCGCTCTCGTCGATGATTCGCAGCACGCGCTTGGCCGACCGCGCGGGCTTGCGCGGCTGGCCCTGATGATCGAACACATCGCTCGCCAGCGCCCACAGCCAAATCTCGTCGCCCGCCGTCGCTCCGAAGTCTTCAAGCGCCAGGGCGACCCGCGCCTGCCCGATCAGCCCGCCCGCGACCGATTCACGCGCGAGCAGCGTTTCATCGCCAACTGCCTCGGCCTCCGCTCCGGTCGAGCCTGCGGGCGATCTCGCCCGCTGTGCAACGAGCGACACCTGTTCGAGCCCTATGTCATCGCGCCCCTCGCCGAGTACATCGATGATCGCCGTGGCCAGCACCGCTTCATCCCTGCTGGGCTCGATGATCGCGATGGCTGGCGGTTCGTCCTGGATTACCTCAAGGCGGACCGTCGCCGCAGCGGCGGGCGTCAGACCGTGGGAATCCACGGGCATCACCGCGAGCACCACTTGTGCTTTCGGCTGAAGGGTCAGCGTCCATGTCGCGCCGTCATCGCTCGCCCTCATGGCACCTGCGAGCGTCTCGTCACCGAGCTGTGTACGTGCGACCTCGGCCGCGTCCGCCCACCTAGGCAGCGGCTTGTTGAACCGCAGCGCCACCGTCACATCTGAACCCGCGAGCACCGGCGAAGGCGCGCTCACCACGCGCGAGCCCGCATCAAGCTCGATGCCCTTGCCCGCGAGCACGCCTGTCACGCCCGCGCGCACCGCGTACTCGGGCGGCTCGGCCCGCACGCTCACGCCCACAAGCCTTGGCCTCGGCGCAAGCGTCAACTGCTGCACATCGGTCTGGTCGTCGGCGCTCACAAACCGGTACTCGAGCACCGCGTCGCGTTCGAGCATCGGGGTCTCGGTCAGGCGTTCGTACACCTCGCCGGTCGCTTCGCCGGATGTGGCCTCGCGCCGCTGGGGCGAGAGCGGCAGCGTGCGCCAGGGCTCGGCCTTGCCATCGCGCACGACCCGAAGCTTCACATCCACATCGCTCTGGCCCAGCGCCCGATTGGTCTTGGTCAGCAGCGCCCGCAGCACGATCGGCTCGCCCGCAGCGTGCACGCCGGTGCTGATGGCTGCCGCAACGCCGGTGCGTTTGGGCCACTGGGTCTGCGTCCATGGCGTGAGCAGCCGCGAGAGTCCGATCGAGGCCAGCGCCGGGCTTGCGACAGCGGCGCCGCCCGCGATCAGCAGCGCCATCGCCAGTGCGATCACGCCCCGCCGAGCGGGTTCGGTGCGTATGAGTTGGTCGATGCGCACGCCCTTGAGCGCTTCGCCCGCATCGCTGATGGCCTTTGCCTTGAGCGATGCCGAGGTCGGGTCATCGGTGTCAGCAGCACGCTCACCCGCGAGTTCGAGCGCTGAGGCCAGGCTGCCGCGAACGCCTTTGCCCTGCTCGCCTTGTTCGACGCGCAGCGCCACGGCCGTCAGGCTGGGCGCAAACGATGCGGCGCGAAGCACCCACGCGCGGAGCATCCACGCGAAGCCCACAAGCCCGCCGATCAGCAGCACCCACCGTGCGCCCGCCGGAAGCCTGAGCAAGAAGTCCAACAGCACGCCCGCCAGCAGGCCGACCAGCACCGCCGCCGCCACCATCGAGCCCGCGCGCACCAGCAGCACGCGCTTGGCCCGCGACCGCAAACCCACCAGCGCACGCCGAAGCGATGGCCCCTGGCCCGCAGTAGCGGAGACTGGCTGGTTGTGGCTCATGGTCGTGCCTCCACGGGCTCCATCGGCGTTAGCCTGGCCCACCCTCCTGCAACGTCTACCACTCTCTATACGCCCCGCTGCGGCGAGTCGGCCCGCTGACAGTACCGTTACCCATACAAAAACATGACATGATGACTCACGCCAATCGCAGCAGCCGTCTGCCCGCCCACTCCGCGCCGAGCAGCACCACCAGCAGCACGAGCATCAAAGGCGTGTCCCAAAGCGTCTGGATCTTTGGCGGCGATGCCACCACCACCTCCCGGTTGGGGATCTCCTCCGCCAACGCGCCCAGTTCGCCGGTTGGCACCACGCGCCCGCCTGTCCGCTGAGCCAGGCTCGCCAGCAGCGCGTGGTCGGGCCGGGGGTCTCGGCGTTCGTCGTCCGCACGCACCACACGCACCTCTCGCTGCAACCCCACGCCCGCGAGCAGCGGCGTCGCGGCCTTCAACTCGTACGTGCCCGGCTCCGACGGAATCCACGTTCCCAAAAACGTCGGGTCATCTTCGCCGAGCCTGCGCACGCTCACCCGCTGGGGCTCTGCATCCGGCTCGCCCGACCTCGCCAGATCGAACTCGACCGCGCCCTCGGCTGCATCGACGAGCGCTTGGTCGAGCAGCCGAAGCTCGATGCTCACCGCCCGGCCCGCGACCGGCTGGCGCGGGTCGATCCGCAGCGCCGCCTCGGTGCCCAATCTCGCCAAGCTCTGCCGGCCCGCCATGCGCACAATCGGCAGCCAGAACCGGTCGAACAGCAGGTCGCCCAAGCCGTAGCGCCATCGCCACGTCTCGTCCGTCGCAAGGTACACCACCCGGCCCGCGCCGTAGCGCATCGTCATCACCACCGGCCAGCCGCGCGCGTCCACGATCGAATCGCCCTGCGCAAACGCCAAGGGCACCGCAGCGGGCTTGAGCCGATCGACGGCGATCTTCTGCACACCCCAAAGCCGGCTCCAGCCCGTCAACGGATCAGACAACTGCGAGGGCCAGGGCTCGCTCGGCGTATCGCCCAGACGCAGCACACCCAGCGCGTCCGAAGCATCCGCCCGAACGAGTGTCACCGCATCGTCCCACACCGGCGTTTGAGCCTGTGATGCAAGCGTAAACGGCAGCAGGGCCGCGAGCGGTGAACCGCGGTAGCCGTGGGGCGTCGCACGCGAGCCGCCGATCCATACAAGCCCCGCGCCGCGCGTCGCGATGTGATCGCGCAGTTGGTTCATCGTCTCTTCGCCGAGCAGTTCCGGACGCACATCGCCCAGCACCACCACGTCGATATCCGCCCATTCCTCTGGCGAGTTCGGCAGCTGCGCGATCGCCACATTGCCTTCCTGCGTGTACCGCCTGCGGGCCGCCAGCAGCAGCGACGACGACGTGATCGAATCCTCACGCAGCAACAAGTTTTTGAGATACCGGTGCTCCCAGCGAGGCGTGCCATCGAGGTACACCACGCGCAGCGGCTCGTCGAGCACCTCCACCGTGAGTTCCTGCGTGTTGTTCTCCGCGACCAGATCGCCCTCGCCCGCGTCGATCTCGACACGCCACCGCTGCGCGCCGGGCCGATCGGGCGTCGCCAGCAGCGTCAGTTCTACTGAGCCGCCATCGACGCTGATCGCTCGTTCGTCGAGCACCCGGCCTGTCAGTTCATCGATGAGCCTCGCCACCGCCGGCGTCGCCTCGCCCGCGTCAGCCACCTGATCGATGCGCACCTGCACCGGCACCGCGTCGTCCACGAACGCTCTGGCCGCAGCGGTCGCCGTTACCGCAAGGTCGCGCGTCGTGCCCGTCGCGCCCAGCGCCACCGTGAACACCGGCACGCCTTTAGCACGAAGCCGGTCCCACGAATCGGCGCTCAGCGCCGAAGACGACCGCCCATCGCTCAAGACCACGATGCCCGCAAGCGACCGGGCAGCACCGCGGTCCAGCGCCTCATCGAGCGCTGCTTCAAGGTCCGTGCGCACGCCCGCCGCATCGCCGAGCGTCACGCCTTGGTCGCTCGCGGCAAGATCGAACGCCCCGTCGGCAAAGCCCAGCCACACAAGCCGTGAACGCTCGGCCCGCTGCGACCACTGGGGCCATGCGGCCCGAAGCGCCTCGCGAAGCTGCTCGTTGCGCGTCGCGCCATCGGGACCGTCGGCGGCTTCCATCGAAGCCGACCGGTCCGCGAGCACCATGATCCAGTCCGGTTCGACCCGGCGGGAACTCTCGATCAGGGCCGGGCCGCTGAGCATCACCAGCACCAACACGAGCGTCACGCCCCGCACGCACCCGAGCACCACGCGCCATCGGCGAGCCATCGGAAGCCGGCGGTACACCCACCACGCCACGCCCGCAGCGCCCGCGATCAGCACCACCCATAGCCAGCTTGGCCAGGGCCGCTGCCAGCCGAACCGCACACCTTCGACGCCGAAACGCACCGCATCGAGCCCGAGCAAGGTGTTGAGCAGGTCGTTCATGCGCGCGCGCCCCGTCCCGTGTTCACCGCCATCGGCCTCAGCTCAGCATGACTAAACCGCCTCGCGAGCAGCGCCTCCGCAACCAGTGCAGCCAACAGCAGCACGATGGCCGGCAGCGCCCAGCCCGCGTCGGTTCGAGCGGCTCGCGCGTCGGCAGCCTCGCTGGCTTGTTCATCGCCCAATACGCCGGGCCTTCGGCCTGTCTGCGACTCGAACCACGCGAGCACTTCCTCGGTCGACCGCACCCGCGCTCGGCCCGCGTCGGCATCCGGGTTCACCACCGCGACACCTGTCGCGGCGCCCTGCGCATCGATCGCGTCCCACACGCCCGCGAACCGCGCTGCCTCACCCGACTCGACCGTGATCCGCTCGCGTCCCGGCGAGCGAAGCTCCTGCGTTCCCGATGGCGCCGCTGGCTCGCGCCCCGCGACCGAGACCGCGCGCGGGTTGGCGGCGTCGATGCCCTGCCGCACAAGTTCTTGCACCAACGGCACCATGAGCCCGCGCGCCGGAAGATCCGTCCATTCAAGGTCCAAAGCCGAGGCCATCAGCACCACGAGCCCGCGCGTTGCTTCGCCCCGGCCCGCCACCACCATCGGCGCGCCGTCACTCAGGCTCAGCACCGTCTCGCCCTCGCCCGCTGCGAGTTCAAGCCTTCGGCGAACCGGGATAGAACCCGCGATCTCCGCGAGTTCCGGTTCGAGCAGCTTGAGCAACTCGCCCACCGGCACCGGGCTGATTGTTAGCGCTACCTCGCTCGCTGGGCCCGCCGACCAGCCAAGGCCCAGCGTCTGGCTGAGCGCATCGGGCCACACCGGCGTGCCGCGCTCGTCGGCATCGGGCGTGACCACCAACAGCCCGCCGCGCGAAACAAATTCACCAAGACGCGTCCATCCTGCCGCCGACACCCGCGCCGGCTCAAGCACGAACAGCGCCGAAAGGTCCGACAAACGCTCGCGTTCGATGCTCGTGGTCGGCACGTCTCGCAGCTCGATGCCGGTTTCGCGCCCGCCCGGGACCATCGCCAGCCGCACCCACTCGCTGGGCCCGTAGTCGCGCACGCTCGTCGGCCGATCGAACCCGCCCGGGCCTGCGATCCCGATGCGCAGCGACGTGCGCACCTGCACCGCCGCGTAGCGAACATCGTCACCCGGCAGCTCGTCGCCATCAATCTCGACCCGCAGCGCGCCCCACCGGCTGCCAGTAGAGGCATCGATCGCCGAGCGATCGAACGCGATCAGCGCTTGTGCCGTGGTCTGGCCCGGCGACCAACGCACCATCGCCTCGCCCAGCGGCGGGGACCAATTCGCGGGGCCGGTGCGGCCACGCAGCACCACGCGCGATACCGCAGCGCTCCCGCCCGCGCGGGCAAGGTCAATCGCCACCCGGTCGCCGCCCACGTCATCGCTCGATGTCACGCCACGCACCGGCGCCACAGCGGTGATGCCCACCGTGGCCGGTTCGTCCGCCCTTGGCGGCGAGAGCAGGAATTCAACACCCGTTTGCTCGGGCCAATCGGGCAACGCCGATTCGCCTCGAGCAGTACCTTCAAGCCAGTCGCTAAACACCGCGACCACCACCGGGCCTTGCGAGGCGTCTTCGAGCCCAAGCTCGGCCTGCACCGCTGCGATGTCGTCGATCACCAGTTCAACCGCGCCCTTCACGTCCGCGCGGGCATCGGTCGGCTCCATCGAATCGAGCAGCCCAGCGACCGCTGCCAGATCCGTCGAGGGCGCGAGCACGATGCCCCGCGCTGGCTGGCTCATCGAGATCAGCCCCACCCGGTCGCCGCGCATCGGATCGAGCGAACCGATCAACTCGCGTGCCGCCGCTGCGTGCCTGCGCACACCCGAGAGCCCGCTTGCGTCGGTCGCCGTCGAACTCAGGCTGTCGTCGACCAGCACATACACCGTCCGCGTGCCCGGCCCATCGAGCCCGGCTGCCAGCAGCGCCGGCCGGCCCAGCGCAACCGCAAGCAGCAGCAGCGCCAGACACCGCAGCGCCAGCAGCAGCCACCGCTCGATCAGCAGCCGCTTGCGATTGCGCTTGTACGCCTCCACCAAGAACCGCATCGCCGCCCACCGCACCGGCTTGCGCCGACGCCGCATGAGCAGGTGAATCAAGATCGGCACCGCGATGCACGCGATCGCGCCAGTGAACAGCGCGGGGTTCAGCATCCCCATCAGTGCACCGCCCCTCTCACGATCGGCTCCGCTTGCGGATGAACGCGTTGCGGTGCGCCACAAAGTGCGCGAGCGGCGGCCCAAGCCAGTCGTGCGTATCCACCAGCTCGTAATCAAAACCAAGGCCCACCACCGATCGCTCGACCGCGGCGCGGTGCTCCTCGAAGGCCTTCAGGTACGCGTCGCGGATCGCTCTTGGGTCAAGCCTGAGCATCGGCTCGCCTTCGAGCCCCTCAAACGGCGCCACACCGCTCAGATCAAACTCGCGCTCGGCACGGTCCACCACCTGGAACGCGATCACGTCGTGCCCACGGTGCCGCAGCCGACCCATCGCAGCCCGGATCGGTTCGGGGTCCTCAAAGAAGTCTCCGATGATCGCGATCAGGCACCGGTTGCTCACGCCCGCGAGCACCTGGTCCACCGCCCGGGGCAGGTTCGTCTGCGCATCGACCGCCTGCATCGACAGCGTCTCGACGATCTGCTTCCAGGTGGTCTGTGCGCTCGACCGACGAACCGCGGCCAGAATCTCGTTGGCGTAGACGTACAGCCCCGCCCGGTCGCCCTGGCGAAGCGTGATGTAGCTCAGCGCCGCCGCCAGCGCCGTCGCGTGGTCGAACTTGCTCCAGTACGTCCGCCCATCGGGGCTCTCGTCCCGGCCGGCGCCCGAGGCATCGTGAAAGCTCCGCGAGCCGAAGTCCATCGAGCCCGAAGCATCCACCAGCGTGATCAGGTCGAGGTTCGTCTCCTGCTGGTACTGCTTGAGGTGCAGCTTGTCGCTGCGGGCGTACACCTTCCAGTCGAGGTGGCGGATGTCATCGCCCGCGACGTACGGCCGGTGCTGGGCGAACTCCACGCTAAAGCCCTGATAGGGCGAACGGTGCTGGCCGCTGGTCACGCCCTCGATGATCATCTTCGCGCGCAGCTCAAAGGTCTTGAGCCTCGCCAGCGTCTGCGGATGCAGGTACAGCGTCGCGTCCTGCCCCTTGCCCCCCTTGCCGCTCTTGCTCCCCTGGCCCGTGCGCGCAGCGCTCGCGTCTGCTGCGGTGCCGGGCTGTGGGCTGGGGGGTGCGTCCATCGTTCCATACTACGGCGAACCGACCAGCAAGCTGCACCCACCGGCAGCTACCCATCAAAGTCGCACGATGCGCCAAAAATGACCGCCGCCCACACAAGGGGGCGGGGGTACTGCCGAAAGGCGGCGGTCGCGGACTCTCATCCCATGTCTGGTTGTCGGCTCTGTTCGAGCCTGAGTGGCTCAGAACCCGCCGGACTTGTTCGTCAGGAACACGAGATCGTCCGAGTTCACCTCGCCGTCGCGGTTGAAGTCGGCCTTGCGTTCGCCCTTGCTGACCGCGTCGGCTGCGATGGCCAATTCGCTGGCGTCGATCGTGCCGTCGCGGTTGGCATCGACCCAGCTCTGCCCGCGCTGGCCACGGTCGCTGCGGTCCCCACGAGGCCCGCGCTTGCTGCGCATCGCATCGCCCGCAGCCTTTCGCTCGGTCTCGTCGAGCTTGCCATCGCCGTCGGCGTCAAACTTCTCAAGAAGCTGCGCCTTCATCGCTTCGCGGTCCTGGCCGAACGAAGCTCGGCCCTGGCGCCCCTCGCCGCCACGACTCTTGCGCATGGCCTCGCCCGCAGCCTTGCGCTCGGTCTCGTCGAGCTTGCCGTCGCCGTCGGTGTCAAACTTTTCGAGCATCTGCGCCTTCATCGCCTCGCGGCCTTCAGCGCCTTGTGGGCCTTGCGGGCCTCTGCGTGCCTGATCGCCTCGCTGCCCGTGCTGTGGACCCATCCCGAACCCGCCGGTGATCTCCGCGATCAGGGGCCTGGCCGCCTCGCCCGCTGCCTTGCGCTCTTCGCCGGTCAGCTTGCCATCGCCGTCGGCATCAAACTTGGTGAGAAGATCAGCCTTCATGGCCTCCATCTTCTCTTTGATGCTCGCCTTCATCGCAGCGGTCTCATCCTCGTTCAGTTCGCCGTCGGCGTCGAGGTCGTACTTCTTGATGAACGCGGCCTTCTTGGCTTCCATGTGCGCCTTGACGGCTTCGCGTTCGGTCTCGCTCAGCTGGCCGTCGCCGTCGGTATCGAACTGCTTGAGCAGCTCAGGGTCCATGCGGGGCGCATCGCCCCGCTGACCGCGCCGGCCTTCTGCGCCCTCAGCGCCGCGACGCTGGGGGCCCCGATCGCCGAAGCGGGCGGGGCGGTCGCGTTCCGCGCCGTCCAGCACGAAGGGCTTGGTGTCCGGGCCTCGCAAAGCCCCGTCACGCCCGCCCTCACGGGGGGCGTCGCTCTGGGCGCTGGCTCCCATCGCCAGACCCGCCACCAGCACGATCATCAGATGCTTGCCCATTGACCCGTTCAGTTGCTTGTTCATGGCCGTTGTCCCTTCTCACAGCCCAGAACGGGCCGCGGATGTGTTCGTCTGTACCGCCCTCCAACGCACCCTTTGTATCGGTATTGCATCGCCCGAGGGCCATTCAGCCTCCCATACGGCCTGCTGGGGCAGAATCCGACGCCTCGATTTCCCAATACCAAGCCAGAGAGGACGGTTTTTGCGATGTACACCCCCAAGTCTGCTGGTTGGGCCTATCTGCTCTGGTGCCTGTGTCTGGTCGGTTTTTGCGGCATCCACCGCTTCTACGCGGGCAAATGGCTCTCGGGCCTCATCTGGTTCTTCACCTTCGGCCTGCTGGGCATCGGCCAACTCATCGACCTGCTGCTCATCAACGGCATGATCAACAGCTCCAACCTGCGGTCCTACGTCCACAGCCACGCCTGCGACCGCCACCAGATGGCCTACGCCTGATCTCTTCGACTCGCTCCTTGCGGCATCACCCGGTTTGGCCGCGTACCGTTGGCCGATGGGCAGAACTCGGCACGTCATCCTGATGAACGCACCCGCCGAGGATGCCCCGCCCGTCACCCCCGGAACCACGTGCGAACCCCTGGGCAAGCCCGCCGACGTGCTCGCGGTGCTCGCCCGCTTCAACACCGCCCCCGACGGCTCAGCGGGCTCGATGGGCATCGACCGTCTCTACGGGCCGGGCTTTATCGCCGAGATCCCTACGAGCCTCGATCAGCTCAGCCAGCTCATGGTCCACATCGACGACGACGAGACCGCATGGCCCGTCATGCAAAGGCTCTGCAAAGAGACCGGCTGGGCCATGTGCGATATGGAATCGGGCCGACGCTTCATCTGATCCCCCACGCACTCTCCCCGTGCGCACCAACGGAGCACGCCACATGCCCACCTACGTCTATCAGGTTCTCGACAAAGCCGGCGAGGGCACCAACGAGCACTTCGAGGTCGTTCAGACCATGAGCGACAAGCCTCTTACCAAGCACCCCGAAGACGGCCGGCCCGTACGACGAGTGCCGTGCGCTCCGACCATTCTCGGCAAGTGGTCCGACACCAAGGGCGCCAGCTCCCTGAGCAATAAGAACCTCGACCGCATGGGCTTCACCAAGTACGAGCGCAAGGGCGACGGCCACTTCGAGAAGTCCGCGGGCAAAGGCCCCAACACGCTCAACGCCGACTGACCGCCGACATCCCTACAGAGAAAGACCGCCCATGAGCGCGCACCCCGCCCTCTCCAGCGCCATCGCCTTCGGCGAGATCAACGCGCCCAACCGCGTGTTCATGGCCCCGCTCACCCGCTGCCGAAGCGAGCAGCCGGGCGACATCCCGTGGGAACTCAACGCCGAGTACTACCGCCAGCGAGCCTCCTCGGGCCTCATCATCAGCGAGGCCACCCAGATCAGCCCCCAAGGCAAGGGCTACGCCTTCACCCCCGGCATCCACTCACCAGAACAAGTCGAGGGCTGGAAACTGGTCACCAAAGCTGTTCACGAGCGGGGCGGACGCATCTTCTGCCAGCTCTGGCACGTCGGACGCATCAGCCACGTTGACTTGCAACCCAACGGCCAGGCCCCCGTCGCGCCCTCGGCTCAGCGTGCGGAGTCCAAGACGTTCACCTCCGCGACTTCGGGCCGGGTCGATGTCTCCATGCCGCGCGCGCTCGAGACCACTGAACTGCCCGGCATCGTCGAGCAGTACCGCTCGGCCGCTGCCAACGCCAAGGCTGCGGGCTTTGACGGGGTCGAGATTCACGGCGCCAACGGCTACCTGCTCGACCAGTTCACACGCGACGGCACCAACCTCCGAAGCGACGATTTCGGTGGCTCCATCGCCAACCGCCTCCGCCTGCCCTTGCAGGTCGCCAAGGCGGTCTGCGAAATCTGGGGACCGGGCCGAGTCGGCTACCGGGTCAGCCCCATGGGCGGCACCGGCGACCTCAAGGACTCCACCCCCGACCAGACGTTCGGCCAGCTCGCATCCCAGCTCGGCGCGCTGCACCTCGCGTACATCCACGCGGTCGAGGCGTTCCGCACCTACGAGCGCAACGACGAGAACGAACGCATCCATGCGCGCATCAACGAGCGGTTCAAGTCAGCAGGCGGCGGCATCTACATAGGCAACGGCGGCCTTACACCCGACGTAGCCGAGGCTCGCATCAAGCAGGGCCTCGCCGATGCCATCGCCTTTGGCGAGTTGTACATCGCTAATCCCGACCTCGCCGAGCGCATCGCTCTAGGCGGGCCGTACAACAAGCCCGATCCCGAGACCTACTACGCGGGCGACGCGGGCATAGAAACCGGCTACACCGATTACCCGTCGCTCGAACAGGCGAACGCCTAACCGTTGGCGTCCGCGAGCACCCTTGGCCGATTGGGCAGCCTCAGCACGACGAGCACGGCGAACAGTGCGCACGTCTGCGTGTTCAAATGGAACGGGTCGAACGCGCTGACCAGCCCCAGCCCAAGCAGCGCGAACATTGGCCCATCGCGGTAGCCAGCCACGCCGTCACCCGGCTCGTAACGCCCCGCGCTCGATATCGCAGACGCGTACAACAGCAGCACCAGCCCGAGCCCGATGAACCCGCCCGTCGCTGCAACGTGCAAAAGCCCGTTGTGCGCATGGGCATGCACGCCCACAGGCCCGCCGGTTGCCCCCCCTGGCCCCTCAACATGGTCAAGCACCCACCGCTTGTACCCGCCGGTGCCCACGCCATGCACCGGCGCGCTGCCCCACGCCTCGGCGGCCCAAATCGCCATCCCGATGCGCGCGCCGGTGTCGGTCGTGAAGTCACGCTCATCGATCGCCCGGTTGATCTCGGTCCACGCCGACTCGACGCGCTGCGAAAGCCCGCTGCCGCCAGCCACAACGCCCACCCCAGCCGCCGATGCGCCGAGGATCAGTACCAGCGCCACGGCAGCGCCGCCGACGGCAAGCCGGTTCTTCGACTTCCACCACCAGCGCAGCGCGACCAAACCGACGAGTCCCATCGCAGCGAGCCAGGCGCCGCGCGTGCCCGTCGCCACGATGCCCGCCACCGCCGCAGCGCTGCCGAGCACACCAGCCAGCCGCCAGCCGCCGCGCCCCCACGCCGCTGCGGGCAGGTGCAAGCCGAGCAACCCAACCAGCAGCGTGCCCCCCACCACCGGGTCCCACCAGCCGCTCCACCGCCCGGGCATGCGGTTCCAGCGGAGCGACGGCTCATCGATCAGCACACCGACGCCGTGCATGACTTGCGTCACCTGCCCGATGTGCAGCCCGATCGCGACCGCTGCCAGCAGCAGCACCCGGTGTTGCATCAGGGGCCAGAGCATCAGCCCCAGCGCCGACCACCGGACCAACGCCAGTTCATCGAGCCCCAGCGCACGATCGGGCGACCACAGCAACCCGAGCAGTCCCCACACCACCGCGAGCAGCCAAAGGCCAGCCGTTGTGCACGCCAGCAGGCTGCCCCACGTTCGCCAATACCGATGCAATCGAATGATCGCAGACGTGCCCGCGGGCACCAGCGCCAGCTCGGCCATGCTCGTCGGCCCCCCAAGCATCGCGCACGTCGTCACGCCACAAAGCAGATGCACCGAGTAGCCCAGCGGGTCGATTCGTCGCTGGGCCTCAAAGTGCCGCTCGCCCGGCCGGGTCCGAGCGCCCAGCCGAGCCCCGAGCCTGCCAAAGGCCGCCAGCCTGCCCAAAGGGGCAGACCCAACAGGCAGGTTCGGCTTGGCTTGCGGGGTGGTGGTCATGGAAGCCAGCGATCATCGCCCCTGAGGCCCAGGCCTGCAACGCGGCCGGGAATGTCCTAACATAATGCAAACTGCAAAATCCGAGCGAACCGAGCGAAAACCTTGGCCGTCTCACCTGTATAGAAAGGTGGCGAGCCCGCATCGCCGATCTGTGCATGTAGGCTGGAAATTGCCAGCAGGCCGGGCACTTGGCCCAGCCGGTCCGCCCAAAGGGAGTCTCACGATGGACGACATCCGCCGCGTGGTTAAGGTTGCTTCCCGCCGACTGCTCATGATCGATCTCATCGGCTCGGCGGCGTGGGCGCTGACCATCGTCACGCTCGTGCTGCTGATTACGCTGCTGGCCGATCGCCTGATGGCGCTGTCGCTGCCTTGGGCCGACATCGCGCTGTGGGCTGCGGGCGCGGGTGCCTTGGGTGCTTTGGCCTGGGCATTTGCCACGCGCGCACGCGAGGCCGAGGTCGCCCGCGTGCTCGATGAGAAGGCCGAACTGCGCGAATCGCTCAGCACGGCGCTCACGGTGGAAAGCGCGACCGATCCGTGGTCGCAGGCCGTGGTGGCCAGCGCCATCGCCAAGGCCAAGCGTGTGGTGGTGCGCGATGCGCTGCCCATCGAGGGCCCGCGTTTCTGGCAGGTGCCTCTGGCCTCGCTGCTCGCGTTCACCGTGCTCTGGTTCCTGATGCCCACGATGGACCTGCTGGGTAAGCAAGCCGAGCAGCAGGCCATCGCCGACTCCGAGAGCGAGATTCAGGAAGCCAAGACCGACGCGACCAGCGCACTCGAGAAGACCCGCGCCATCCTCGCCAAGTCCAACGTGGATCTTGGCTCGCTCGAAGCCGACGCCCTTGAACTCACCAGCAACGAGCTCGATGAACAGAAGACCGCAGCCGATGTTCGCAACGTCGCCATGCGCAAGCTCACGAGCCTCACCCAAGAACTCGACGACAAGCTCAACAGCAAGGACTCCAAGGCCACCAAGTCGCTCGAAACCATGCTCCGCCAGATGCGAACGCCCGGCCAAGGCCCGCTGACCGACCTCGCCCGCGACCTCGCACGGGGCGACATGAAGGGCGCCAAGGCCAAGCTCGAAGAACTCAAGAAGAACCTCGAAGACGGCTCGCTTAGCAAGGAGCAACAAGACGCCCTCGCCAAGCAGCTCGACAACGTCGCGGGCCAGCTCGAGAACCTCGCCCAGCAGCGCAGCGACCTCGAACAAGCGCTCCGTCAGGCGGGCATGAGCGCCGAGCAGGCATCGCAGGCCGCCAACGGAAGCCAAGAAGATCTGCAGAAGGCCATCGAGCAGATGCAGAACATGTCTGCTGAGCAAAAACAACAGCTCCAACAGCAGGCACAAGCAGCCCAGCAGGCAGCCCAGCAAGCCCAGAACATGAGCCAGGCCATGCAGGGCATGTGCCAGGCCATGCAGCAGGGCGATTCCCAGCAAATGCAGGACGCCATGCAGAACATGAGCGGCCAGCTCAGCAACATGGAAATGGCCCAGCAGGACATGCAGGCGATGGACCAAGCCATGCAGCAGGCCATGCAGCAACTCAGCCAACTCGGCCAGAGCTGCGGCCAGCAGGGCTGGGCTCAGGGCGGTCAGCCAAACCCGGGTCAGGGCCAAACCGGGCCGTGGTCCGCTGGCCAGTCCAAGAGCCAAGGCGCCGGCTCAGGCGGCCCCGGACAAGGCAACGGAAACGGCCCGGAGGCAGAGGCCGCCGACTTCATGACCGAGTCCATCAAGGCGCGCGTCAACAACCAGGGCGGGCCGATCATCGGCTCGCGACTCGTCTTTGGCGATTCCATTCGCGGCGAGTCCGTGCAGGAGTTTGCCGGCGCCGTCGCCAAGGCCGCCGAAAGCGCCACCACCGAAGCGCTCGAAGAGCAACTCGTGCCCCGCGAGTACCACGAATCGGTCAAAGCATATTTCGGCAGGCTCGAACGCCAGGCTCAGCTCAACGCGGGCAAGCCCGCCGCCGAGCCAGCACCCAAGCCCGAGTAAGATTCTCTCGACATGCTTTACAGACTCGCGTTGCTGCTGATCGCCGGGCTGTTCGTGCAGGGCTGCGCGCGCCCAGCAAGTGACGAAGCCCCGCCGACGGTCACGCTCTACAGTTCCGTTGACGACTTCCTCCTCCGAGAGATCGTGGACGACTTCGAGACCCAGACCGGCATCACCGTCAGGCTCGTCGGCGACACCGAAGCCACCAAGACCACCGGGCTCATGCACCGCCTGCTCGCGGAGCGCGACCAACCAAGAGCCGACGTCTGGTGGTCGAGCGAACCCTTCGCCACCCAACGACTCGCAGATGAAGGCCTGCTCAGCACCATCCCCAAAGCCGTCCACGATGAGCTCGGTGAATGGCCAGCGGAGCTCGTCACCGAGCACTGGATCGGATTCGCGCTCCGCGCCCGCGTCATCGCCGTGCGCGCTGGCGAGATCGACGATCCCCCGACCTCGCTCCAAGCCCTGACCGATGAACGCTTCCGAGGACGCGTCGGCATCGCTAGGCCAGAGTTCGGCACCACCCGAGGACACGTCGCCGCCCTCGTTCACGCGTGCGGGCCAGAAGCCTTCGAAGCGTGGCTCAACGACATGAAGGCCAACGACCTCCGTGTCTACTCGAGCAACTCCGCCGTCGTCAGAGCGATCGCCCAGGGCGAAATCCTCCTCGCCCTCACCGACACCGACGACGTCTGGGTTGCCCAACGCAACAACTGGCCTGTCGAAGTCATCTATGAACAACCCTCACCCGACAGTCCCACCGGCTCTTCCCGCGTTGGTCTCTGCGATGCCGGCCCGATGCTCATCCCCAACACCGTCGCCCTCGTCAATGGTGGCCCCAACCCGGTCCAAGCCCAGGAACTCATCGAGTTCCTCCTTAGTGAACGAACCGAGCGACGCATCGCGCAGAGCGACTCACGCAATCTCCCCGTCCGACCAGCCCTCGCCGCTGAATTTGCCCAATGGGGGCCCGACGCTGGCGTCATGCACCCCGTTGCCCCCGTTGCTGCGAGCGTCCGCGAGGCGCTCGAAATCGTCGAGCGTGTGCTGGGCGGGCCTTGATGGCCTAGGCCCTACGATGATCCCATGACCACGACCTCGACCACGACCTCGGCCACGACATCGGCAACGGCCTCGGACCAATCCACGCCAAGCATCGACGCTCGCATCGATTCGCTCCTGCCCGACCTCGTCGCATTCCGCCGGGACCTGCATCGCCATCCCGAGCTGAGCTACAACGAGCACCGCACAAGCAATGCTGTGCAAGATGCGCTGGCTGCGATCCCGGGCATCGACATCAAAAATGGACTTGCCGGCGGCACGGGGGTGGTCGCGCACCTGCCCGCGACGGCGCCGACCGAGAAGATGGCCACCGCGCTGCGCGCCGACATGGACGCCCTCCCCATCACCGAGGCCACCGGCTGCGATTGGTCATCGACCACGCCGGGTGTGATGCACGCCTGCGGCCACGACGGGCACACCGTGATCTTGCTCGGCGCCGCACGCGTGCTCGCGTCGCTCGACCATCGTCCCAATCCGGTCACGTTCATCTTTCAGCCCGCCGAAGAAGGCGGCGGCGGCGGCGAACGCATGTGCCAAGAGGGCGTGCTCGATGGCGCGACCGGCGGCGGGCTCGGACCGCGCTGTGCGCGCATCTTCGGGCTTCACGGCTGGCCCCAGGTGCCTCTTGGTATCGTCGGCTCGCGCGAGGGCCCGCTGCTCGCTGCGACCGACGACTTTATCGTCAACGTTCGCGGTGTCGGCGGTCATGCAGCCATGCCGCACCTGCTTCGCGATCCGGTCGTAGCCGCTGCAAGCTGCGTCACCCAGCTCCAAACGCTCGCCAGCCGGTGCATCAACCCGCTCGAACCCGTCGTCTGCACCGTCTCCACCATCCACGGCGGAATCGTCGACAACGTCGTGCCCGACGCCGTTGAATTCACGGGCACCGTGCGCACGCTGCACGATACCACGCGCGAGCAGGCCCGCACGCACTTCTTCCGCATCGTCGAGAGCGCCGCGAGTGCGCACGGCTGCACCGCCGACATCCAGTGGAACCCGGGCTACCCGGTGACCAACAACCACCCCGAAGCAACGACTACGTTCTTCGAGGTTGCCCGCCGCGTGTTCGGTCCTCGGCATGTCATCGACGTGCCCGACCCCTTCATGGGCGGCGAGGACTTCAGCTACTACGGCCAGCACGTTCCCGCGTGCTTTTTCATTCTGGGCCTGCTGCCCGTGGGCGATGACCCCGCCGCCACGCCGCGCCTGCACCAGCCGACGTTCGACTTCAACGACGAAGCCATCGCCCCCGGCGTGCGCACGATGGTCGAACTCGCGCTGTCCTGAACCGGCCTAATCCCGGCCTACGCCCGGCGCAATCTGAGCACAAACACCGCGCCCGGCCCGGGCTTGAGCGCAAGCCTGCCGCCCATCGCCTGAGCCGACTCACGCGCCAGCGCCAGCCCGAGGCCCAGCCCCCCGCTGCGCGCGCCGACAAACGGCTTAAAGATCCTGCCCCGCTCACCGGGCGATATGCCCGGGCCGTTGTCCGCAACCGTCAACTCGATCCACCTGCCGGTGGCTTGGGCTGTGACACCAACACGCAGCGGTTCACTGCCCAACGCGTGCGCGCAGGAGTTGTCGATAAGGTTTACCAGGATTCGGTGCAGCAGCGTGGGGTCGCAGGTGAGTTGCGTGCTCGCGACCTCGCCCATGTTGAGATCAAACTCGCCCCCTGCACGTTCGACCGCTTCCGCAAGCTGTTCTGTCACACCCAAGAGAGCGTCCTGCACCGATATCGAACGTGCTTCGGTGGCCCGGCGCACACCCGCGTACGCGAGCACGCTCTCGACGATGGCCTCGAGCCTCGAAACCTGCGAGCGCAGCATGCCGGCTCGCTTCTCATGCTGGGGCATCAGGTCCGCCTGAAGGCGCAGAGCAGTAAGCGGCGTGCGCAGCTCGTGCGACACAGCGGACGCGAACCGGGCCCGGCGCGCGCTCAGCGCGAGCGCCTGCCACAGCACCACGCCCACCGCGAGCACAGCGCTGAGCACAGCGGCCCAGCTGGTGGCGATCGCGCCCCAGGCCCCGGCGCTGAGCCCGGCCCACATCGTGCCCTCGGCCTCGGTCGCAAGCTGCGGCGCGACCACTCGCGCTGGGATCATTGCGAGTCGGTCGGTCGCTGAAGCAGTGCCGCCGTCGATGGGAACAAGCGACGCCGTGGGCAGCAGATCCACGACCTCTGCGGTCAGCGCCGCTTGCAGGCTGACCCAGTCGACCCATACGCCGACCACGCCTCGCTCGGTTCCGATGCGCACGTCGCGCACGAGCACCATCGCGGTCTCGCCGCCGGGCATGCTCAGCCAGATGGGCCGAAGCTCGCCCTCGATGGGCTCGTCGATCGAGAACAGGTCCGTTTCGGGAAGTTGGAACTCGTCGTTGCGTTGGGCGAGCACCGCGTTCTGTCGGCGCGCGCGCAGGCCTTGGTCGCCGTACGCAGCGCCGGCATTCTCTGCTTCCGCAATGCTCTTCTCGAGCGATGCACTCGGCTCGGACAGGCCGCTCGGTTCGTCACGCGCGACGGCTTCTCTGGCAAAATCGGATTGGGGCGGCCCAGCGTTCTCGCGTCCTGCGGCGCGGTCCTCTTTGGCGCGCGCATCACTGAGCGATTCATCGGCTCCGCTGCGCGGATCGCTCGGCATGCGCTCGGCGATCGCTGCCAGCCATCGGCCTGCGACTTCAATCTTGCCTGGCTCGATGCCCATCGCCATCGCATCGTCGCGGTCAGTGCCCAAGGGCACCTGCGGCGATGACCAGCCGCCGGTGGGCGTCCACGCGATGTGCAACCGCATCGGGGGTTTGGCACCTCCAAGCAAGGGCGAGGCGGCCCGGTGGCCCCCCACTTCAACGAACGGCTCGTACCGATCGGGCGCTCGGCCCGATTCGGCTCGCAGCATCCACGCCAGCGCCGAGTCCAATCGCCATAGTGCAAGCTGCACCCGCTGCTGGTGGATCACGCGCGACTGCGCCTCGGTCCTGCTGCGCTCGGCCTGCACCGTGCGCCACGTAAGCCACGCGAGCCCGTCGACCGCGAGCACCACGCACACGATGTAGATGAGCCATGTCAGCCCGCTTCGCACTTGGCGCTCCTCACAGCCTTATCGATCGTTCGCCTCGGCGGGCGATCGCACGAGCATGTAGCCCCGGCCGCGCACGGTCGCGATGACGCGGGGGTTCTGCGAATCGTCTCCCAGCAGCTCGCGGAGCCGAGCGACGGCCATATCGACGCTGCGTGTGCGCAGGCCGCGCGGGTCAACCCCCCACACACGCGCGAGCAATTCATCGCGCGAGACGATTCGATCATGGTGGTTGGCCAGGTAGACAAGCAGCTCGAACTCGCGCTCTGGGATGGTGTGCTTGCTGCCGTCTTCCTGCACGATCTCACGCCTCGCAAGATCGATGGTTCGCCCCGCGACCTCGATGGTTTCTTCGTTCTCTCGGCGGTCGACGCTTCGGCGGAGCACGGCCTCGATGCGCGCGAGCAATTCATCCACACCAAACGGCTTGACGATGTAGTCGTCCGCCCCTGATCGCAGCCCGCTGACGCGGTCGGCCTGCTCTCCCTTGGCTGTCAGCAGGATCACGGGCAGGAACGGCTTGTCCCGCCGAATCGCGGCGAGCACGTCCAGCCCGTCGCCATCGGGCAGCATCAGATCGAGCAGCACCAGATCAACGGTCGCGAAGGAGGCCTCGAGCGCCTGCCGAACGCTGGCGGCTTCTTCGACCGTAAAGCCTGAACGGGTGAGTGCCTCGCGTAGGGATTCACGAATAGCGGCTTCGTCTTCCACGATGAGGATGCTCGTCGCTGCCATGCTTCCCTTCATCGGCTCGCGCGGTGCGCGCAGGCCAAGCCGGTTCAATGGGTATACCCGTTGATGGGGGAGCGGTGCCAGCGGTTACGCCCATGTGACAGAACTGGGACGACCAAACGGGGGCGACCGGTCGGGGATACTTGAACAGGAAAGCGCCTCAGGCAGCGGCACGCATCGAGCCGGGCAGGCGTCGCTCGAGGCGAGGGAACGCCCTGCGGGGCGGCCTGGCACCGAGGAACGGGCAGAGCACGTCCCAGTTCTCGCCGGCGAAGAGATCGAGCAGCAGCAGGTCCTCTTCCCGGCCCACAAAGTGAGCGAGCACCGCGGCCTTGTGCAGTTCATAGGTCGCGAGCATCGAGACGCGGTCGAACGAGCCCCCGCCGTAGAGCCGGGCGGGCGCATCTGCGAGGCCCAGCGTGTGCGACCGATGAGCGATGGCTTCGAGCCATTCGTGCGGCGTGCGGAGCGTGAGGATGAACTTGCTGTCGGGAAACGCAAGATCGAGCTCGCGGAACATGGCTGCGGCCGACGGTCCGCCCAGACCCTGGCAATCCTCGGCGGCCTCGGGAAACTGACCCGCGAGCATGAGGTCGAGCGGTGGATCGGTTCTGACGGGCATGCCAAGTGCGCCGAGTGCTTCAGCGAGCTGGGCGGTGCCTGTCTCGCACAGGCCGATGCAGAAGACGTGCTGTTGGGAGCAGCGAAGCATGAGGCTCTGCATCGGCCGCCGGCCCGAGGCTGTCCAGCCCAACCGGCGCGAGCCGATAGGAAAGCACATGCCGCGACACGCTTTCATCCTGCTGCCCCACGGCCCTGTGATCGGGGGCGTGACCACGTGGGCGGTCAGCCTGTGCGGCTCGCTCCGCGAGGGCGGGCTGTCGGCGTGGCTGCTCGCGCCGGGTGAACAGGCGGCGCTCAACGCATTGGGCTTGCCAACGGAGTGGCTTTGTCCGCTCGGCGGGCTCGCGCCGCTTTGTGCGGACGAGGCCGTGTTCACGCGCTGGTTCGAGGCGTGCAGCGAGGTGGTCGCCACGAGGATGACGGATTCCGGCGACGACGCGATCTGGCTGCCCCAACAACTCGGCGAGGGCGTGAGCCTTGGACTGCGGATCGCTGAGCGGCTCGCAAGCACGCAGAAACTGCGCACGCTGTGGGTCTCGCACTCGGACATCCCGTACAACACCCGTGTTGCGAGGGCGATGGCGCCGTGGCTCGATGGCGCGGTCGGCGTGAGTCAGGAACTTGCTGCGCAGCTCGCGGCGGCGACGGCTGGGGCGGGAGGCTCCGATCTGCCGGTGCGGACGATTTTCAATGGGGTGCATGTGCCGAGCCAGCCGCCCGCAGATCGCGGGCCGTCCGAGCGGCTTCGGCTGGTAGCGGTGGGCCGAGTCGAGCACGAGGCCAAGCGGGTGCTCGCGCTGGCGCAACTGTCGCAGGCGCTTGAAGCACGGGGCATCGGCCACACGCTGACGGTGGTGGGCGACGGGCCAGCGCTGGACGACCTGCGCGCCGCAGCGACCCCCAACATGCGTTTGCTTGGCGCGGTTCCAGCCAGCCAGATCGGTCCGATGCTCGATCAAGCCGACGCGTTTGTGCAGGCCTCGCGGTACGAGGGGCTGAGCCTGGCGATGCTCGAAGCGATGGCGCGGGGGTTGCCCGTGGTGGTAACGCGCACGGCTTCGGGCCTCGGCGGCGTAGTCGATGACGGCGTGCAGGGTGTGATCGCTGAAGCTTCGCGCCACGACGACGAACACATCGCGGGCAAAGCGCTGGCCGAGGCCGTGATCCGCGCGCGCGCGATCGGGCTGCCTTTGCTGGGCCTTGCGGCTTGGCAGCGGGCACGCGAGCGGTTCACGCTGGAGCAGCAGGCGGAAAAGTTCTGCAAGCTGTTTGATGAAGTGCTTGCAGCGCCGAGCCGAGCGGCGAACGCCGAGGGCCAGCCGCCTCTCTTTGGGCGCGGTGCGCACAGCACGGTGCCCACGGACGCCGCAGAGCGAATGCTCGCAGCGCTTGGCAAGCTCAAGGGCCGACGCATCGCCCTTCACGGCTGCGGCGCGCACACCAGGTACATCGCGGAGCGGATCGACCTTGCCTCGGCGGGCGTGGTGTGCCTGTTCGACGACGACCCGGCGATGGCAGGGCAGACTATCGCGGGCTTGGTGGTCAACACGCCGAGCGATGCGCGCGCGCAGGACGTGAGCGACGTGGTCATCAGTTCGTATCTGCACGAGGGCATGATCTGGGATCGGCGCCACATCTATGAGCACGCGGGCATCCAACTGCACCGGCTGTATGGGGCGGTTCAGGCTGGACCGATACAGAGCGGTGCGGCTTCGAGCGCGCCGGCGGCCTGAAGCAGCCCGCTGCGCCAGTGCCAGCGTTTGATCAACACGTGCTGCTGATAGAGCAGGCCCATGAGCGCACGGCCCTGGTCGGTGGATGATGGCGGAATCGCGCCGGGTTCAATTCCAGCGAGCTTGCGGAAGCTGGCTTCGAGCCGGGCTGCGTCCTTGGCTTCACGCTCGACAAACTCGCGGCTGTATTCGATCTCGGCGTCGGCTGTGATGTCGCGCCCGAAGACCGCGCGTGCGCACTCGGGGGCGCGGCGGGCGAGGTTCCAGGCGTGCTCGCCGAGCGTGCGCTCGCGGGCCAGGTACTCGCCCGGGGTGTAGCGGTGGTCGTGGTGGACGATGGCCTTTGGCCGATAGAGCACGGGCAGGCGTCGGCGGTGCTGAAGGCGGCAAGCGAACTCCAGATCCTCGAAGCACGGCGCGTTGAGCTGCGCATCGAAGCCGTCGATGCTGCGGACTGCTTCTGCTGGGACGGAGAGGTTGAGCGTCCACGCGTGCCGGAAGCCCCAGTCGTGGCTTGGGTCGTCGGCTCTGGGCCCGACCATTTGGTCGTAGAAGAAGACCATGGAGGTCTCTCGGACGAGGCGATCGAACAGGGTGTCACGCTTGGGCACGATCCACGGCGCGGCGCCAAGGACCATCGCTGGGATACCTTGTTCGTTGAGTTCGCTGTGCGCGCGGGCGTGGTGGGCCACGAGGCCGGGGTCCGGACGGACATCATCGTTCAGGAACAACAGCACCCGGCCCCGTGCGGTGGCGATGAGTCGATTGCGCGTCGCGGCGGGTCCGGCGTGGGCATCCACGTTGACGCGGACGGGGACGTTTGGGTGGCCCGCGGCAGCGAAGGCCGCGGCGACGGCGTCGGTCTCGCCGCGATCGGGACCATCGACGCCCACGAGCACCTCGAAGCGGACGCCCTCGGCCTGCTGGGAGGCGAGGCCGAGGGCGCAGCGTGCGAGCTTGTCGGCCCGCTGGTGCGTGGGGATCAGGCAACTGATGTCCATGCTGGGCTCCGTGGCTGGCGCGTTGAAGCGCGGCGAAGGCGCGTGATTACCTGATGGGCTGATGGCGGGTTCATCGGTTCTCGGGCGTAGTTTCCTGCATCGGGCGGCTGGATGTGCCGATAGACGGGGTATGGCCAAGAACACTCCCACCAGATCAACCCCACTCGCAACCGCCCCTGAAGCCGACCGTCGGCGTGCGCCCAGATCAGGATTGAGCGTGCCCTGCTGTTTGCGGGCTGATGGCCGATTGCGGTCGTCGGTAGGTCGCACGCGGAACGTTTCAGCGAGCGGGGCGTTGGTGCAACTGCCGCCGGGCGGGCCGGAGCTGGCCTCGGGCGATGGCGTGCTGGTGGCGCTGGTGCCGCCGGCTACGGGTTTGGTGGATGCGGGCGAACTCAAGCCAGCGCGGGTGGTTCGCGTGAGTGAATCCGTGCGCGGCAGCGCGTGCGTGGCGCTGACGTGGGACACGGAATCAGTGCCGAGCTTGGTAGCGGAAACGGCTCGGCCGATCGAGCCGTCCGAGGCGGCGTGAGCGCGCAGCGTTATTAGTGGGCCGCGTGACCAACAATGCGCCCATGAGGCTCGACACGGATTCTGCCAGAGACCAGAAACCGCTCCCTGACGGTCGCGGCTCGTCCGGAACCGAACAACCCAACCGAACCTAGTGATCGAGCTCAGCGAGCAGCTTGCTCGGGAGCGCGGCGGACAGCGCGCCCGCGATGAGCAGCACGCCCGCAACGGCCCAGAACGCGGCCTGCATGCCGAAGGCGGCTTCGATGCGTTGGGCTGACATCGCGCCGATGCCGGCGAACATCCACGCCCCGCCGAGCATGAGCGCGCTGGCCAGGCTGGTGCGGTGGGGCAGCAGCCGCTGAGCCAGCGAGAGCGTGACGGGAATCATGCTGCCAAAGCCGACGCCCGCCACGACGGTGACGAGAAACAGCGCGAGCGAGTGGTTACCCACCGACGGGATGACGGCCAGCGCGACGGCCCCGAGGATGGGTGTGAGCACGAGGCCGAGTTTTTCGTGGCGTTTGGCGAGGAACCAGCCGAGCAGCAGGCCCCCGCCGCCCATGCCGACCTGCATGGCGGCCTGCATGGAGCCGTTGATCGCGCTGGCACTTTTAGCGAGTTCTTGGGTCATCGCTGTGGCGCCGGCCTCGGCGACGACGCGGCGCTCGAGCATGGCGATCATCAGGTAGATCAGCGCGTTGTTGACGCCGAAGCGCACGATGCTGCCCGTGTAGAGCAGACCGACGCTGCCCCAGCGCTGGCGGCGCTGGCTTGGCGAGAGCCGTGCGTGCGTCTCGTGCGCGCCGTGCGCACGGTGCGGCACCCGGCGGATGGCGACCCAGAGCGCGATGCCCACGAGCACGGCGGGCACGATGAGCCACAAGAGACCCTGCATGCCGATGGCGACAGCGATCGCTGGGCTGAAGATGTTGCCCATGATGCCGCCGATCATGCCCGCGACAAAGAACAACGACATCCACCGGCCGCGCGACACGCCGGACAGCGCGCCGACCGCGGCGGCGGCGGGCGGGTGGAACGCGCCAACGCCGCCTGCCGTGAGCACAGTGAGCAGGAGCAGCGCCTGAAAGCTGGTGGCGAACGCGAGCCCCCCCACGCCCACGCCCGCGGCGACGACGCCGATCGCGCCGATCACCCGGCGGTCGAAGCGATCGATGAACCACGCGGCGGCGGGCTGGATGGCCCCGCTGCTGGCGGCGTGGGTGGCGATGGCGGCGGCGACCTGCGCGTCGGTCAGCCCGGCCTGCTGCTTGATGACGGGCATGAGCGCGATGGGCACGAAGCTCAGAAAGTCCACCGCGCTGTGCGAACCGATCGAGACCCACGCCCGCGTTCGGCGGTGAGGTGCCGATGCGCCAGAGGCCGCTGGGCTTGTTGGCGCTGGGGCGGGCGGAGGGGAGAGGCCGGTCCTCGGGCTCAGAAGGCGCCCGACGCGCCG
>CAYGSG010000008.1:0-64344 GCA_964352615.1 uncultured Phycisphaeraceae bacterium
GTTACTGGCTGTCAACAAAAAGCAACCGGCCGCCGGAGGTCCTACGGGAAGCGTGTCCTCCGAACGCTCCCCGCGTGCCATCTCGGCGGCCGGGTTGAGGGTGCCACCACCACACGCGAGTGCGGGTCGTTGCACACATGGGTCGAGATTTGAATCAGGCGGGTCAGTGCCGGAAAAAACGCCCCAGAAACGAGGCCCGCCGCATCGTGCGACAGCATGTTCAAGATACTGATCCCTGCATATGCATGCAAGACCCTTTGCCCCGATTCACGAACTTTGAGCGCTTCTTGACCTGGGCCAACAGAGGGTTCCACGGGCCACAGTTGACAGAGCTATCGACATCCCTTCCACACGCCCCAAAACACTGCTAATCTTCTCCGCCTAGCACCGCCACGGAACGGCGGAATGCGGCGAAGGAACGCTGCCATGTACACGAACACCCACCCCTCACAGGCCGTCGAAACCCCTCTGGTCGAGCTCAAGAACTGGGCCCCCGACGGCTGGAGGGTCCTGCTCAAACTCGAATGCCTGAACCTGACCGGTTCCAACAAGGACCGCTCGGGCCGGGCGATGGTCGATGCCGCCGTCCGCGATGGCCGGCTCAGGCCGGGCATGAGCGTGGTCGAGGCCTCCAGCGGCAACGCGAGCTGCGCCATCGCCGCCGCCGCCGCCGCCCACGGCTGCTCCATGACCGCCCTCATACCGCCGGGCATGGCCCGCGACAAGGTCGAACGCCAGCGCGGTTACGGCGTGGACATCCGCGTCACCACCGACGACCAAGGAGGCTCCGATCCCGACTTTCGCCGGGGCGTGGCCCGCAGGTGGGAGCTTGAAGAACCGGACCGCTTCCACACGCTCGACCAGTTCACCAATCCCGCCAACCCGCTCGCCCACCAGCACGGCACTGGCCGAGAGTGCGTTGAGCAGATGCGCCACATCAGGCCCAGCATCGGCGAACTCGGCTGGTTTGTGATGGGCGTCGGCACGGGGGGCACGATTACCGGCATCGCACGAGCGCTCAAAGACGGCGGCAGCGCCACCGATGCTGTGCGCACGATCGCAGCAGACCCGGTCGGTTCGGGCGTCGCGCCCCGGCTGCGGGGCGAACAGTGGGCAGGCGGCACCCTCGAAGCGCCCGACGGTATCGGCTCGGCCAAGCTGCCCGAAAACCTCGACACCTCGCTCGTCGATGACGCCGTCAGCGTGGCGCGCGCCCGTGCGCTCGAACAGATCGGTCGGCTGCGCAAGCTCGAAGGCCTGCTCGTCGGACCGTGCACCGGCTACGCGCTGGCGGCACTGCTTGATATCGCTAGCTGGCCCGAGGACAAGCTCGGCGAGCAGCCCCGCACCGCGCTGCTGCTCGCGAGCGATCGCGGCGAGCCTTACCTGTCAGACCCGGCTGTGCGCGAAGCGGTGGCGTGATGTCGCGCTTTTTTACTGCTCGACTCACTTAGCTCAGACGCGTTTCAACAGAGACGCCCGCGAGTTTGGCGGCCTCCTCCTCGAAGAACACCACGATGTTGTCGCCACAATGATGGTGCGGCGGATTCTCGTACCTTGCTGTAATCCAAACCGGCGGTGCGTCAACGAAGCAGATGCGGCAATCAGAGACCTTGTCGAACCCCTGCTCAGCTCCCGTGTGTACGGAGAAAACCATGGATTCGACGCGTTTCCCCACACGCAGTTGCCATTCAGGATCATGGCTCGCGTCAGCGCCGCGTTCGTTGCCGTTCATGAGTTCCCCAAGGCCGCGGGGGCGAATGGTGAGCCGGTAATCGTCGCCATCCCAGTCCCAAGTGAATCCGATGTGTTGATCGCCCAACACGAGGTCCAACCCCCACCCCGGGGTGTGAGCCCCGCTGACGGAATCAACGGCCCCTCGGTAGCCCTCTTCGAACTCAATGGGGTCGTAGTAGACGATGGCGTCAATCGCCCGACCGATGAGTCGGAGCCGAGCTTCTTCGTAGCCTGCGATCCAATCGGCGGAGCCCAGAGGAAGGGTCATGGACTCACCCCAACCAATCCTCGGCCTTGAGCCGCTCGGGCACGTACACCTCGGTCACGTAGCTGATGTCCTTGGTGATGAGTGATTCGACTTCCATCTTGAAGCCGTTGGAGAGCATCTGTTTGATCTCCTTCTGCCAGCCGCGTTTCTCCTGGAACCACGGGTATTCCATGATCTGCTTGGCCCGCTGTTTGTCGCGGGCGTTGAGCTCGATCTGCACATCGTCGCTTAGGCCGCACGCCTCGTAGTCCTTGCTGCGGATGCCCAGGTACTTGGCTTCGGGGATGGCGAGGCGCTCGCTTTCGAACGCGAGGCTGATCGATCCCTGCTTGATGACGCTGTAGATGTAGTGCCCCCACGGATCGCAATCGAGCAGGCAGATGATCGGCAGGCCGTGCTCCTTGTTGAGCCGGTGCAGCATCCGTCGAACGCCCCGGGGCGGCTGGCCCGAGCCCTCGGTCAAGATGCAGTTGTGCTCGCGCCAGAACTTGTCCTCATTGAACCGCTGCCAGACGGTGTCCTTCTCTACGTGCAGCACGAAGTCCGCGTCGACGTTCTCGAACTGGATGACGTCGGGCTCGCAGATGCTGGGGATGGCGTAGCCGCCGCTGCCCATTCGCCTGCAGTCGATGGTGTCGCCCGAGTCGATGACGGTGATGTTGCCGACCATCGTGCCGCGCTTCTTGGCGAACACGTGCAGCTCTTCGCGCAGGCTGCCGAGCGTGACCTCAAGGTCTTCGAGAATGCCGTCGGACTCGGTCTGGTCGTTGAAGGTTTTTTCGCCGGGCTTGCCCCTGCCGCCCGTGCCCTGGATGGTGTGCAGGCTCTTGTAGAACATACCGCGAAGGCTGAGCGTCTTGTCGGCGTCGATGAGTTCCTTGATGCCCTGGCCGTGCAGCAGGGTCTGCATGAACTTGCGGGCCTGGCCGAGGTTGAAGAGCTGGCGTTCCTGCTGGTCGGTGCCCATCTGCAAGATGCCCCGGCTCTTGTTCCACTTGGTGTTGGACTTGGAGCGGGTGGGCACATGGACCCTCGGCTCGCGGCCAGCCATTGCGGAGGTCACGATGCTGTCAGCGAGCGTGGTGATCGCATCCGACGTGCGCACGCCCCGGTCGGCACGGCTGGAGGGTGCTGCCTTGCGGCCGGGAGTCTTCTTGGTTGTCGTCTTCTTAGGCATAAATTTGACCTCGAGGGAGTTGGCCGCCCGCATCGAGCAGCAGCTTCAGTATCCCAGGGTGCTTCTTGAATGAGGGACGAGGCTGTCCCGTTACCAGTCCTGCGGCATCACGGACGATGCGGGACGTGGGTCGAACGCCACGGTCAAGCAGTTCATTCACGAGCGAGGCATTCCGAGAGAACACCGCATCCGCAAGGTTTCTCGTGGACGGAGTCCAATAGTCTCTCAGCCTCCGCGCTATACCCACGTGACCCCTGCGCAGGCAGAGCTGGATGGCGTTTCGTGAAGGCCTTGGGGTTTGGTACTCGCACACCATGTCAAAGAGCGTAGTTTGGCCCGTGGAAACGATCATGTCCAGTGCACTACATGTCCCGGGTCCGTGAGGTCGCTTGTTGGCATCGAGGCCGTGTTCGAGCATTGATCGGATCAGCCGTGTATCTCCTTGCAGAACAGCGGCGTTGAAATCGGTGAGCCTAACTTGGAGTGTTGGCTCTTCGTAGTCTGGGTCAACCTGTATCCGTTCCATGAAATCAGCAAAAGAACGGGCAACGTAGAGCGAGTCCTCGGCATCTTCGTTGACCCAGATCACTCGCGGTTCTGTCTCGTTCGACCGCCGGTACTCCAAGCACAAGTGCTCATGACCAGTTGAGTCGAGGACGAGGTAGTTCGATGGAAGCCCCATCGAGTGCCGGTCGAGCGTAAAGCCGACAAGTCCTGACGGATCCGAGCGGTGTAACCCCATGATCTCGTATGGAACAAGTACATCCGCTTTGCGCTTTCGTGTTCGGCCGCGAGGTTGCATGGAACAGGGCTTGAATCTCCCGCCATTTCGTCGCTTGACCAACTCGATGTACAAGACCGGAAGGGCACGATCGAGTTGCGACTCGGCCCAAGTGATCAAAGCCGACGTGGCCGGTCGATAGTCGGTGACTAGGCGTGGGCGAAACAAATTTAGGAAGCGGTCTTGGGCCAAACTCGTCTTTGTCGACTTACACATCAAACAACCCACTCCCCGCCGCGGCCTGATGCTTCGCAGTCTTCTTCCGCACCTTCTTGTTGACGATTTTCTTTTTATGCATCCGGGAGCCCCTCTAGCTATTCCATCCTTGTCGAAGTAGCATGCCCACGTCTTCGTTCAGACATTCCTGTCCAACAAGGTTTAGTGAATCGGTAATGACACCCCGCCATTTGCGAGAAGCCCGCAGCTCTTTCCATCTGTCCGTGCGTATGCACAATGATGGGCTGTTATTTTCAATCCAGAAAGCTGGTGCGGAGATTTGGCCAGGTTGAAGATGGTAGAACTCTTCGTACACACACGGCCCAACCTCATAGGAGAATTGCATATGCCCGCAGACGGCACATCGATATCCTGAGAGTGGGGCTTCGGTGTTCACCCCAACCGGACGGATCACAGCGTGCGGCACAGGCTCCAAGTACTGCCGTCGGCCCCGGCCAATTCTCTGCGCGGGCCGCCAGTCTGCCGTGGCTCTCTCCGCAGGCAGCAACGCGTCCACAAGTTCCTCGGACCACAAGTCCGGCAACCCTTGAAGCGCGAAACGGTCCGGGCGAGTAATTGGTATACAGATGTGCGCTGGTCCCTCGATGCCCGCCTCGATTGGGGTTGCAGTCCTCTCACCAAGTCCCCGATGGCATCCTGTGCATCGCCCATCGCAGTACAACTCGTCCGGGCTCTGGCGACAGCACCACCAGTCGTTTCCAATCAATGCTAAGTGCGAGTCGCTGCGTCGATAAAATGTCGCAAACTCCGGCGGCGGAGGTTCCCAATCCGGTGCCCATTCGCCAGCGTGCAGCTTCTTATCGACGGCATCGATCAGAGCTTCTTCCACATCGATCCAGCGTTCGCCTTCCACCGCGATGTGCGGGTGCTCAGACACCCACGCCCGGAACCCGGCTTGCGTGCGTTCCCATGACAATCGCCATACACCACCATCGCGGTTGATCATGACTTATGCCTCAAACAGCCCACCCACAGCGGCCTGATGCTTCGCAGTCTTCTTGCGAACCTTCTTCTTGACGATCTTCTCCTTGCTGGCTGGCTTGGTTGAAGCCTTCTTGGTCTTCGCCTTGGGCTTGGGCTTGGCTTCAGCGCTCGGCGGCAGGGCCGGTCCGTCGTCCTCGCCGACGATGATCACGCCGTCGTCCTTGTCGAGCCGGCCGTTGCCCTCCGACAGTTGCTCGCGTTTGGAACCCACGACCTTGCCGTCTTCATCGAGGATCGCATCGGCCAGCTCCGTGCGCCGCTGGGCCTGGCGCAGCAGCGTGTCGTACAGCGCCTCGGCATCGGCGCCGGTAATGGCGTTGCACGCCTTGGCGATCTCGCCGATGTACCGCTCGAACACGTCTCGCCGTTCGCCCTCGCGTTTCATCGCCTTGCGCCTGCGGATGTACGTGCCGAGCTTTCGGCCGCACTCCTGCAGCGCGAGTCTCATTTCTTTCTTGATCTCGTCGTACTCGGCGATGGCTTCTTTGCTCTCGCTCGTGAACGGCACCCACACGCTGGCCATGTGGATCATCACAACGAGCGGGCCGACGGGCGCTGTGCCGCGCGGCTGTTGCAGGCCGTAGTTCTTCCAGCCGGTGTCGACCACGGCCTTGAACGCGCAGCACGCGCTCTGTTGGTACAGCAGCGGAACGCGGTTGGCATAACGGATCACCCGCGCGGGCTCGTCGCCCGGCAGGTCCCCGCCGAATGCGATGGCGGCCTCGATCTGGAACGGGTTGCCCCGGTACACCGCAGCGGGGCGCGTGCTCGCCGAGTAGAACTCGGCCTTCACGCCCTTGAGCAGACCAGCCAGCATCGTGCGCACACCGATGGGTGCCAGGCAGTTGGTGGGGGGGCTGCGGAGCTTGGCATCTTGGAGGGCAGAGTAGATGCGTTCGGTCGCGGCGTGGTCGAGCGTTGAGACAGCGGTTTGGGGAGTGATGGTCTTGGACTTGCTGTTGGCGGCTTTGGTGACTTCCGCAACGATGGCCGGCGGCACCCGGCAGAACTCGTGCTTGAAGAAGCCGGCGAGCTGCCGCTGCTCGGTCCGTTTGAGCATGTTCAGGAACGTGCCAAGCTCCACGCCGTGCGGGTGGGGCTTGATCTCCTCGGTTTCCGGCGGGAGTTCATCGACCGCGCGCGGGAATACGATCCGGTCGCCCATGTCTGTGGTTTGGACGATCGTTGTTTCAGACCGTGCGACACCCGCTGCTTCAGAGTCTTCACTCTCAAAGACTCCGGGTTCTCGCTCTGCGCTCTCCGCGTCCTCGCTCTGCGCCTCTGCGTTGGCTGCCTTCTCCGGCGGGATGAACGTGATCAACGCGTGCGGGTTGGCAATCGCGGTCTGCTCGAGGTACGCATCGATCGAGGTCTTGCCCTTCATGTACTTGGCTTCGAGCTCGATCGTGACGCTCGTGCCCGTGCCGCTTGAGGTCTCGAACATCTCGCCTTCGGCATCATCGAGTTCGCGGTCGACCGTCACCTCGGGGCGGTTCTTGGTGGTGTCCATCGCGAGTTCGATGTGGTGCGCGGGCTTGCGCGCGCTGGGACGCGTGACGATGACCATCGGCTTGCCCGTGGTCATGAGCCCGTACATCCCCGCTGCGGAAATCCCGATGCCCTGCTGGCCCCGGCTCATCTTGAGGCGGTGGAACTTCGAGCCGTAGAGCAGCTTGCCGAAGATGTTCTCGACCTGCTTGCGCACGATGCCCGGACCGTTGTCCGTGATGGTCACGCGGTATCGACCGGCCTTGGCGGCCGACTTGGCGGG
Source organism: uncultured Phycisphaeraceae bacterium (assembly GCA_964352615.1). Classification (GTDB taxonomy): domain Bacteria; phylum Planctomycetota; class Phycisphaerae; order Phycisphaerales; family UBA1924; genus OFTM382. The sequence continues at coordinate 6,956 of CAYGSG010000008.1, forward strand.
CGCGAGTTCTTCGAGCCGAACGCAGATGTCGGGCAGGATGCCGGCTTCCTCGCAGGCGTCCAGCGCGTTGTCGACGGCTTCTTTGACGGTGGTGAGCAGCGCCTTGCGGGGGTTATCGAACCCTAGCAGATGCCGATTTTTGGCAAAAAACTCGCTGACCGAGATGTCGCGTTGCTTGGCCGCCATGGTCTCGGCGGTCTGCTTCCGTGCATTGGCAGCCATTGAAACTCCGTTGAGGCTGGTCGTAGGGCGGGTCCAACCGCCTGCGGGAGTATAAGCCCAGCGTCTCCCAAGGGGTCTCCTGCCGATTCCCCATGCAGTTCGCATCTTGAAGATACGGTAAATCCAACCACGAGCAGGGCTTGAGCCGGGACAGGACGGGACGCGGCTGGTACACTCCCGCCGACGGCTTGCCCGTCATCGCTGAGGATGATGAGAGATTCTTTTCTTCAGCTCAAAAATGCTTGTGAAGCCGGTGGTTTGGTGACCATTGGCGGCCTGTTGATTCATGGACCAGACACCGCATTCTTTGGAGGACAGAGACATGACCAAGACCATCGCCCTTCTCGCCATCGCTGGCACCGCCCTGACGGCTAACGCCCAGCTCATCATCACCGGCGTGATTGACGGGCCCTTCTCTGGCGGCCTCCCCAAGGCCGTCGAGTTCTACGCCACCGACGACATCGCCGATCTCAGCATCTACGGCTTCGGCAGCGCGAACAACGGCGGCGGCACCGATGGCGAGGAGTTCACCTTCTCCGGTTCCGCGACCAAGGGTGACTTCCTCTACGTCGCCACCGAATCGGTCGGCTTCATGGATTTCTTCGGCTTCGCACCCACGTTCACCGACGGCAGCGCGCCCAACATCAACGGCGACGATGCCATTGAGCTCTTCAAGAATGGCACCGTAATCGACATACTCGGTGACATCAACGTCGACGGCACCGGCACGCCCTGGGACCACCTCGACGGTTGGGCCTACCGCAATGACGGCACGGGTCCCGACGGCTCCACCTTCGTGCTCGCCAACTGGTACTTCAGCGGCATCAACGCCCTTGACGGCGAGACCAGCAACGCGAGCGCGGCCATCCCCTTCCCGATTGGCACCTACGTCCCCACCCCCGCGACCGCTGGTCTGTTCGCCCTCGGCGGACTGGCTGCGGTCCGTCGCCGTCGCGCCTGAGAGGCCTGACGACATCTGAAGAAGCTTTCCGTCGGCGGCTCCAACGTGGGCCGCCGATGGTCGTTTTCTGGCGATCCAGGAAGCCAGCGAACAAAGCCCGATATGGGACCTAGTTCCCGCCAGTGAGAGCGTAAAGTCTCTGTAAACACCGGTAAAACTTGCCCATCCGAGCCTGTTGCCGCGCCGCGTCGGGATACCATCCCGCTCACGCGATCGGTGGTGGGCAGCGGCTCTGTGCGGTCCTTTGGCCAGCATCCGCGTGACAGGAGCGGCGGTGTGTTCCGCCGCGTGGGCGTTTGAGAGAAACGAACAACCGTTGGATGAGAAAGAGAGCTGAACAATGATGCTGAAGACGATCGCATGTCTCGCGGTGGCCGGTGCAACCATGGCCGCCAATGGCCAGGAACTTCTCGCGTGGTGGAGCTTCAACAACTCGACCTCCGACAGCAACCTCACGTGGATCGACGGAAACGACCAGCTTAATCCCGTCTTTCGTCACATGCATGACAACGACGGCCAATTCAACGATGGATTCCTCGACTTCGCCAATGACCGCATGTACCCCGTCTTCGATGGCTTCTTTATCAATCCCGGTGCTCTGATCGATCCCAGCGTGGTCGACTCGTTCGATCTCAACCCCGACACCAGCCTCTTCGGCGCGTACATCGACGTGTCCGACCTCGAAGGCAACAACTTTGAGGGTGTCACGGTTCCGGGGCAGGCTGAGAACACATGGGGCTCGTACGGCGGAACCGATATTAACATGCCGGCGGGGTCATTTGGTGGCGGGTCACTCGCCATCACCGGAACTGCCAACAATGGCCGCTCATTCGACATCGTCGCAGACCTTTCGAATTACCAGGACATCCAGGTCACATGGACGAACCGCATGACCGGTAACGGCCCGACCAGCCGCGAAGTGCTTGTTTCGACGGATGGTGTGAACTTCTCGAGCATCGCCACTTTCTCGGGTGAGAATGACAGCACCCACCGTCCCTACTTTGCCAGCGCCGGCTCGGCGCTCAACAATGCTTCCAACGCGATCATCCGCTTCACATGGGATGGGACCACCAGCGACTCAAGCAACATCCGGTTCGACAACATCGTTCTCGAAGGCACCGAGGGCATGGGCTCTGTCTGCGTCGGCGACATCGCCGATGACTTTGGTACGCTCAACGGCGGTGATGGGATGGTCAGCTTCGGCGACTTCCTCGCACGGCTCGGACTCATCGGGCCTTGTGGAGCCGGCACCATCAACCCCGATTGCATCGGTGATATCGCCGATGACTTCGGCACTCCCGGCGCCGACGGCATGATCAGCTTCGGCGACTTCCTCGCCCTGCTCGGCCTCATCGGCCCCTGCCCATAACCCGATCGCCTCCGGGCGAACAAGGGTTCGAACATTTTGACGACCTATCGCGGGCCGCTCCTCCACCGGGGCGGCCCGTCTTCGTGCGCCGGGCAAGCATTGTTGCAATGTGCTTCGTCCGCTCGTCCACACAGACTTGGGGGTTTATCATCCCTCCCACGCCGCACGCTCGCGGCACAGACCACACCACAACCCCCAAGGCGGAGATGCCCCAATGGAAACCACGCTGATTATCCTCAAGCCCGACGCTGTCCAGCGAGGCCTCATGGGCCGGGTCATCTCACGCTTCGAGGACAAAGGCCTCCAGATCGTCGGGGCCAAGCTCATGTGCATCTCGGACGACCTGGCGGCCACGCACTACGAGGCCCACAAGGAACGCCCGTTTTACGCTGGTTTGGTCAGTTTTATGACATCGAGCCCGGTCATGGTCCTCGCTGTTCGGGGCAACAACGCCATCACCGTCGCGCGCAAGATGATGGGTGCGACGTTCGGTTCCAACGCCGAGCCCGGGACCATTCGCGGCGACTTCGGCGTTTCAAACTCGTTCAACCTCATCCACGGCTCCGACAGCCCGGAAGCCGCCGAGCGCGAACTGGGTCTGTTCTTCAACAAGGGAGAGGTCATGCCCTTCGACCGCGCCATTAGCACATGGGTCTACGACATGAGCGGCGGCGATCCGGAGTAAATTCAGCCACAGCAAGTCATAAAACAACCCGTCCCATCAAGGCGGGTTTTTTGTGGCATGGTCCAAAGGTTGGACGGTTCCGCCAACGCAACTGGTCAGGGCGTCACGCTGGCGACCGGCTTGATCGAGCCGACCACAGCGGGCGACTCGGTCGATATCTGGTCGGCGATTTCGCGCCGATGGATCGAGACCTCCCGTGGGAAGTCGAACGCCACCCGGACCCGATCGCCCTTGACCGACGCAATACGCACCACCCCGATGGGGTTTCGCGGGTCACCGATCACCACTTCTTCGCCTTCTCGCCGGGTAATCACCAACATACGTGCAGCCTCCACATCCTGCGCGGCCTCACCAAATCCCACCGGAGCGCACTATACCGCCTGCTTGCCCCGTCCCAAAGCTACTTTTGAGGATTCACTGCAATGAGCGCGCGCCGAGACGATTCCGAGAGCCCGGGATTGAATCAATCATTCGTTTGAAATCGGCGATGCAGCCCCGAAAGCCGCTATTCGATCGCTTCGACTCGGGTGGTCTCGGGGACGTGTTCGAGCAGGTTCCGCTCGATGCCGAGCCTGAGCGTCATGGCGCTCGACGGGCAGCCCACGCATGCCCCGTGGAATCGGATCTGCACGACGCCCTCATCGGAGACATCGACGAGTTCAAGGTCCCCGCCGTCGGACTGCACCGCGGGCCTGATCCGCTCGATCACCCGTGCCACACGGGCAAACAGCGAGGGGTCGCTCTCGGTTGTGCTTGGATTCGTAGCAGCCATGGCTGAATCGTAGTCGGCTCGGCCTGTGGGCGGCTTGATATCCAACAGCCGAGCCCGCTGACGCGTCCGGTGCCCCTGCCTGCTAGCCGAGGGGCGCAAAGCCTTCGGACCGCAGCCTGAGGCAGCGCTCTAGACTCGGCGATGCAAAGGACACGACACGTGCTTGCCGCCGCGATCGCGGCTTCGATCCCCCTGTCGCTCGCAGGCTGCGCTTCCGACGGCCAGACCCGCCACCCGGGCGCCTCGGGCAACCCGACGACCGATCTTCGCAACCCTGAGTTGCACTCGGGCGCGCGCACGACCGCGGTCGGGCAGCTCTGGCGACAAGTTGAAGCGGGCGAGGCGGACCGCTCGGTCGCGCGCGACACGCTCAAGGCCGTTGCATGGCCGACCAACAACCCCGAGGAGCTCCGCCTCGAAGCGCTGCGTGTGCTCTTCGCCGACCGCCAGGCCGACGACGATTCAAGAGCCCTCGCCCGCCTGATGCTCCCTCATGGCGGGGGTTCCGAGGACGTGACCGAACGGCTCGCGATGACCGCCGCCGAGCGCGGCTGGACGGAGTGCGCGCCAGCGATCGTGCGCAGCTACGCGAACTACAACATCTCGATCGATGACGACAACCGTTCCGAGCGAAGGGCGCTGCTGGCGATGCACCCGGGCAAGACCATTCCGGAGATTGTCTACGCCGTCTTTCTCGATCCGCAGACCGACCCGGGGCCTGAGACGATTCGCTTTGACGACCGCACACGCGCGGATGCATGGAACCTGCTCGCGCGGCTCGATCCCTCCGGCGAACTCCGAGCGGGGCTGATTCTGGATGCACCCAACGTGCCGGTTGCGGACTCAACACGACCGATGTTGGCAGCGCTCCGCGATGCGCTCCGCGACTTCCGCGTGGTGCCCATTACCGGCGACGAATTGCAGTGGGTGGCCAAGGCGCACGCCTCCAAGCCGCAGTGGTGGGCAGAGTCAAAGGCCGCGGTCGCACGGCTCGACTCGGCGCCGCGTCTGGCGTTCCGCCACATCGAGCCTGTTCGCTGGGCCGCTGCCAACCGGTCCGCCTGGCTGAGCGCCACGCGCGAGGAGCTGCTCGCCGAGATCGAATCGCGCCAGCAGCGGGGCACGCTGGTCGAACGCCGAGCCGACCGCACCCAAGACGGGCGAAGGCGCGGCGAGCGGGTCAAAGATTGGCTCGACACACTGAGCTGGGCCGACGCGCTGACGATCCGAGTGGTAGAAGCCGCGGTCGAAGATACGTACGTGCTCAGCCAGATCCGCCAGCAAGCCGCGCTCGACCGCGACGATTCCTCGACGGAGTACGGCGGCATCCTGGAAGCGGTCTCCACTGGTGGGTTCGATGCCGTGCTCTTCCCGCCGAGGCCAAGCCAGCGCGTCAACGACACCACCTTTGTCGCGAGCCAGGACATGCTCAACAACAGCTCGGCCTCGCTCGCGCACTACCACCTGCACGCTCAGCGGAACAACAACGACCAGTACGCTGGCCCGAGCCTGGGCGATTTGCGATACGCGGCTCGCTCGGGCCGAACATGCGTCGTGTTCACAACCGTCGGTGATGACGAGGTCAATGTCGATGTGTACGGCCCGGACGGCTCGGTGATCGACTTGGGCGTGATGTCGCTGAGCCGATGATGCCAACGTCTGGTCCGTGTTTACAGGTAGGCACCGCTTGATCCATGTGCTGCTCGTGGTCGCGTTCGTGGTTACCCACCTTTCGGGTGGGATGCCGCCAGCGGACGATGCGATGCCTGCTGCCCAGCGTTGGATGCTCTGGCTCGCGCCGATGTGCACGGTGAGCCTTGTGCTCGCGGGGTCGGTCTGGCGCCGCACGAGGCTGCTGGATCGAACAGGCCAGCTTGTGCATGCCCGCAAGGCGTTCAATGCCGCGGGGCGCACACGGGTCGCAGCGGTGGTCATCCATCTGGCTGCGATGCTGACGGTCGATCCGCTGTCGCTTGTGCGCACCGTCACCGGCGATCTGCTGGTGGTTGATGAGCTGCTCGCCACGCTGCCCGTGCTGCTCGTGTTTGTCTGGACATGGTGGGTGATGTTCGGCGTGGAACATCGGCTTGGAGAAGCGTCGATCATCGGCCACCTCGACCGCGGGGAACAGATCGAGGCGATGCCGAGCCGCGCGCGTTCGGTGTGGAACCACGTTCGGCAGGACCTGCTGTTCATCGTGGTTCCGGTAGTGGCGTTGATGGGCCTTGGCGAACTAGCGGGATCTGTCGCCGACGGTGTGCTGAGGGCGGATCCTGCGGTGCGCGCGCTCAACCCATTGTGGACCGACCCGCCAGCTTGGACCGAGCGCCTGCCGCAAGCATGGCGAGGCGAACGCGCCGCGATGGTCATCTCCGGTCCGGTCCTGATTCTGGGCGCGGTATCAGTAATGGCGATGTTCCCGCTGGTGATCCGCTGGCTCTGGGACACGGTCGAGCTCGGGCGTGGTCTGCTCCGCGATTCGATCGAGACAAGGCTTCGCTCGTGCGGCGTGCGCGTATCGACGCTGAGGGTGTGGCGCACACGCACCTCATCGGCGCTGGCCGGGGGCGCGAACGCGGCGGTGGTGGGGCTTGTGCGTCCGCTGCGCGACATGCTGTTCACGGATCGGCTGCTCGAGGGCATGCCGATGGTCGAGCTTGATGCGGTTGTCTGCCACGAAGCAGCGCACCTTCGGCAGCACCACGCAGCGTGGCTCGCTCTGGCGGTGATGGGTGTTGGTTCGAGCGCCGGGCTGTTGGCGTCTGAACTGATGGGTTCGCAGGGCGAGTCGCTGTGGGCTGCGGGCCTTGGCATCGCAGCGGCGCTGGGATCGGTCGTGCTCGTGAGCCGACGCTTCGAGTGGCAGGCCGACGCCCACGCGGCCCGATGGCTCAGCGCCGACGGCCTCGATGGGCCGGGCATCATGGCGGCGGCGCTCCGCCGGGTCGCCAAGCTCAACGGGGTGGCGATCACCCGGGCCTCATGGCGGCACGGGTCGATCGCGCTGCGGTGCCGAAAGCTCGCCAGAGCCGGCGAAACCGGTGTCGATCGGCTGAAGATTGATCGCAGCGTGCGCGCGATCCGGACCGCGATTGTGCTTTCGCTGGCGCTTACCGCTTGGCTTGCGTGGCGGACGCTCGGGTAGCGTTTCCTTGTCCGGGGCGGGCTACCGTTGGCCATGGCGCTCGATCGGTTGACACAGCCCGAACAGAAGCTCGCCCGGGCTATCTCCCAGCGAGCGGACGCGCTGCTTCATGATCTACGCCGGCATGTCGAGACCCCGACCGGCGGCAGCAATGCCCCAGCGCTCGATGAGACGCGTGGCCTGTTCACGGAACGGCTTGAGGCACTCGGCGCGGTGACCCATAGCTACAAGGCTGACCCGAGGCCCGATTGGATACTCGGCACGAAGGACACCGGCTTTGCGCCGCCGACGGCGGTGTGCGCACGCCTGCGCGATGCCAAGCCCCGCGTGCTCATCGCTGGCCACCTTGACACCGTGCACGATCCGCAGGGCGACTTCCGCGAGCTATCGATCGCAGCCGACGGCAAGACCGCCACCGGGCCGGGCTGCGTGGATATGAAAGGCGGGCTGGTGATTGCGATGGCAGCGCTCGAAGCGCTCGAAGAGTGCGGCCTCGACTGCGGCTGGTCGTTCCTGATGAACAGCGACGAGGAGACGGGCAGCTACTTCTCCGACACCGCGCTCGCCACCGAGGCAAGAGCGCACGACTTCGGGCTGGCACTCGAACCCGCGCTGGCGGGCGGGGAGCTTGCGGTTGAACGCATGGGCTCGGGGCAGTTCGCGATTCGGTGCACAGGCAAAGCCTCGCATGTGGGGCGAGCGTTCGCTGAGGGCGTGTCGGCGGTGACGGCTCTGGGCGCGTGCATTGTGGCAGCGGGCAAAATGCCGAATGTGGAGCGCGGCAAGATACTGAACATTGGTCCCCTCAGGGGTGGGGCTGCGACCAACGCTGTGCCTGATGAGGCGTGGGCGTGGGGCAACGTGCGGTACCCGACGCAGGAAGTTTGCGACGAACTGGCATCAGAGCTGGACGCACTCGCCACGCCCAAGGGCGCGATGCCGGGTGTTGAAGTGATGCGCAGCTTTAATCGGCCCGCCAAGCCTCTGATTCCAAGGACCGAGAAGCTGGCGCTCTTGGCCCGAGAAGCCGCCGAGCACCTGGGCCAGAAGCTGCCGTTTGCCAAGACCGGGGGCGTCTGCGACGGCAACCAACTTCAGGCTGCGGGATTGCCGACAATCGATACGCTGGGCGTGCGCGGCGGGGGGCTGCACACACCAGTGGAGTGGATCGAGCTGGGCTCGTTGGTGGAGCGGTGCCAGTTGCTGGCGCTGACCATCGCCCGGCTCAGCGAGGGACGACTGACTCTGGAATGAAGGACTAAACGTGACGACCACCCAAGCCACCAACACAACACACCGGACCACCCACGGCGCCGCGATGAAGCAAGACCCGGCCATTGCGGAAGCGATCGAGACGATCGTGAGCCGTGTGGGCGAGCACGCCAAGGCGATCAGCGATTCGAAGCCCGCCGACTCGGCTCTGGCAACGAGCTATGACGAGGCGCTGGCGTTGGCGGCGGGTGTCAAGGGTCGCGGCCTGCTGTACCCGTACCTGGGCTCGGGTCTGGGTAACGGTCCGCTCGTGGAACTCGCCGACGGCAGCGTCAAGTGGGACATGATTAGCGGGATCGGCGTCCACTTTTTTGGGCACAGCCATCCCGAGATGATCCGTGCGGCGGTCACGGGCGGCGTGGAGGACACAGGCAAGCACGGCAACCTGCAGAGCGGGCCGGGGGCGTACGAGTTTGGGGCCAAGCTCATCGAGCTTGCGTCGCGTTCGAGCCGGCTCAAGCATGCGTTCATCTCGACCAGCGGTGCGATCGCCAACGAGAGCGCGCTCAAGGTCTGCTACCAGAAGCACGCGCCCGCGAGCCGGGTGCTGGCGTTCAAGCACTGCTTCATGGGCCGAACGGTGACGATGGCGCAGATCGGTGACAGCCACGCCGGCCGCGACGGCATCCCTCTGACCACGCAGGTCGACTACATGCCGTTCTGGAACGATGTGGCGGCTGAGAAGGTCGGCGGCGCCAAGAACTTCATCGACCACGCCATCTGGCGGCTCGACCAGTTCGTCGAACGGTACCCCAAGCAGTACGCGTGTTTCATCTTCGAGTTGGTGCAGGGCGAGGGCGGGTTCAACACCGCGCCGCGCGATTACATCAAGGCGCTCATGGACCGCTGCCGCGACCACGGCATCGCGATCTGGGACGACGAGATTCAGTCGTTCGGCCGAACCGAGCAGATGTTCGCCTACGAGATGCTCGATCTGGGCGACTACGTCGATGTGTTCTGTGTCGGCAAGATGACGCAGGCGTGCGCCACGCTGTTTACCGAGGACTACAACCCCCGCGCCGGGCTGCTCAGCGGCACGTTCACAGGCTCAACGAGCGATTTCACAACAGGCATGCGCGTGCTGGAGATGCTCGACGCGGGCGACTACTACGGCCCCAAGGGCGCGTTCGCCCACCACCACAAGAAGTTCACCGAGCACGCACGGGCGTTGATCGCCAAGCACCCCGACTGGTTCCCGCCAGCGTCGTTCTGCAGCGACCTCGTCGGGGGTGTCGGGGGCATGATGAAGCTCACGCCCTTCGGCGGCGACAAGGCCAAGGTCAGCGCGGCGTGCCGGGCGTGCTTCGATGAGGGTCTCATCTTGTTCTACTGCGGGCACGGCCCATTCCACATCCGCATGCTTCCGCCGCTTCCGGTGATGGAAGACAGCTACTGGCCGCGCATCTTCGAGTGCCTGGAACGCGCGCTCGCCAAGGTGGCCAAGTGACCCACGCAACAACAGCTACGAAGGGCCATTGAGGGCCGACCGCTCGTTCAAGGAAACGCATGTTCTTCATCCGGTGCGCACAACTCGAGGACCAATCCACGCTGCACAAGCTGGCGAAGATGGTCCACTTCATCAACCTGCCAGCCGACGGCGACATCATCACGCAGAAAATCCGTGCAGCCCGGCAGGCATTCGGCCGTGTGGCCAAAGACCAGCCGCCCAACATCGGCGCGCGCGCCGGTGACAACCCGGGCGGTCTGAGCGATGAGATCGCCAAGACCGACCTGTTCATGTTTGTGCTCGACGACACCGACAACCAGGGGTGCCTCGGCACGAGCCAACTGATCGCGCAGATGGGCGGGCCGCACAACCCGAACCTGTGTTTCAATCTCGAGGTTCGGCCCAAGTATTCCGAAAGCATCAAGACCGGCACCAACTCGCTCGTCGCGACGCTGCACGAGGACACGAGCGGGCCGACCGAGATCGGCGGGCTGATCCTTCAGCCTTCGTTCCGTGGGCACTCAGAGAAACTCGGGCGATTCCTGAGCCTCGTGCGGTTCCACTTCATTGGCCGGTTCCGCGACCGGTTCCGCGACGAAGTACTCGGCGAGATGATGGCGCCGATCACGGCTGACGGGCACAACCTGCTCTGGGACTACCTCGGCAGACGGTTCGTGCCGCTGAGCTACGACGAGGCCGACCGGTTCTGCCAGTACAGCCGGGAGTTCATCAAGGCGCTGTTCCCGACCGGCGACATCCACATCTCGCTGCTGCCGCCCGCTGCCAGGGAGGTCATCGGCCGCGTCGGCCCTGACACCGTGCCCGCACGCAAGATGCTCGAGAAGCTCGGCTTTGTTTACAACAACCAGGTTGATCCGTTTGACGGCGGGCCGTTCTTGCGAGCGCAGACCGACAGCATCTGGGTGGTCAAAGAGACGCAAGAGCGCACGCTCGGTGAGTCGGTCGGCAAGAGCAAGGCTAAGCACCGTTCGATCGTCAGCGTGCTCAGCGACAATGGCGAGTTCCGCGCGGTCGAGCAGCCCGTAGCGTTGAATTCCGATGGCACGGTGGGGCTGACGCGCGAGGCGTTGGCGGTACTCGGCGCCAAGCCGGGCGACATCTGCGGCCTCACGGTGATGCCGGTTCCGGGTAAGAAGCCAGCCTCGGCCAGCAAGAATGCCTCGAGCCAACCTGCGGTCAAACCCAAGAAGAAGTCCAAACGCAAATCCAAACAGAAGCCCGCAGCGAAGCTCAAGACAGCGCGTTCAGCAGGAAAGTAAACCGATGCCAGAATCACTTGCCGCGCCGTCGCATGCCTCGCTGCGCTACCCGCCCTCGAACTTCATCGGCGGGCGGTGGGAGCCGCTGGACGCGGGCGACGCGCCGGGCGCGTTCGACTCGACCAATCCCGCAAAGCCCGCCGAGGTGGTGTGGCGAGGCTCGGGCTCGGTCGCTGCGGTTGATCGCGCCGTGGCCGCGGCCCGCGGAGCGCTGCCCGAGTGGTCAAGTTGGTCGTTTGATCGAAGGCGAGCGGTGCTCGATCGCTACGTCGATCTCTGCGGCCAGCGCGTGCACGAAGCAACCAAGCTGCTGACCGATGAAGTCGGCAAGGTCGCGTGGGACTCGGCGGGCGAGGCTGGCCTGATCGGCGGCAAGGTCGGCATCACGCTCGACGGCTCCGAGCACGGCGGGCTGAGGCGCGTCACCGGATTCGAGTTCGGCATCAACGACACGCGGTCGGGCAAGTGCTGGTTCAGGCCCCACGGCGTGATGGCGGTCATCGGGCCGTTCAACTTCCCCATGCACCTGCCCAACGGGCACATCGTCCCGTCGTTGCTCATGGGCAACACGGTGGTGCTCAAGCCCTCTGACAAAACCCCCGCGTGCGGCCAGCTCCTCGCGGAGTTGTTCGCCGAGGCGCTCTCTTTGGAGGGCGCACCAGCGGGCGTGCTCAACCTCGTGCAAGGGCAGGGCGATGTCGCGGCCCATCTGGGAAGCCACCGCGATACCGACGGCGTGCTGTTCACCGGCTCGTGGCCCGTTGGGCGCAAGCTGCTGCAAGCCAACCTTGATCGACCTGGCCGAATGGTTGCGCTGGAACTCGGCGGCAACAACGCGGCCATCGTGATGCCCGACGCCGACCTTGCACTTGCCGCAGCAGAAGCCGTGCGCACCGCATTCATCACGACCGGTCAGCGTTGCACCTGCATGCGCCGCCTGATCGTGCACAAAGACGTGGCCGACCGGGTGATTGCCGCCATCGTGCGGGCCGCGGGTGAACTGGTCGTCGGCTCACCCGACAGCGCCAAGGACGTGTTCATGGGCCCGCTGATTTCGGAGCAAGCAAGAGCGGATCTGCTGCTCGCGCAAAACACATGGAGCGAAGACGGCGGCGAGATGCTGCTTGAAGCACGCCCGCTCGAACTGGGCAAGGGCGGCTGGTTCGTATCGCCGGGTGTCATGCGTGTGGACCGGTTCAGCAAGCTTGATGAAGGTCCGGGCTGCGATCAGGAAGTGTTCGGCCCGCTTCTGCGGATTTCGGTGGTCGACTCGTTCGACGAGGCGCTCAAGCAGGCGAACGCCACGCGGTTTGGGCTCGCTGCCTCGCTGTTCACGCGCGATCGCGATTCCATCGAACGGTTCATGCGTGAGGCCCGCGCCGGCTGCGTCAACATCAACACCGGTACCGCGGGCGCATCGAGCAAGCTGCCCTTCGGCGGGCTCGGGTACTCGGGCAACCACAGGCCGGCCGGAAGCTTTAGCCTTGATTACTGCGCGTACCCCACGGCGGGGCTGATCGATTCGGGCGGCTCGCCCGTTGTGCCCAAGGGCATGAGCTTCGATCCGAACTGGGTCAAGTAGCACGATCGGGTTCGCGCGTCAGACGAACGCGGCATCGCTGTCGTTCAGCCTCGCCGGGTGCTCGTTGCCGCACTCGGGGCACAGCGTCCCATCGGTGCCTTCGAGGCTGTACCCGCACCACGGGCAGGTGGTGATGTCGGCGAAGCGCCCGCCGCGCTGGCGAGGCGGCAGGAGCAGCAGGTAGGTAGCCGCGATCGCGGCGGCGGTGAGCTGAGCCGCAACCAAGAAGTACCCGACGCAGAGCGCCAAGATCGAGAGGAAAGAGACGATCGACACGACGAGCCAGATCGCGAAAAGCTGAAGCGTGTGGCCGCGCGTCATGCTCCAACTGGTGTTGATCGATGCGATGGGGTCAAACTTCTCGCTCTGAAGCTTCTCCATGCTGATGAGGAACGCCAGGCTCATGCGGATCTGGATGAACGACATAAGGATCATGCTCATCGCGATCAGACCGAGCGAAGCGGCCCACGCCATGATCGATGAGATGCCCGCCTGGGTTTGATTGGCCGCAAAGAAGAGAATCACGATCCCTATGACAGCAGGGAGCGAAGCCACAATGATCACGATAATCATGACCAACAACTCGAGCACGATCTCCAGCCCACGGATGGTCTTGAAGCCGCTGAACATGGCAAAAAAGTCGACCTGTTCGTGCCTGCGTTCTGCCTCGACCACCGCTCGACAGGTTCCGGCGAGCAAGATGACCGCCGGGAACATCGTGAAGAGGCCAACGATTGGGATGAAGTTCCCAACGAGGCTGCCTCCAATGTAGATCACCATGAAGAGGCTCAGAAATACCCAGTGCCGGAGGAACAGGTCTTTGGTGTATTCGAGGCTCGCGCCGATCGAGAACGCGGTGCCGCCGGTGGGATCGCCCGCTGGCGGGACGACGGCTGAAGTCAGAGCATCGTGCGGCGGTGAGGGTTGTTGGTACACGCCGTGATCTTGAGGGTTGGCGGGCCAAAGTGCAACCGGGCCTCTCATCGGTCGGCGGGTCTTCGGTTACCATCGCCCTATGGACTCCAGACGAACCAAACTCCCCGACTCTCGCGTCACGCCCCGATTCGCTGGCCTGGTGACCTTTGGCCGGTACCCGAGGCTGGGCGATGTGGACCCCGCCGACGGGCCAGTCGATTGGGCGATCTACGGCGTGCCGTATGACACAGGCGTGACCTACCGCCCAGGCACGCGGTTTGGGCCAAGGGCGGTCCGCGATGCCTCGCAGTACCTCAAGGCGTACTCGATCGAGCACGATGTTGATCTGCTTGAGGCGTTCTGCATGGCCGACGCGGGCGATGCGCCCGTCGAGCCTTACTCGCCGCGCGGCACGCTCGATGCGGTCGCGGACTTCGCAGCCGACCTCGCCGACCCGGGCCACACGCGGCTGATGGCGATCGGCGGGGACCACTCCATCGCGTACGCCAACCTGCGGGCCACGCACCACCGCCTGGGCCTGCCGACCGAGGGCCTGGCGCTGCTGCACTTTGACAGCCATCTGGACACGGTCGATGAAGTATGGGGCGAGCGTCACGGGCACGCTTCGCCGTTCATCCGCGCCATCGAGGACGGGCTGGTGGACCCCAAGGCGATGCTCTCGATCGGGATCAAGGGGCCTTTGAACTCGCGGCGTGATCTTGATTACGCGCGCGATCAGGGCGTGACCATCGTGACCGCCGACCAGTGGCGAGAGGGTGGCCAAGCGCACATGGACCGCTACCGTGCGCTCGTGGGCGATCGGCCGGTGTACGTCACGTTCGATATCGACTGCGTCGATCCCGCGTTCGCACCCGGTACCGGCACGCCGAGCGTCGGTGGGTTCACCAGCGCCGAAGCGCTCAGGGCGGTGCGGTCGGCGGCGGGCCTGCGCATCGTGGGCGGGGACGTGGTCGAGGTGCTGCCCGCGCTGGATGTGGCGCAGAACACGGCGCTGCTGGCCGCGCACATCGCCTTCGAGATCATGGCGCTGGACGCGGTGCATCGCGGCCTTGGCCGATGATGTTTCGCAGCGGCATCATGCACGCCTGAGCGCGAGGATCAGCTCGATTTGCCCGGTCGGGCGGTCCACCTGCCGGGCGATCTCGACGGGATTGAGCCCCTGATCCGCGAGCGCGTGGACCCGCGCATGCAGCGGATCGGCGGGCGGCGAATCGGGTTCACGCGTCATCGCGATCGCAGGGCGAGGTGCGGCGTTGTGTTCTTCACGCCGGGCCAGTCCATCGGACGCAGCATCGAATCTTGCTTCGAGTTCTGCGATCCGTGATTCGGCCCGATCCAGCAGCGATTCAAGCCGGACGGCTTTGTTCTCAAGCTGGGTGATGAGCGTCTGCACGGATTCCTGCGCGCGCGCGGTGACCGCGTGCATGTCGTTGGTGCTCGAGGCCCCCGAGTGCAGCCGGTCGATGCGCTCGCGGGGCGGCAGGTCCATCTCGAAGTGCTTCTGTTTGTTCTTACGGAGCTTGCGAACAAAGATGAATACAAGACCCAGCACGCCTGCGACGAGCAGCCCACCGCCGAGCATGTCGGTGAGCACCGTGGGGTTCGCGCCCCCTGAATCAACGCCCTCGGTGGCCTCAGGCTTCGTGGAGGGACCGCCCTCGATGGCGATCGGCTCGCTGGATTGTGAGGGCGGTAGGTGCAAGGCAGGATCCGTGGGGTCCGGTTCATGGTGAGCGACGTACCATCATGGCAGATGCCAGCCGCCGCGTCCAATCTGGTCGGAGTCCAAAGCCTCGGCGCGTGCCGATCGATCATCGAGGCGTGGCGAGGGCTCACAGGCGGGCCGAGCGTGCCCGATGCGGACCGGCGCACGCTTGTGGCGGTTTCTGGGGGCGGTGACTCTTCGGCGCTGGCGATCGCGCTGGCTTCAAGCGGGGGTGCGGTCGTGCTGGGGCATGTCGTCCACGATCTGCGCAGCGAGCCAGAAGCCGAGGCTGATGCCCAGCGGGCGAACGAACTGGCGGATCTGCTGGGGGCAACGTTCGAGCGAGCAAACGTCCATGTGCGAGACCTGTCGGGCAACGCCGAGGCCAACGCACGCGCGGCGAGATACCAAACGCTCGAGGCGATGGCCCGCCAGCACGGCTGCCCGTTCGTCGCCACGGCGCACCACGCGGGGGATCAGGCCGAGACCATGCTTATGGCAGCGGCGCGCGGCGCGGGGCTCGCGGGCCTCGCGGGCATCGATGCAGCAAGGCCGCTGAGCCCAGCGGTCACACTGATTCGGCCCATGCTCCGTGTTGCGCCGCAGGATGGGCAGGCGCTGTGCGATGCCGTGGGCTGGCAGCCGGCCATCGACGCGACCAACAACGATCTCACACGCACGCGCGCACGGGTCCGCCACGAGGTGCTCGCGGGCATTATCGAGGCGATGCCGACGCTGCTCGATCGTCTGGCCGACACTTCATCGGTGCTCGCGGAGGCAGACCGCGTTGTGCATGCCACGGCTCAGGAACTTTGGACGCACGCGATCCGCGAAATCGGCGTGATCAGCTGGCCACGGTCGGTCTTTGTCTCGGCAAGCTGGTTGGTGGTGTCGGCGCACCTGCGCGAGGCGCACGCCGAGTTGACCGATGGCGTTGGTGCCGATCGGTTGTCGCACCGCGTGCTGAGGCCGGTCGCAGAAGCCCTGAGCACAGACCCCTCCGGCGGTCCGAGGGAATACCGCTGGCACGGGGTGGTACTCAGGCTCGAACAGGACAGTTTGACGATGCAGCGGACCGAACCAGCGAATGGGAGCCCGGGATGAGTGAACCGATGCGCGTATTTTTGGTGGGGCACTGCACCGCCGATTTCATGTTTTTGTCACGATTTGTGCGCAAGCAACTACCCGAGGCGAGCGTTGAACGGGTGAACACCGACGGCGAACTCGATGCGGTCATAGCAGAGCCAGCGGTGCTGCTGGTCAACCGCGTCCTCGACGGCTCATTCCGCGACAGCTCGGGCATGGCGGTGGTCGTTCGTTCACTCGCTGGCGGGAGCGTGCCGCTGCTTATCAGCAACTACGAGGACGCGCAGCAGCAAGCGGTTGAAGCGGGCGCTACCCCGGGCTTTGGCAAGGGCGAACTCGGTGAGGCGATGGCTGCGGATCGGCTTCAGCAGGCGATGGCTCAACTCTCACGCATGTGAACGCCGCTCGCCGCTTACCTGCCCGTGATAAGCCTGCCGAGCGCGTCGGCCCATTCGCCGACTGATTTGCTCGCCGGGGTTCCCGCGTTGTGCCGAAGCACGAGCAGCGTTACGTCGTCGTCCGCTTCGCTGGCGTCGCGGAAGGCAGCGACGCGTTCGAGCAGCGTGTCGCACACATCAGCGGGCTCGATCATCTCAAGCGAACGCGCGAGTTCAATAAGACCTTCGGGGCCTAGCTGCCGTCCGTTGGCATCGGCGGCTTCGATGAGCGAATCCGTGTAGAACACGATCAGGTCATCAAGACCGATTTGCACCGCGAACTGACGGTACTCGGTGGGCTCAATGATCCCCAGGGGCAGGTTGTCGAGGTCCTTGGGCCTGATGCTCGAATCGCTCTCGGCCAGGTCATGCGTGAGCAGGTTCCAGGTGCCCTTTGCAGCCGAGTACCAGAGGGGCGGCGGGTGGCCCGCGTTGGAGAGAATCATGCTGTGCGTCGGGCCGTAGTACGTGCCAATGACCGCAGTCGCGAACTTGCCAGCGCTGCTGATGCCCGAGAATTCTTCGTTGAGTTGGCGTGTGAGCCGGGTCTGGTCGGGCGTGTTGATGTTCTTGCGGAGAAGCTTGCGCAGCGAGAGCGCGAGGTCGCCGACCGACTCCCCGTGGCCCGCGACATCGGCGACCATGAAGCGCGAGATCGCGCCCTTGAGGCAGGTGGAAACGTAGTGCAGGTCGCCGCCCGAGTCGGCGCCCTCGTGAGGCTGGGCGTGGACCAGCACATCCATGCCCGGCACGCTCAGCTCTTGGCGCTCAGCACGGTTGCCACCGAACACTTCGAGGCACCGCAGTTGCAGCGGGCCGTCGGTCGCTGCTGTGCGTAGCTCAGGCATCGTCGGTATCTCGCAGCTTGGGGCGGGCCGCCCAGTGAAGTTTCTCGATCAGCGTGTCCCAGAACCGCACGGACGCATCGGTAATAAATCGCACACGCTCGTGCGCTCGACGCACGGTCATGGTTTCTCCGGTGCGGATGGGCACCAGGACCTGCCCGTCGAGCACCATCGTGGTGCCGTCGGAGCCGTGGTCGTCGTTGCCCCGTTTGACCAGAACTTCAAACTTGCAGTCCGGATCGAGCACCAAAGGCCTAAAGGCCAGCGTGTGAGCCGCAATGGCGGTCACGGTCATCGCCTCCACGCCCGGCGCCACGATCGGTCCGCCCGCTGAGACGTTGTACGCGGTGGACCCGGTGGGCGTACACACGAGCAGCCCATCGCCGGCAACCGTCGGGCCGGGGCGGTCATCGACCGCGAGGTCGAGCTCGATCATTCGGAACGGAGCGCCCGCGGTCAACGCCGCTTCATTGAGCGCCAGCCCGCTAAAGCGTGGCGAAGCAGAACCCGGACTGAAGACTTCGGCGCGCAGCATCATGAGAGTTCGCATCGAGAGACAGGCATCGGAGCGCGCGGGGCCGAACAACTCGGCGGCGCTGACTCGAACGGACTCAAGGTCGAACGCCGCCATGAAGCCGAGTCTTCCCAGATTCACGCCGAGAATGGGAAGATCGAGCGAAACCGCCCGGCGGGCCTGCGAAAGCAGCGTTCCATCGCCACCAAGCACGATGAGCATCTCGCAGCCAGCGGGCGCTTCGAGCGGCTCGGTGTGGTGCGCGTGCGGCTCGATGATTCGCAGGCCGTGGCTCGTAGCGAGCGACGCCACCTCGTCGGCGGCCTGAGCGGCCCCTTCGCGCTGACGGTC
The DNA here is from genome assembly GCA_964352615.1 of uncultured Phycisphaeraceae bacterium. Taxonomy (GTDB): domain Bacteria; phylum Planctomycetota; class Phycisphaerae; order Phycisphaerales; family UBA1924; genus OFTM382. The sequence continues at coordinate 25,565 of CAYGSG010000008.1, forward strand.
GACCAGAAGCAAAGCGCATCGTGTCATGGGCTGAGCGTACACGCGCTAGGCGCGAGCGGGGGCGGGGTCATCGTGCGGAGTTGCTGGCTCGCGTTTGCCCGCGATCAAGTCGCGGATGGCCGAAGCGATGCCCGCGGCATCGATCCCGACCTCGGCGAGCTGGGCACCCCGGCTGGCCTGCGCGATCCACGAGTCGGGCAGCCCGAGCCGTCGCACAAACCCAGCGTTGAGCCGCATGTCAGACGCGGCTTCGATGACCGCAGCACCAAAGCCGCCGATGACTGCGTGGTCCTCGATGGTCAGCAACGGAATCTCAGCAGCGAGCAGCGCCTTGATGAGAGCTGTGTCGATCGGCTTGGCGAAGCGAGCATCCCAAACGCCGATACGGTACTCGTCACCGAGCGCATCGCACGCTTCCAATGCGGTGATCGCTGGCGTGCCGAAGGCGAGCACGGCAACATCCGGCGTTTCGCCGCCGTTGAGCACATCGAACTCGGGCGTAAGGCATCGGGCCTTGCCGAGTTCGAATGCAGGACAGGCTTGGCCGCCCAATCGCCTGCTGACGGTGTCACGCGGGTACCGCACCGCCGACAAGCCCCGGTCGTAGCTATTCATGAACGCGAGCGCCGCTTTGAGGCTCGGCTCATCGATCGCGGCGGTGATGGCGGCCTGCGGGAGTGACCGCAGCAGCGCTACATCGCAGAAGCCGTGGTGGACGGCGCCGTCGCCTCCGACGAGGCCCGCGCGGTCAAGGCACAACCGAACAGGCAGCCCTTGCAAGGCGACCTCTTGGAACGCCTGATCGAAAGCCCGCTGAAGGAACGTGCAGTACACCGCGAAGAACGGCTTGTACCCGGTCTTGGCGAGGCCCGCCATCATGTCCATCGCGTGGCTCTCGCAGATGCCCACGTCCCACGCGCGCTGCGGGAACTTCTCCAGCACGCCGTCGGTGCCCGTGCCCCCGGGCATCGCCGCGGTGCAGGCGACGACCTTGTCGTCAGACTCCATCAGGTCGAGCAGGGCATCGCCGAACGCGCTGGTGAACGATCGGCCCGAGTCCTTGATCTCGACCTGGCAGGTATCAGGGTCGTAGCGGTGCGCGGGCGGCGAATGAAACACCGTCGCGTCCTTCTCCGCGTATTCGAGACCCTTGCCCTTGACCGTCTTGACGTGCAGCACCATCGGGCGGTCGAACTCCCGCGCCTCAGCGAGGTATTCGATCAGCTCGGGCAGCGAGTGGCCATCGATCGGGCCAGCGGTGAGCAGGCCGAAGTGCTCGAACCAGCCGGTCGGCTTGCCGCGCAGCGCCACCATCGCCTTGGTCATCTCGCCAGCGCGGTGGTACGCCTCGGCCATCACCGACCCGCCCGGCACATGCCCGAGCATCTGCTTGCCAGCGTCTTTGATTTCTTTGTACGTCGTGCTCAGGCGGACACGATCGAAGTACTGCGAGACAGCGCCCTGCGGCCTGCTGATCGACATGCCGTTGTCGTTGAGAATGACCAGGAACTGCCGGCCGAGTGTGCCCGCGTTGTTAAGGCCTTCCATCGCGACGCCGTTGACGATCGAGGCATCCCCGATGAGCACCGCGACGCGCCGGCCGTTGGGGTTGCTGCGCGAGTCAAAGCCTTCGCCGTTGAGCCGATCACCACGGGCCATGCCAACCGCCGTCGAGATGCCCGTGCCCGCGTGCCCGACGCTAAAGAGGTCGTAAGGCGATTCGCTCGGCTCGGGGAAACCCGCCATGCCCTCGCGGGTGCGGAGCTTGGCCAGCATCGGGTAGCGACCGGTGAGCAGCTTGTGCGGGTAGCACTGGTGGCCAACGTCGAACAGCAGCCGATCGAGCGAGAAGTCGAACACGCGGTGCATCGCGATGCTCAGTTCGACCACGCCCAAGTTCGGGGCGAGATGCCCGCCGGACTGGCTGACGCGCTCGATGATCGCTTCGCGGATCTCGCCAGCGAGGTCTTCGAGCTGGGCGATCTCCATCTTGCGAAGATCCGCCGGTCCGGTAAGCGTGGGCAAGATGGCCATCAATGAGTCCCTTCTCGTCGCCCGCAAGCAATTCTCGGCACCATCATCCTTGGTCGCGCCGCCTCAGAGCTTTCAGAACACGGTCGGCTCTGGGGTATTCTAGGAAGCCGCTTTCATGCGGGCTTGGGATGCTCTATCTCGTTCGTCTATCGAGCCGCGCGAGTTCGCGGGCCAACGTTCCGATCACATCAGGTGTTCCGTTTGCTGAGCCATCGGGCGATCTGCCTGAGGGTTTCGCCTCGCTCGCCGAACGGTTCGAGAGCGGCCTCGGCCTGCTCGCGGAGCGAGGCCACCAGGTCGCGTGTGCCTTCCACGCCAAGGCACTCGGGGTACGTTCGCTTGCCTGCGTCCGAGTCCTTGCCGGTGCGTTTGCCAGTCACCTGCGGCGTGGACTCTACATCAAGCAAATCGTCCACCGCCTGAAACATCACGCCGATGCGTTCCGCGTACGCGGTCACCGCTGCAAGCTCTGAGCCGTTCGTGGGCTTGCCTGTCTGGTGAAGCCCAGAGATGGTGCCCATGCGGGCCGCCGCCAGGATCAGCGCCCCGGTCTTGCGGGCATGGATGGTGGTGACGACCTCGATGGGCTCCGCATCGGCGAGGGAGATTGAGCCGAGGGTGTCGAGCACCTGCCCGTCGATCATCAGGCGGGTGCCCCGGGCAAGCTCACGGCAGAGCAACGGCGATACCTCCGCGGCAACCGTTTTATCGCACAGCACCTCGTAGGCCATCGACAGCAGAGCATCGCCGGCGAGGATGGCCATCGCCTCACCCGATCGCACGTGCAGCGTCGGCTGGCCCCGGCGGAGGTCGTCGTCGTCCATTGCGGGCAGGTCGTCGTGCACGAGGCTAAAGGCGTGGACCATCTCGACGGCAGCCCCCGCAGGAAGGCTCGCTTGGCCGGAAGCGCCGACGGCTTCGCACGCGAGCCACGCGAGAACCGGCCTGAGCCGCTTGCCCCCGCTGAGAAGGGCGGAGCTGGCCGCGTCCTTGAGTTCGGGTCCGAGCTGGACCGAGCCCAGCCACTCGGTCAGGAACGCATCCACCTGCGGCGCGATCCGGGCCAGGTCTGAAGGGGCGCTGGATGGGTGCTCGCTCGGCAAGTCGGTTCCTTCGGGAGTCGGCTTGTTGCGGAGAAGGCCGCCGCCGCATGGTAGTTCGCGCGGTGCTGTCGGTGGCGGGCGATCGTGCTACGCTCGGGCGGAACCATGACCGCCTTGATCGAGTCCATCCGAACGCTCTTTGACCTCGGCGGCTGGGTGATGCTGCCGCTTTCGGTGCTCAGCGTGGTGTCGCTGGCCCTCATCGGTGAACGGGCGTTGTTCTGGGCGATGACCGGCAGCCGTCGACGCACCGCCCGGCTCCGCATCGTCAACGAGAAGGTGCAGCAGGGCGATCTGGCCGGCGCTGAGACGCTGCTGGATTCCGATGGCTCGGTCTATGCAGCGGTGCTTCGGCCCGTTCTTCGCTCAGCAAGGCGTGGCGGCGAAGCGGGCGAGGTCGAGGCCCAAGGCCTCCAAGCCATCGAGGCGGTCCGAGGCCGCATCGAGCGGTTCGGCGCATGGCTGAGCGCAACCGTGACCGCAGCCCCAATGCTGGGCATCCTGGGCACCGTGGTGGGCATCATTCAGAGCTTCCGCTTGCTTGGCCAGCAGACCGCCGTCGCCGACCCGACCGAGGCCGCAGCGGGCATTGCCACGGCGCTTTACACCACCGCGTTCGGCTTGGTGATCGCGATGCTGGTCCTGTTCCCGCTGGTGCTGTTTCGCTCGCAGGCCGAGCGTTGTTTGGCGAGGCTGGAATCGCTGATCGCGGTGATCGCCTCGGCCCCGAGGCAGCGCGAGCGGGTGTGATCGCGGCGATTGGATCGCGCTAAAGCTTCTCCGAGAGCAGTTCCCAGAGCTGGTCGGCGTCCTCGGCGGCGTAGATGCTCGCGCGGAATTCGTCCGAGACCAAGAGCCGGCTGATGTGCGCGAGCGCCTGGATGTGGTCGCTGGTGCGGTCAGGCGGGCTGGCCAGCAGGACGACGAGCCGAACTGGCTTCTGATCGATGGCCTCAAAGTCCATGGGCTGGGAGGGCTTGCCGATGGCCATCGCGAGCGAGTCGAGCCCTTCGCATTTGCCGTGGGGAATGGCGAGGCCCTGACCGATGCCGGTCGTGCGGGTCTGCTCGCGGGTCCAGACCGCTTCTTTGAGCGCATCAGGCTTGCGGACCGAGTTGTTCGCAGCGATGACATCGACAAGTTCATCGATCACGCCGCGCTTGTCGGTCGCCTCAAGCGGTACCTTGACACAGGCACGCGAGACGATGTTGCGGAGTTCGAGCAGCGAGTCTTGTTGAGCCATGAACAGATCCCGATCTCGTTACACCCAAGCTGTGACAGCCGTGGGACAGCAGTGGAACAGCCCGCACAATCGGCCCGTTTGAGGACACGGCGCGGACTGTGCGTGCGAACAGGCCGAGTGTAGCAGGCGCTCGGGCGGGTCGCCGGTGGAGAACTAGTCACGCCCGAGCAGCGCCCAATACGCGCCGTCGCGGTAGGCCGAAGGCGGGCCGCCGGGCTCGCCCGTGGGCAGGGATTCTCGCTCAGCGATGAGCTTGAGCCCCTGAGCGTGCTCGGCCCAGCGGGCCTGTTCGCGGTTCTCAGCGGGGTCAAGGCTGCACGTTGCATAGAGCAGCTTGCCACCAGAGGCCAGCAGCGGTACGCACTGCGCGATGATGTCCCGTTGTTGGTTGACGAGGCGTTTTAGTTGCGCCTCACCAAGCCGCAGCCGGGCCTCGGCCCGGCGGGCGAGCACCCCCGCGTTGCTGCAAGGCACATCGGCGAGCACCAGATCCGCTCCGCCCACGCGGTCGGCCTCCTCGCGCATCGCCTCGGGCGTCACAACCGACACCCGGCCAGAGTCGGCGAACACCGAAGCAAGCGTGGACCGTCGGCGGTCGTCGATGTCGGTCGCGAGCACCTGCGCTCGGGGGAATGCCGCTGCGAGCTGGCGGGTCTTGGTGCCCTGCCCGGCGCACAAATCGATGATGAATGTGGGGTCAAGGCCAGCACCCGAGGTCGCCTGGTCTGCGACGGTTCTGGACGAAGACGGATCCTGCACCCACACGCCGGGATGCTCGCTCAGCCAGCCGCGCAGGCCCGTCGGCGGATCGGTCAGCACATGGTGTCCCGGCTCATCATGAGCCACCCATGCCGGGTCGGGTGGACCTTCGGCGTGCGCCGTGCTCAGCACGATCGGCGGCTCGATCAGCGAGTGCACGCACAAAGCGGTCGCGGCCTCGATGCCTCGCTCGTCGATCCACCGGTTGATCTGCCAGCGCGGAACGCCCGTCGCGGCTTCAAGCCGATCGGGCATCGGCTCGGGCAGCAATTCACTGGAAAGAACGAGGCAGCCGCCCTTGCCCAGCGGGAGTTCATCGCGAGCGACCGACCAGATCTCACGTTTCATCGGCCCGTCTTGGTCGAAAGCAAGGTCGTCTGCGACCCGGCGGAGCACCGCGTTGACAATGCCCGCCGAGCGTGGCTGGGCGGTCTTGACCCAGGCCACGGTCTCGTTGACCGCTGCGTGGGGGGCGATGCCATCAAGGAAGATGAGCTGGGCGCTGCCCGCGAGCAGGGCGGCCTTGGTCGGAGCATCAAGCTGGCGCCAGGGCTGGCGGGTGTGGCGGGCGATCAGGTGGCTCAGGCACCACCACCGGGAGACCGCTGAGCGGTACATGGCGCGGGCGAGCGCGGCGTCTCGTCGGGTGAGCGATGAGGTGTCCATCGGCCGCAGGTCGGGCATGGCCTGCTCGCTCGCCAGAGCCATGAGGCGGCGGCAGACGGCATCGCGAGCGGACGACGGCGGGCGGTCGGTATCAAGGCTCGGCCCCGGAGGCGGGCTCCGACGAGACCGGCCGGGGGAGCCCGAAGAAGCAGACTTGCCAACGGACTTGGGGGTTTGGTTGGACGATCGGCCCCGAGGCCCGAACGATGCGTTGTGCGTCATCAAGCCAACAGCGTAGCCCCGCGCTCGCCCGATGCCCCCAGCGGGAGTCGGGCTCGGGGCGGCGTGCTCGGCTCGATGCGGGTCCGCAAAAAGCTGATCGTGCTGCACACGATGTTCACGCTGGTACTGGCCGCGATCTTGCTCGTGACGCTTGGGCCTTCGTTGTCGGGGCTGATCCGCGTGGCGGAACTCGACAAGGCAATGACCATCTTGAAGATGGTGGCTGCGGACGATACAAGCCCAGACGCGTTAGCTTCCGCTGGTGTGACGGTGCACCGAGGGCCAGACGCTGAGCGGCTGCTGAGCCAGTCGCACCTGGCCCTGGCACGCTCGCAGCCGGGCGAGCCGATCGACATCGGCAAGTTGGATCCCATCGAGGGCCGAAAGCCAGGCTCGTGCGTGGCTGTATGGCTGCCGAATGCTCGGGCTGGTTCGATGCCTGGCAGCGGGGAACTTGTCGCGGTGGAGGTGAGCATCCCGCGCAGCAGGGCAGCGGCGAGCCGGCTGTTCGCGCTGATCGTCGCGGTGCTGCTCGCGGTGTACATCCTGGTGGCGGCGGCGCTGGAACTGCTCGTGCTGCCGGGCGCGCTGTACGCGCCCATCGAACGGCTGCTGCGAGCCGACCGCGCCGTGCAGGACGGTAGGCCAAGCGATGAAATCATCGACGAAAGCCTTATCCCGGGCGATGAATTCGGCGCGATCATGCGGTCGCGAAACGCATCGGTGCTCGCGCTGCGGGCGAGTGAACGCCGGCATGGTGAAGCGCTTGCAGACCTTGAGTTGGTCGCTTCAGAATTAAAACGCAAGAACCACCTGATCGAGACCGCCCGGCGGAATCTTGAGGGCGCCGACCGGTTGGCGAGTCTGGGCATGATGAGCGCCGGCATCGCGCACGAACTCAACACGCCTCTGACGGTTCTCAAGGGGTTGACCGACCGAATTGCCGACAGGCCCGGCCACCGAGCGACGCCCGAAGAAGCCGCGTTGATGCGACGGGTCGTGGGGCGGCTCGAAAGATTGGGCGAGAGCCTGCTGGACTTTGCGCGGGTGCGAGAACCAAGAGCTGAGCCCGTCAGTCTGGAGCGGGTGGTCAGCGAAGCGATCACCCTAGTACGTCTCGACCGCAAGGGCCACGCGGTGGAGTACCGCAACTCGGTGTCAGCGGAACTCGTGGTGCTGGGCGATGCCGACCGGTTGGTGCAGGTCTTTGTCAACCTGATTCGCAACGCGGCGGACGCGGTTGTCTCGGTCCCGATGGACCAGCGCATGGGCGGGAGCGTGGTCAGCGTAAGGGCGAGGGCCGACGACGGGCCAAAGGCTTTGGAAGCCGCAGCTGAGGATTTTTGGGTGACGGCAAGCGTGGAGGACACAGGCCCCGGGCTCGATCCGAGCGTGGTCCCGAGGCTCTTCGAGCCGTTCTTCTCAACCAGGCTCGACGCGGCGGGGACCGGGCTGGGGCTCGCGGTGGCCGAGGGGATCGTTCGCGAGCACGGCGGCGTTCTGGTGGCTCGCAACCGAGAGGACCACCGCGGAGCGGTCTTTGACATTACGCTGCCGGCGGCACCACGCCATGCGGGGCATGGAATCGAACAGGAGGCCGATCGGTGACCGACACCAATCCGGGGCTGCGCGTCGCGGCACTCGATGACGATCCCGACTTTCGCGAGTACCTCGCGGGCACGCTTGAGTCCTTCGGGCACGAGGCTGCGGTCTTCGATTCACCGGATTCGTTGCTCTCGCACTGCGAGTCGACGCTGCCCGAGGTGGTGCTGCTCGACATGAAGATGGGCGAGCACAGCGGAGAGGACGTGCTCACGGAACTGCGAAGCCGGTGGCCCAAGCTCTGCGTGGTGGTGGTGACGGGCTATCCGTCGATGGACTCGATGCGAACCACGTTCAAGCACGATGCCTTCGACTACTTGGCCAAGCCGTTCAGCGCTGAGAAGTTGCAAGCGGTGCTCCAGCAGGCTGCGGACCGGTTCGGGCTCGGCGCGTTGCCTCAGGACCGATTGCGTGGCGAACTCGGCCGGCAGATTCGCGTGGCTCGCACCGCCCGTGCGTGGACGCTCAAGGAGCTGAGCGAGGTATCAGGCGTGAGCGTGAGCCAGCTCAGCTCGATCGAGCGGGGTGCTCATCTGCCGAGCTTGGAGTCGCTCCTGGCCGTAGCCGGGGCATTGGGGCACAAGCCCAGCGTGTGGCTCGTCGCGGCGGGTTTCTGAGCTACGCTTGCGGCCCAGCTTGGTGTTCTTGTCCTTCATCTCACAGTACCGAGTGCGAGCCGCTTGACCGTCCATGCCCGCGACATTGCGATCCTGTTCACAGCGTTCGAGCCGAGCGGTGACGACCACGCGTCGGTGGTGATCGCCGAACTGCTCAAGCGGCACTCGGAACTGACGGTGTACGCATGGGGCGGCGAGAAGATGGAAGCCGCGGGCGCAACCGTGATCGAGCACACAGGCCAGGACGCCGTGATGGGCCTACCCGGTCTGGCGAAGATCCGCGAGCATAAGCGGATCAACAAGCGGATCGGTCAGTGGCTTGCCCAGCATCCCGAGGTCAAGCTGCACGTGCCGGTTGATTCCCCGGCGGCCAACTTTCCCATATGCAAGATCGCGCGCAAGCTCGGCCGGCGCGTCGTGCATCTGGTGGCGCCGCAGGTATGGGCTTGGGGTACGTGGCGGATCGGCAAGCTGAGAAGGCTGACCGATCTCGTGCTTTGCGTGCTCCCGTTCGAAGAAAGATGGTTCACGGAGCGCAACGTGCCAGCGAGGTTCATCGGGCACCCGCTGTTTGATCGCACCTTGCCGCGCGAAGAACTGGACCAGCGTGCAAACGAGCTGCAAACGATGCTCGACAAGCCTGCCAGCGGCGGCGAGCCGATCAAGATCGCGCTGCTGCCCGGTTCGAGGCCGGGCGAGTACAACGGGAACTTTGGTCTCCTGCTGGCTTCGTTCCGCGAACTGCGCAAGTGGCATCCAGCCGTGGTCGGGCTTGTCGCCGCCACGACGCCAGCGGTCGCCGACCGGCTGCGGACGCTCGCCGCGGAGCATGGCGGCTGGCCCGAGGGCCTCTCGATCGTCTCGGGCAAGACCGACGCGGTCATCCACTGGTGCGACCTTGCACTGGTGGTCAGCGGCACGGTGACGCTGCAAATCGCGCGGCACGGAAAGCCGATGGTCATCGTGTATCGCTCGAACCCGGTGCTGTACTTCGCGCTTGCGCAGTGGTTGCTGGCGAGCGAATTTCTAACGCTTCCCAATCTCATCGCCGGCCGTGAGGTCGTGCCCGAACTCGTGCCTCATTTCGGCGGTCCTGAGGCGATCATCGCCAAGGCCGACGACCTGATCACCAAGCCCGAGGTGGCCCGCCAACAGCGAGAGGCCCTGGCCGAGATCGCGGAGTTGTTCGCTGGCAAGCAAGCGGGGACCGAGGCTGCGGACCAGATAGAGCGGGTTCTGGGGCTCGCGGGCGGCAGTGAAGGCCCACAGTAAGGCTTGGACACAACTGGGTTTGCCTGTACACTCACGCTGGTCGAAGACGCCGTTGTACCCGTCTTGACCGACCAAGCTTGGTGAGGGAGAACCTATGACTATTGGCCCCATTGCTCGCGTGCTCGCTTTGTTCATGTTGTCCGTTATGCCTTCGGCTGCGGCGGCACAAACCGTGGGCGTGGACTGGCAATCGACCACGCTCACAACAGCCAGCGGCGACCTCAACGGCACACCGGTGCAGGTGTTCGGACTCGTCAACGGTGGGGTGTTCTCGCTGCAAGATCTCTCCGGCCCGGCGTTCGCCGCGGCGCCGCTCGCGGCCAACCAGGAAATCCTCGACTACGCGTACAACTCCAACTGGCTGGCGAGTTTCGCATCGCCGGTGACCGATCTGCTGCTGCACGCCAAGTTCTGGCGCGGACCCAACAACCCCAACGATCCGCCGACCATCGATTACACCTTCGACCAGCCATTCACGATTCTCTCGGGGTTCACAGGCGCGACCATCGTTGGTAACACGCTGCGTGTGCCGACCGACACCTTCCGCGATGGCATCCTGAAGTTCACGGGCACACTCTCGATCGTCGCGGTCACCAGCAACAACGCCACCAATAATTCTCGCCAAGCGCTGACGTTTGCGCTGACCGACCCAGCCGTGTTCTGCATCGGTGACATTGCTGACGACTTTGGCACCCCCGGCTCCGATGGCATGGTGAGCTTCGGCGACTTCCTCGCGCTGCTCGGGCTCATCGGGCCATGCGGAGCTGGCACGACCAACCCCGCCTGCACGGGCGACATCGCTGACGACTTCGGCACCCCCGGCTCCGACGGCATGGTCAGCTTTGGCGACTTTCTCGCCCTGCTCGGGCTCATCGGACCCTGCCCGTAAGAGGATATGACAATCGGGAATCATCGGTGGGGAGTGGGTCTCGGGGGCGAGCGCCTCGTCCTAGAGGCTCATCGCTTACGCTCATCCCCGTCAGGGTTCCTGCTTCATCCCATTGCCTATTCCTCAGTGCCTGCAGTTCGCTTGCGACGAAGCCGGCCCGGGCTGGTACCATCTCGACTATGAAGCACCAGACACGCTCCCGCTCATCGAGCACGATCGCCTGCGGCTTGGCCGTACTCGCCCTCGCAGCGTCCGCCTCGGGCCAGCATGCGGCCACGCAGACCTACCCCGACACCAAGAAGGTCGATGTCAGCGACTCCTACTTCGGCACCGAGGTTAAGGATCCGTTCCGCTGGCTCGAGGACGACGTCCGCAACTCTGATGACGTCCGCGACTGGGTCACCGCCCAGAACGAGGTGACGTTCGGCTACCTCGAGACGATCCCGGGCCGTGCGCACTTCGAGAAGCGGCTCACCCAGCTGTGGGACTACGCGAGGCGCGGTGCGCCGGGCGAGCAGAACGGCCGATGGTTCCAGAGTCGCAAAGACGACGGCTTGATGAACCACAATATTTTTTACACGGCGATGAGCGCTGATGGGCCGTGGGAGGTGCTGTTCAACCCCAACGAGTGGAGCGAAGACGGCACGGTCGCCCTTGGCGGGCTGTCGATCAGCGAGAGCGGGAACTACGCGGCTTACGGCATACAAGAGGCCGGTAGCGACTGGCGGACATGGAAGATCCGCGACATCCAGTCGGGTGATGACCTTGTCGAGCAGCTCGACTACCTCAAGTTCACGGGCATCACCTGGACGCACGACGACCGTGGCTTCTTCTACAGCAAGTACCCTGACCCCAAGAGCGACGAGGCCTTTACCGGCTTGAACCTCGAGGGCAAGCTGATGTACCACCGCCTGGGCACCGACCAGTCGGAGGATGTGGTCGTGTACTGGAGGCCGGAGAACCCGACGTGGAACTATGGCTCGCAGGTGACCGATGACGGTCGGTACCTGCTGATCTACATCAGCGTGGGCACCGACGACAAGTACCGGCTGTACGTCCGCGACCTCGAAGACCCCTACGCCGCGCCGAGGCCGCTGATCGACGAGTTCGAGGACAGCTACGGCTACATCTACAACGAGGGCACGACCTTCTACATGACCACCGACCGCGATGCGCCCAACAAGCGGATTATCGCGATGGACATCAACAACCCCGCGCCCAACCAGTGGGAAGAGATCATCCCCGAGCGTGCTGAGCCCCTCGGCAGCGTGGGCTTCGTCAACCACACGCTGGTGTGTTCGTACCTCAAGGACGTGCAGACCTCGGTCGAGCTGTACAGCCTCGACGGCATCAAGATGCGCGAGGTGGCGCTGCCGGGCGTGGGCACAGCGAGCGGGTTCGGCGGCGAGCCCGACGATACCGAGACCTACTACACCTTCAGCAGCTACAGCGTGCCGCCCTCGATTTACCGCTACGACATGGAGAGCGGCGAGAGCGAGTTGTACTTTCGGCCCGAGATCGACTTTGACCCCGATCGCTTCGTGACCGAGCAGATTTTCTTCGAGTCCAAGGACGGCACGCGCGTGCCGATGTTCGTGACCCACCTCAAGGGTCTTGAACTTGACGGTTCCAATCCGACGCTTTTGTACGGCTACGGCGGGTTCAACATCTCGCTGCTGCCCCGGTTCTCGACCAGCCGCGTGGCGTGGATGGAAGAGGGCGGCGTGTACGTCGTGGCGAACCTGCGCGGCGGGGGCGAGTACGGCCGGGCGTGGCACGAGGGCGGCAAGAAGCAGAACAAGCAGAACGTGTTCGACGACTTCATCGGCGCCGCCGAGACGCTCATCGCCAAGGGCTACACCAGCCCCGAGCACCTGGCCATTCAGGGCGGGTCCAACGGCGGGCTGCTGGTGGGCGCGTGCATGGCCCAGCGGCCCGACCTGTTCGCGGTCGCACTGCCCGCAGTCGGCGTGATGGACATGCTCCGCTTTGATGCGTTCACCGCGGGTCGGTACTGGACGGACGACTACGGCTCCTCCAAAGAGTCCGAGGACATGTTCCAGTACTTGCTGGGCTACTCGCCTTACCACAACCTCAAGGACGGCACCGCCTACCCGGCGACGCTCGTCACCACCGCCGACACCGATGACCGCGTGGTGCCGGGCCACTCGTTCAAATTCGCAGCACGGCTGCAAGAGGCGCACGAGGGTGACAACCCGGTGCTGATCCGCATCGAGACCCGCGCAGGCCACGGCAGCGGCAAGCCGACCTCGATGATTATCGAGGAACTCGCCGATGTCTACGCCTTCACCGCCAAGCACACCGGGATGAAGATCGAGGACTGACCTTTCGACCCAATCGCGTGCTCGCGCGCCCAGCCTGAGCCGACGTGATCGGTTTGGCACCGCCCTCTCGCGCGAGAGGGCGGTTTGCTGCTCTAGAGTGGGCCACGTGGCACAAGTGGGTCATCGAGGCCGGAAACCCAAACCGACCCCGGAGCCATCCGCCCGGGCAGCATCAGGAGTTCAGCGAGATGGCTCAAGCACTAGGCGCAGCGACGAGTGAGTTCGAGAAGAAGGATCGCTGCGAGGCACTGCCGCACCGCCCCCGCGTGCTGCTGGGCAAGATGGGCCTTGATGGCCACGACCGGGGCGTGAAGGTCATCGCCCGGGCGCTGCGCGACTCGGGCATCCACGTCATCTACTCGGGCTTGTGGCAAACGCCCATGAGCCTGGCGATCAGCGCACGCGACGAGGACTGCGACGTGATCGCGGCCAGCATGATGAGCAACAGCCACCTGAAACTTGGTCCGATGCTGGTCGAATCGCTCAAGAAGGTTGGCAGGCCCGACCTGCCCGTGTACATGGGCGGCATCCTGCCGCAGGAAGACACCAAGGTCCTGCTCGCTGCGGGCGTTGCGGCGCTGTTCCCCACGGGCACGGGCCTGCAAGACATCGTCGATGCGGTCTGCAAAGCCGTCAAGGTGCGAGCCGCCAAGATCGAGGGCGGCGGAGTCGTCGCCCAGCTCGCGCGCGATCTCTCGCTCGTACACGCCGCCGATCGACCCGAGACCAAGGGCGCCAAGGGCGACACGCTCCGCGCGGATGCCAAGCGCCAGCGGCCCGCGCGGATCATCGGGGTGACCGGTTCGCCCGGTGCGGGCAAGAGCACGCTGGTCGCGCAGCTGGTGGGTGAGTTCAGCAGACGACAGGCGGCGGCGGGCACCAATGAACGCTGCGCCGTCGTCGCGTTCGACCCCATGAGCCCGATCACCGGCGGGGCGCTGCTGGGTGACCGGCTTCGCGTCGATTTCAACAACCTGGGCGACGGCGTGTTCTACCGCTCGTTTGCTATCCGCGGCGAGGACTACGCCTCGCTCGACGAGATCCTCGAACTCATCGGCGGCGTCGAGTTCGAGGGCGGCGGGGGGGCGTTCAGCACGGTCTTCGTCGAGACCGTCGGCGCAGGCCAGAACGAGACGATGATCCGTGACCACGTTGACTCGACGATGGTCGTGCTCACACCCGGCATGGGCGACGCGGTGCAGATGGACAAGGCGGGCATCCTGGAGATCGCCGACCTGTTCGTGTGCAACAAGGCCGACCACCCGGGCGAGAACGAACTGGTGCGAGACCTGCGCGAGATCGCGGGCCGCCGGCCGGTATTCGAGACCGTCGCCACGCGCGGCCAGGGTGTGCCAGAGTTGCTCGATCAGTTGCTGGGGTGAGATTCTGGATATTCGTTCGGTGACCGTGTTTGGTGCGCGATGTCCACGCGACACAGCTATTCGAACGATTTCAATCTTCGTCCGCGTTCGACGGATCCCATCTCGATGGGAACAAACTCTGTGGCCTCACAGAACGCTATGAGTTCCTGTATCGAACTCAAACATGGGGTCTCTGCGGGCTGATCCAGGTACCAGTACCAGATCCAGAGTGGCTCGGGATGGTCATCTGAGTGAAGGTAGACTCTTAGCGCCCTCCCGTCGGGCACCATCAACGAGATTCCTTCGCAGGATGTAATCGTGCCAGCAGCCAACTCCAGCACATGCTGATATTGGATATCAGTTAGCTTGGAGTACACGATCGCCTCGGCACCGGCTTTCGGAAAGTTCGGATGCCGGGCGACCACTCCGTCAGACCAGACAGCGAAGACTGGCCCTCGATCGGACTCGTTCGCGAACGGAGCGTCCGACCCAGAATCGCTGAGGTGGAACACCAGTTTGGCATCGCTGGAACTGGTGGTCTCGGTTGGGTGGTGCTGGGAGTTTCTGGACTTGCACCCGGCAAGAAGCGGGATACTCAAGACGAGGGCCAGTGTGACGCTTATGTTGCCTCTTGGCATCGGTGAGCCTCCGTTGGTTCATGATCAGCCTATCGAACGGTTGCTTTGATGTGTTGGAATTGGCGAGATCACACTTCCGGCCAGCCCCTACCATCCGCTCGCTGAGGGATCGGCGTGGAGGCACGGATGCTGGGGCAACGCAAGAACACACCCTGGCGCAAGCGGCTGCCGATCCTCAGCGACTGGCGGGGGATCGTGCAGCGGGTGGCGATCGCGCCCGACGCGGCCGACGCCCCGGGCCTGGACGACGAGGGCCGACTCAAAAAGGGACGGCTTCGCGGGCTGACGATGGGCGGGGCCATCTGGGTGCTGAGCTGGCCGATCTTGATCGAGTCGCTGCTCAACTGGCTCGTGGGCATGACCGACACCATTATCTCTGCGCAGGTGGGCGTGGCCGAGACCGACGCGATCGCGGTCGCTGGGTACCTGCTGTGGCTCATCAGCCTCATCAGCATGGCGCTGGGCGTGGGGGCGACAGCGCTGGTCAGCCGGTCCGTGGGCAAGTCAAGGCTCGCGGTCGCCAACGCAGCGGTGGGCCAGGCGCTGGTGCTGGCGCTTCTCAGCGGCGTGCTCGTGGGGCTCGCGATTTTTGTGGCTTCAGCGCCAGCGGGCAACGCGCTATTCCGGGTCCATGACATCGAGCTCGAGGGCCTCGATCCTGCGAACGTCGCGCTTGCATTGGAGCGAGGCCGCATCGCGGCGGAGTCGTTCGCGGCGTACATGCGGATCATCGCCATCGGCACGCCGATGTCGTCGGTGCTGCTGGTGGGCATCGCGTGCGTGCGGGGCGCGGGCGACTCGGTCAAGCCGTTGTGGGTGATGATCGCGGTGAACGCGGTGAACATCTCGTGCAGTTGGCTTTTCAGCGGCGTGGACCTGACCCGTGCCGACGCGGCCGGGGTTCAGCAGGTGTGGCTGACGAACCCGTCGCCGCTGGACTTTGGAGTCGTGGGCGTGGCGTGGGGCACGATGCTCGCCCACACGGTGGGGGCCGCCCTCGCGGTGCTGGTGCTCGCGCGGGGTGTCGGCGGGGTTCGCCTGCTCAAGCGCAGGCTCAGGCTGCATAAACACACATCGCTTCGGCTGATCCGCGTGGGCATCCCAAACTTTATCGAGACCGCGGGCCTGTGGTTTGGTAACGCCCTGATCGTGCTGATGGTGCGGGGCGTGGGCGCGACCGGCGGGGCGCTGGGGGCGCACCTTATCGCGATCCGCATCGAGGCGGTGAGCTTTCTGCCGGGCTTTGCGATGAGCATGGCCGCAGCAACGCTCGCGGGTCAGTACCTCGGCGCTGGCAGCAAGGCGGGCGCGAAGCGGGCGATCCTGATCTGCCTGGGAATTTCTGTGACGATTATGGGCGGGTTTGGCTTCGTGCTCATGCTGCTGCCCAAGACACTCACGGGGCTGATCACTTCGCAGCCCGAGCACTTGGCGATGACACCGATGCTGCTGTTCATCATCGGCACGGTGCAGATCCCATTTGCGGTGTCATTGCTGATGCGTGGCGCGATGCGTGGCGCGGGTGACACCAAAGCGGTGCTCGTGATGACGTGGGTCTCGATGTACGCCGTGCGTTTGCCGCTGGTATACGCATTCTCGGGCATCGACCTGCCGATGCCCGGCGGGGGTTATCTGAAGCACCCGTTCCTCGATGAACCATCGCTCAACGGCATATGGATCGGGATGTCGATCGAGCTTGTGTTCCGCGCTGCCCTGTTCACCGGCCGTTTCATGCAGGGCGGCTGGTCGCGCGTGAGGGTATGAGTGGCTCTTTGGTGGCACAGGATTTCATCCTGTGGCTTTTGAGGTAGCACAGGCTATTCATCCCGTGGCTGAACGCTGCCTCGCCACCACGCCGCAAAGCCGGTAGAGCAATCGAGCGCCCACAATCGCGTCGATCGCCTGCTCGGTCCCAACCTCGACGAGGTCAACGCCAACAACCGTTCGGTCACTCTCGGCGAGCTTGCCCAGCAGCACGCTGATCTGCGGCCAGGTGAACCCGCCCGGCACCGGCGTGCCCGTCGATGGGCAAAGCGACGGATCGAGCCCGTCGATATCGAACGACACGTACACCCGCTCGGGCAGCGTGCTGACCACCTCATCGCACCAGTCGCCAAACGTCCGGCCCGAAGCAAGTTCATCGGCGAGCGCATCGTCAGTGAACAGGCGCACACGGGGGTCACGTTCTGCCATCTCGCGCTCGGCTGTGCCGTGGTCGCGGATGCCCACCGCTGTGATGTTCGCCAGCCCCTCGGCGCGGCGGAGGGCGTTGAACATGACCGAGGCGTGCGAGTGCTCGAAGCCCTCGAACCGGTCGCGAAGGTCGAGGTGCGCATCGATCTGGAGCACGCCCACGCCGGGGTGCGCGGCGGCCACCGCCTCGATGGCTCCGAGCGACACCGCGTGCTCCCCGCCGAGCATCGCGGGCACCCGATCGCGTGCGAGGATGGATGCCACCGATTCGCGAATGAGGGCCGCGGCCCGCTCGGCGAGGGCATCGATCTTGGCGACCACGCGCGCATCTGAAGCGGTCGCCCCGCCGCGCTCGATGATCGGCCGGGCGAGCTCGCTTGCCTGCTGACCAAGCGACTCCAAGGCATCGGGCGCTTCGAGGGATCCGATGCCGACCTTCCAAATCTGGCCAAACCGGGCATCGTCGAGATCGACCTGGAGCGAGGCCTCGGCGATGGCTGCTGGCCCGCCGGCGGTGCCCGTGCGATAGGACGTGGTCGCCTCGTAGGCTGCGGGCAGTACTTCAATCAGCGGGCTGGGGTGCTCGGGCAGGCCGAACAACGACCCTTCGCTGCCCGCAGCAGCATCGGGATCGAAGGAACCTGCGGGCTCAGGATGGGGGTCGGGGTGGACGGTCATGGCGATGGTTGTATCCTCCCCAACCGGACCGTGCCCCGGCACGCCACTAGCCAGAGACGCCCAAGCCCCGGAGCCGCGATGAGCGAACCCAACCAGCCGACCTCACCAGAGACCACCAGCCCCCAGCCAACCAAGAAGATGGGCGGCATCCTCGATGGCATCGAGTGGCTCGGCAACAAGCTGCCTGATCCCGCTTTCCTGTTCCTCATCGGCGCCGCGGCCGTGCTCGTCGCCAGCGCCGTGTTCGCGCCCTCGATGCCAGGCGGCTGGCGCGTAGAGTGGGACGCAGTGGGCAATGCGGCGGGCGGCGTGGATGAACAGCTTGCGGTCATCCGGCGGGTGAAGACGGATGATGCGGGCAATCCGATCTACCCGCAGAAGTTCGGAACCGATGGTTTGCCCGTCATGGATGAAGATGGCTCGCCCGTCTTCGACGAAACGGCCGGTCCGCTCAAGGACGTTGCAAGCTATCAACTCGTGGAGACCGACGCCGGCACGGAGGCGCACCTCGTGGTCGCGGACACCGGCGAGGTGGTCAGCGACGATTCCGGTGAACCGATCGACTTCGCCGAACTCGGCTGGGCGGTGTTTGGCAAGACCGTCAGAATGGTCCCCGACCCCGAAACGGGCGAGGAAACGCAGGTGCTTGTGAACAACGGCACGGTCACGTTCGCCACCAGTTTGCTCACGAGTGAGGGGCTCTATTGGTGCCTCAAGTCGATGGAGCACAACTTCATGGGCTTCGCGCCGCTCGGCGTGGTGCTGCTAGGCATGCTCGGCATCGGTGTCGCGGAGAAGACCGGACTGATCGCGGCGCTCATCAAGATCTTTATGCGCAACGTGCCCGGCTCGCTCCTTACCCCATCGATGGTGTTCATCGGGATCATGTCGTCGCTCGCCACTGATGCCGGTTATGTGGTGCTCCCGCCGCTGGCCGCAGCGATCTACCTGGCTGCGGGCCGCTCGCCGTTGGCGGGCATTGCGGCGGTGTTCGCGGGCGTGTCCGCTGGCTTCAACGCCAACCTGCTCATCACGAGCCTCGAGCCGATGATGGCCAACCTGAGCCAGAACGCGGCCCAAATTGCTGATCCCGCGCGGCAGGTGTCTGCCACGAGCAACTGGTACTTCCTGGCGAGTTCAACGGTCCTGATCTCGTTCGTGGGCTGGGGCGTGTCCGCGATGTTCGTCGAGAAGCGCCTCGCCAAGAAATCCGCCGAGCAGGGCGGTCCGGACCCGGTTGCCGCGGCCCATGCGAAGAAGGACATCGGCAAGCTCGATCCCATCGAGGTCAAGGGCCTTGTGCGCGCGATGGCGTTGCTTGCAGCCCTCATCGGCACCATCGTCACGCTGCACTTCTGGGACGGCTCGCCCCTCCACGGCAAAGACGGCAGCTTCCCTCGCTGGGTCGCGGTCGTCGTGCCGCTCATGTTCATGTGCTTCGTGCTGCCGGGCATCGCGTACGGGGCGACCGTCGGGAACGTCAAGTCCACCAAGGACGCGGCCAAGCACATGATCGACTCGATGGCCATGATGGCCCCGATCATCGTGCTCGCGTTCTTTGCGGGCCAGTTTGTGGCCTACTTCATGGAGACCAATCTCGGCACCATGCTCGCGTTCAGCGGCGGCGAGTGGCTCTTTGATCAGGGTTTGCCCACGCCGCTCTTGCTCATCGCCTTCATTCTGTTGGTCATGGTGTTCAACCTGTTCGTGGGTTCCATGTCCGCCAAGTACGCGCTGTTCGCGCCGATCTTCGTGCCCATGTTCATGCTCATCGGGATCCGGCCCGAACTTACGCAGGTCGCGTACCGCATCGGCGATTCGGTCACAAATATCATCACACCGCTCAACGCGTACCTCGTCATCGTGCTCGTGTTCATGCAGCGGTACGCACCCAAGGCTGGCATGGGCACGCTTATCGCCATGATGCTTCCATACACCATCGTGTTCGCCATCATCTGGACCACATTCCTGCTTATCTGGAACTGGCTCGGGATTCCGCTGGGCGTGGGCGACCCGATGGAAGCCATGACGACGGCCATGCCCTGATGCAAGCCGGCGCGAAGCGACCACGGAGGGCAACCGCGTGACCAAGCATGACGAACTACCGGCACCGCTCACAGCCACAGCGGCAGATATAGCGGCCAGGTTCGATGAGCGCACAGCGACCGTCGCCATCGTCGGGCTCGGTTATGTCGGGCTGCCGATGACCCGGGCCATGCACGACGCGGGCTTTGGCGTGGTTGGCTTTGATATCGACGGCGCCAAGATCGAGGCGCTCAACAGCGCCACTGCGTACCTGAAGCATCTTGGTCAGGAGCTCTACGACGAGCTGGCGGCCTCGGTCCGGTTCGAACCCACGACCGATGCTTCAAGGCTGGCCGAGGCGGACGCGGTCATCATCTGCGTGCCTACTCCGCTGGACTCGGCCAATCGTCCGGACCTGCGGTACGTCGAGTCGTCTACGCAGCTCGTCGCGGACTACCTGCGCAAGGGCCAGCTTGTGGTGCTGACTTCCACGAGCTACCCCGGAACAACCCGCGAGGTCAGCGGCGCGATCCTCTCTGCCGCCGCCAAGCAGAGGGGGCTGGAACTCGGACGCGATGTGTTTCTCGCCTTCAGCCCCGAGCGTGAAGACCCGGGTCGAACATCGCATACCACCCGCACAACACCCAGGCTGGTCGGCGGGCTGAGCGCCACGGACACCGAGCTGGCGCGACGGCTGTTTGTTCCCGCGGTCGATACGGTCGTGCCCGTGAGCACCGCCGAGGTCGCCGAGTCCGCCAAGCTGCTGGAGAACATCTACCGCGCGGTCAACATCGCGTTGGTCAACGAGCTGAAACCTGCGCTGGCCGCGATGGGCGTTGATATCTGGGAGGCGATCGACGCGGCCTCGACCAAGCCGTTCGGCTACCAGGCGTTCTATCCGGGGCCGGGGCTTGGGGGGCACTGCATCCCGATCGATCCGTTCTACCTCTCGTGGCGAGCTGCATCGCTCGGCAAGCCGACGCGGTTCATAGAGCTTGCGGGCGAGATCAACCGAAGGCGGCCTGCGCATGTGGTCGACACGCTGCGTGATGAGCTTGCGGAGCGAGGCCAGCCGCTCCGCGGTGCGCGGGTGCTGGTGATGGGCCTCGCGTACAAGAAGAACGTGGACGACGTGCGCGAGACGCCGGCAGCGGAGATCATCCGGTTGCTTCTGCAGGCGGGCGCGTGGGTGAGCTACCACGACCCGCACATCGCGCGGTTCCCGCTGATGCGGAAGTATGACTTCGATCTGGAATCCGCTCGGCTTACGCCCGAGCAGGTTGGTGCTCAGGACGCGGTGCTTATTATCACAGACCACGACGCGGTGGACTACCAGCTTCTTGCCGACCACTCGAAGCTGATTCTCGACACGCGCAACGTGATGGCCAAGGCGAAGCCTGGCAAGGCGACGATTATCAAGGCCTGACGGGTCTAACTTGCGGGGGTGGACTCGGGGTGCTGCACGTCAGCGCCTGATGCTTCCCACGCAAGAAAACCGCCCTTGAGGTTGAAGACTTCTCGGCCGGCCCGCTGCAGGTACGCGCACGCTCGAGCTGATCGAACGCCGCTTCGGCAGTTGACGATCAGCGGTTTGCCGGTTGGCACTTCGCCCATGCGGCCCATGAGCCGGGTGTGGGCGATGTTGACCGCGCTGGGGACGTGCCCCTCGGCGAACTCCGTGGCGCGGCGAACATCCAGCGGATCGGCGCTGTGCTCGGCGAAGTGCGATCGCGCTTCGGCAGGCTCGATCTCGGAAACCGACGCGAGCCCTTGGCCAGCGATCTCGCTGCTTGGCAGCCAGCCGACGATGCGGTCGAGCCCGACGCGGATGAGTTCGCGTACCGCCTGTTCGAGCTGCGCGGGCTCAACGATCAGGTAGATATCCTCGGTGTCTCTCACGAGCGAGCCCGCATCGGTGCTGAACGACTTGATCATCGGCAGCGACAGCGAGCCTGCGACATGCCCGGCGCGGAATTGGTCCCATGGCCGCGTGTCGACGATGGCGACGTGCTGCGGGTCGAGCGCCTTAAGCCGATCAATGGTCACTCGCTCTGGCGTCGGCAGCCCGCCGAGCACCCTCGGACCGAGCTTGTTGTCGCGCTTCATGTTCGCGAAGTACATCGGCGGCTCGGGCTGACCCGCCAGGATGAAATCAACGAAGCCCTGTTCGTTCTTCGCCGCCACGATCGCCGGGTTGAAGCGTTTCTCGTACCCGATCGTGCTCATGGGCACCGCGCCAAGTGCTTTGCCGCAGGCGCTGCCCGCGCCGTGCGCGGGCCACACCTGCACGAAGTCGGGCACGTCGTCCAGCGTGCGAACGGTCTGAAAGAGCCTGCGGGCCGACGGCTCCATCGCGCCCGGTTGGCCCGCAGCAGTCTCAAGCAGGTCGGGCCGTCCCAGGTCGCCCACAAACACGAAGTCGCCCGTGGCCATTCCGATGGGAGCGTCCGCGCCAGCGCCGTGGTCCGTGATGAGAAACACGATGTGCTCGGGCGTGTGGCCCGGCGTGTGCAGCACCTTGAACTCGATGCGGCCGATGCTGAACGAATCGCCGTGCTTGAGCAGTTGGTGGTCGTACGCGCCACCGCCAAGCTTCTTATCGAGCCACTGGTACTTCCAGTCGGCGTCGCCCTCGTCAGAGACATACACCTTTGCGCCGGTGCGTTCAGCCAACTCGCGCGAGCCCGATACGAAGTCCGCGTGGATGTGCGTCTCGGCAGCCGCCACAAGCTTGAGCCCGTTGGCCTCGGCTAGCGCGATGTACCGGTCGACATCGCGCTCGGGGTCGATGACCAGCGCCTCGCCCGTTTTCTGGCAGCCGATGACGTACGCTGCCTGTGCGAGCTTCTCGTCGTAGACCATCCGCATGAACATGGAGCAACCTCGCAAGAACCCAGACCCCACTAACCCGCGGATTGTAACTCTTCTATGCTCGCCACATCGAGCGCGCGCTCATGCGTGGCTTCCAGCACCACTTGCGGGGCTAGGCCCGCCTCGAACGCCTCACGCCATCGCCCGGCGCACACGCACCAGCGGTCGCCCGCCCTAAGTCCCGGGAACCCGTACTCGGGCATGGGTGTGGTCAGGTCGTTACCCGCCCGCTTGGAAAAAGCCAGAAACTCCGCCGTCACGATGCAACAGATCGTGTGCGCACCGAGGTCGTCAGGCCCCGTGTCGCAGCACCCGTCGCGAAAGAACCCGGTGAGCGGGTCCACGGAGCACGTCTGAAGTTCCCCGCCCAGCACGTTGCGGGGTGCGGGCGGATGAACGCCGTTGATCTGAATCATGCGCGCCCTCGTGAAATGTCAGAACCACTCTTTGGTGCCGTCAAGGTACATCGCCTTGAATTCGGCATCCGACTTGGTCAGGTAGATGATGCCCTCGACCAGCCCGATGATGCCCATTGCATACATGGGTAGCCCGACCAGGAAGCAAAAAGTGATGATGCCCGCGATTGAAACGCACAGCATGATGACAGCCGGCTTGGTGTAGCCGAGGATGAACTTGTGGACACCAAAGGCTCCGAGCAGGATGCCCAGCACGCCGCAGAGGATTTTCTTGCTCTGCACCTCGCTCGGCGAGAGCTCGGCGGGCGGCGTCTGCCCCGCCGGTGCACCGCCCGCGGGCGCTGTGGGTTGCTCGGTGAAGCCGGGGTCGCCTTGGTTGTTCTGGTCGTTCATGGTCAAATTCTCCGCGAAAGGGCCTGTTGGATGGGCGTTCAGCTTACCCGTCTGGGGCTGGCTGTGGGCGGGCGGGCTCGATGGACACGCGGACGTGGACCGCCTCCGCCAGTTCGTATGCATCGAGCAGCGCCACCAGCGCCTCGAACGCAGCCCGATCAATCACCGAGCCTTGCAGCGTGGCGACGGCATCGGGGGCCTCGGCGGAAGTCCCGGGCCGGATCAGCACCGCTGCGAACCGATCGTCCTGACGAAGCCTCGGCGAGAGTTCATCGCGCACCCGTTCGAGGCTCGAAAGCGTCGTGACCGCCGGGCGGGTGTCCTCGTTCATCTCCGCAGCCCGCTCGGCCTGACTGGTGGTCACCGCGGGCACCAGCAGCACCCCCGCTGCGATAGGTACGAGCAACGCGAGCACGCCGCCGCCGGCAAGCAGCACGAGCACCTTGCGCTGATCGGGGTCTTTCCAGCTCAGCGCGCGCAGTTCCGAGACCAGTTGCTGGCTTCTGATCTTGAGCTCGTACAGGTCCACTATTGTGGTTCCCCGGTGGTCGCGGCTGCCCGGTCGGCCTCAGCCTTCCTTGCTTGCAAACAGCTTCAGCATGTCCACGCACCGCGCCGCGTAGCCGGCCTCGTTGTCGTACCACGAAACGATCTTGAAGAACCGATCGTTCAGTTCAATCGCTGCGCCCGCGTCGTAGATGCTGCTGTGCGCATCCCCGATGAAGTCGCTCGATACCACGTCGTCTTCGGTGTACCCGAGGACGCCCTGCATCGCGCCGTTGGCCGCCGACTTCATCGCTTCGTTGATCGCCTTGATCGAAGCCGACTTGGCGGTGCGGAACGTAAGATCGACACACGAGACATCCGCCGTCGGCACGCGGAAGGCCATGCCTGTCAGCTTGCCCTTGAGGGCGGGGATGCACAGCGCCACGGCCTTTGCCGCGCCGGTGCTCGAAGGGATGATGTTCTGGTAGGCGTTGCGCCCGCCTCGCCAATCCTTCTTCGATGGCCCGTCCTGCGTGGGCTGGGTCGCGGTGACGGCGTGCACGGTGGTCATCAGGCCCTCTTCGAGGCCGAACGAATCGTTGATGACCTTGGCCACGGGCGCCAGGCAGTTGGTCGTGCAGCTTGCGTTGGAGACGATCACGTCGGTCTTGGGATCGTACGTCTCGTGGTTGACCTTGTACGCCATCGTCTTGACCGTGTCGGGCGTTTTGGTCGGCGCCGAGAGCAGCACCCGCTTGCAGCCGTTGTTCTCGATGTGCTTGTGCGCATCGTCGTAGGTAGTAAAGAAGCCCGTGGATTCGAGCACATAGTCCACGCCCCAGTCGCCCCAGGGCAGCTTGGCCGGGTCGCGCTCGGCCTTGGTCTCGGTGGTCTTGCCGTTGACCGTGAAGGCGGTCTCGCCCTTGGCCTCAACCTGAGCGAGCTTGCCGTTGATGCGGAACCGCCCGTGCATGGTGTCGTAGCGGAGCAGGTAGGCCAGGTTGTCCGAAGGGACGAGGTCATTGACCGCGACCACTTCGATGTTGGGGTCCTGAGCCGCGATGCGGTAGACCAGCCGACCGATGCGTCCAAAACCGTTGATGCCGATGCGTAGGGCCATTGGGTGATTCCTTTCAGGCCCCATCGCATGCATGGTCCAAGTCGGATCACGCAGCCGGGGCTGCGAAATCGTATACGCAGCAGGCCCCCGCGTCCGTTGGAGGTGACCAGATCGACCGCGCCTGATCGGGCGCACGCCTGGGGCACTTAGTTCAGCGGGGTCGGGGTTATGGCCCGCCGGGCTGGCGATCTCGGCGCGGGCCTCGCCCGCCCTCTTCGCCGGGGGAGGCCCGGCCTCGGCCCTGGCCCTTGATCCGTGCGAGCACCTGCTCGGTCGACTCGCGGATGCGGTCGGCGCGTTTGCCCGCTTCCGCAGCCAGAGCCTCCCGCTGCTCGGCGAGCCTCAGTTCAAGCTGGAGGAATTCGTACGCACGGATCGCGTATTTGGCGTCGATCTCTCGGCCGATCGCTTCGCGGAAGCCCTCAAGGGCCTGGCCAAAGACGTCGCTTTCTTCGCCTTGTTCGACGAACGCCTCTCGCAACAGCCTGCCCGCCTCAAACAGCCCGACGCCCGCCTTGAACTCCTCGATCGAGAGCTTGCCAAGGTCCGGGTCCGTGTCTTGCGCTCTGAGCACGCGGATGGCACGCGGCGCCATCGCACGCCCGAGGATGCGCTCGGCGATGGGACCATCCGATTGCTCAAGCCTGCTGTAGGCGATCGGGGCGTGCTCTTGCAAGAACCCACGCACCCGCTGTTGGTGTTCCGCATCGAGTTCGGCCCAGGGCAGGTCCCACTGCGGATCGTGCGATGGCGGGGCCGGTTCGCCGGGTCGGCGTTCGGGGCGTCTCTCATCGGAACGCTCGCCACGCTGGCTGCGTTCGAACCCTTCAGGCTCTCCCGCCAACCGATCGGGTCTGCGTTCATCGCCCGACCCGAGAGCCTGACGGAACTCCTCCCGGCTGACGGGCTCACCCGCATCGAGCCGGGCCTGCAACGCCTCGAGCGCCGCCAGCCGATCGCGGGTCTCTTGCATCGCGCGTTCAACGATCGCCCGGCTGCGCTCGGGCGATACGCCCTGCGGATCGTCCTGCTGGGCGCGCGCCGCCGGGGACCAAGCCCCGAGAACAGTGCAGCAGACAGCAATGGTCAGAAGCCTGTGCATGGTCAGATCGCTTCCGATTCTTCGAGCCACGAGGTGTCCGGCTCGGCTGCGGCGTCAAACGATTGGGTGTCCTCGAACAGGGCATCGATGCCCTCGGCTGAACCCGTCGCGAGCGATGCGGTCGCCACCTCGAACAGTTCCAGCGCGTCCGCGTCGTAGGCGGCCTGCAGCACGGGCGATGGAGCCGGCGCGGGCTTGGTGAGCCACACGGGCAGCGCGAGCAAGGCCAACGCAGCCGCAGCGGCGAGGCCGATCGACATCCGCTTGAACGCCGAGAAACGGAGCACGGGCACGGGAACATCGGGTGCAGGGTTCGTAGCTGCTACACGCTGGGCCAGCCCGCTGGGCATGGTGGAGGCATCGGCTTTGGCGAGTGCATCGAGCCCGCGTTCAACCGCTTGCAACGATGGATCAGTTGGATGGTGTTGCTCTTGGTTCATGGTGTTTGGAGCCTACGGTTCGGGGCGGTTGGTCGTTGGGCTGAGCCGGCTGTTGCTTGATCGGAGGGTGCGAGCAGGTCTCGCAGTTTGGCCAGCGCCCGATGGTGTCTGGCGAGCAGTGTGCCGACGGGCTCGTCGAGCATCGAAGCTATCTGCTTGAAGCTCATCTGCCCGTGGTGACGGAGTTCGATGATCTCACGGTCCTTATCTGATAGCTCGCCAAGCCCGGCTCTCAGGCTCGCGAGAAGTTCGGCGTCCGTGTCGGTCGTCGTGGCGGGCTCAGCCTGCGCTTCGTTCAAAGCCTCGGGTGAGTCGATCCGTTTGCTCCGCCGGGCGATGCGAATTTGGTCACGGATGCGGTTGACCGCAATGCGGAACAGCCAGGCCTCGAACTGGCCCTGCTCGGCGTAGCCCCCGGTCGAGACTTTGTTGGCCACGGTCGCAAACACGGACTGCACAACCTCCTCCGCCAGGTCCACCCGCCTGAGCCTGCTGTACGCAAGAGCGTACAACCGGCGTGTGTAGGCGTGGACGAGTTCGCACCAAGCGTCCTGGTCGCCGGCGAGTGCGGCACGGACGATCCGCGGCTCGACCGCCGCGTGTTCAGCCGGGGCAACCCCTTCACGCTCCGCCTGCACGCTTGGCGCGCCTGGGTCGGATTCGCGTTGTGGCTGCCCCATCGTGTGCTCCAACGCCCGCCGGGCCACCGCATTGCACCCGGGACGGTATCCTCATCGATACGATCTCGGGCCACGGACTGGTCCTAGCGGGCTATCGGTCCTGATGGCGGGTGTGCCGCAGACGAATGCACAGCAGGCCGGGCAAACTCTCGGGGCTGGCCGCCCGTAGTGGGGCGGGGAATGATCGGGAGGCTCGCCAGTGGGCCAGAAGGGGCCGCCATTGGGCGAACTCAGCGATGAAAAGCTGTTCGAGGCCCACCGCACGGGCGACTCGGCTGCACTGCGGACGCTCATCGAGCGGCATCAGGGCGATCTCTTTCGGTTTCTCTTTAGGCTATCGGGCGATAGGCACATCGCGGAGGATGCGTTTCAGGAGGCGTTCCTTCAGGTTCATCTCTCGGCGGACCGTTTTGACATCACACGCAGATTTCGTCCGTGGTTGTTCACGATTGCAGCGAACAAGGCCAGGGACTTGCTGCGTAAGAAGGTTCGGCGGTCGGAGTTGCCATTGTCGGCGCCGGTCGGAACGAGCGATGGCAGGGTCACCTTCGCGGACCTGATGGCTCTCGATGAGCCGGGTCCTGAGGCGGCGCTGGCCACCGAGGAGCGAGACCAGATGGTGCAGCGGGCCATTGATCGGCTGCCCTGGTCGCTGCGGGAGATACTGCTTTTGGCCTACTTCCAGCGGCTCAGCTACGCCCAGATCGCCGACGACCTCGGCATACCGCTCGGCACGGTCAAGTCCCGGCTGCACGCAGCGGTCGGGGGGTTTGCCAAGCACTGGGCCGCGGTCCAGCGCGAGAGCGAATCGTCCGGCACCGAGCCCGGACGAGGACCTGGAGACGAGCGATGAACGAACCATCGGGTCAGCACGCGGGTCAGGACAACCAGCCGGCGATCGAGGCCTTGCTCGCCCAGGCACTCGAAGGTGCTGCTGGCGATGTACAGGCGGCGAGCGCACGCTACCGCGCCCTGCTCAGCCAGCTTGATACGGACGCCGAGCCCACTGAGGGCCTCGCCGATGTGGTCATGCTGCGGGTGCAGCAGGGCGATCGCGCTGCGGCTTCTTCGAATGAAGCACTTGGTTCGCTCGATGCCGATGCCATCGACGCGATGATGGCCCTCGGGTTTGACGCGCACAAGGCCCCGCGTGAGCTGCGATCGAGAGCCGCCGCGATCGCTGCTTCGGCCCGAACCGTGACCAGCGGCGGGCCTGTTCTGCCGAGCGATCTGCTCGAACGCACGATGGCACGGATCGAAGCTGTCGACAAAATCCCTGAGCCGATCCGGATTCGCCCGCCCGCCCGGCAACGCTTCGCGGACCTCGTCTCGATCGCAGCCATGCTCCTGATCGTGGTTTCGGTCGGTTGGCCCGCGCTGACCTCGTGGCGATCCGCCTCGATGCGCGCGGTCTGCGCCTCCAACATGCAGTCCATGGCTTCGGCGATGGGCCTCTACGGCGGGGACTTCCGCGAACACCTGCCCGCAGCGACCGCTGGCTTTGGCGGCGGACAGACCTGGTGGAACGTCGGCAAGGGCGCTGAACAGTCCAATTCCGCCAACTTGTTCACGCTCGCCCGCACCGGCTACGCGCAGGTTGGCGATCTCGCGTGCCCGGGCAATGAGCACGCTCCGTCCGAGCATTTCAGCGCGACGGACGACGACTGGCACTCGTTCGATGAGGTGAGCTACAGCTACCGGATCATCACCCGGCGGGGCACGCCCACGCTCGGCGAGGGCCAGCGTTTCGTGATCGCAGCCGACCGCTCACCGGTAGTGGTACGGGCCGCCCGTGGCCAGCCCATCATGCCGCGAGAGAACAGCCTCAACCACCTCGGCTCGGGTCAGCAGGTGCTGTTTTCCGATGGCTCGGTCAACTGGACCGCCAGCCCGGTGCTTGAAACGGGCGACAACATCTACCTGCCTCGGGCCATCGAGGCGGTCGTGGAAGCCTTCGAGCGGACGGGCCGAATCGAACCCATCCGGGGCACCGAGATTCCCGCCCGTTCGGGCGATGACTTTCTGGGGCCATGATTGCCTCTGAGGCCTAGTCGGACCCCGGTGGCTGTGGCCCGACCCCGGCTAGGGGCCTAGCATGGAGGCCGCGAGCCGCGATGGCTGGCGCCAAACAGACGGAGTGGCACGATGCCCAAGAACAAGATTCACAAGGGTCTGCTCAAGCGGATCCGTATAAGCAAGACCGGCAAGGCCCGCCACCGCTCGGCCTTCCATAAGCACTTGAGCTCGCACAAGAGCGGCAAGCGCCTTCGCCAGCTCCGCAAGGACCGGTACCTCGCCAACTCGGACGCCAAGCGTCTTGAGAAGCTGCTGTTCCGCCGCCTTCGCGGCCGGACCCAGCCCGCAGCCGACCGCAAGCGTTCGCCCTCGCCCGAGCAGCGCCGCGCGATGCAGGCCGAAAAGCGGGCCGCTGCGGCAGCCACCGCCGACTAAGTAGCGATCGTCGAAAGCGTGCCCGAGCGGAGCGTCCGCTTGGGCATGAAAGAATTGTGCGTCGGGATACGCAAGCCGGCTGATCGAGCCGCTCCGACGGATGTGAAGGAGAACGAGCATGCCTCGTGCAAGCAAGGGCGCCGCCCGCAACAAAGCCAAGAAGCGCATCTTCCGTCAGGCCCGTGGTTACTATGGTGCGCGCAAGAACCACTACTACCTCGCGAAGGATGCTGTCCGTCGCGCCGGCGTCTACGCCTACCAGCACCGCCGGATGCGCAAGCGTGACTTCCGCGCTCTGTGGATCACCCGCATCACCGCGGCCTGCCGCATGCGTGGCACGCGGTACAGCCAGTTCATCAGCGGGCTCAAGATGGCTGGCATCCTGCTCAACCGCAAGATGCTCAGCCAGATCGCGATCGAGGACCCCAAGCTGTTCGACCAACTCGTCGATACCGCGGTCAAGGTCTCCAAGGCCGAGCCCGCCAAGGTCGCGTAAGCAGGCTCTGTGCAATCCGTTTATGCATGAACCCAGCCCCGCGGTACCATGTGCCGCGGGGTTGTTCTTTGATCCTCTCTCGAACGGCTGGAGGCACGCATGGGCGGTTGGTGGGTGGCGGATACCTGGCAGACAAGCCCCGTGCTCACCATCGCGTGGGCCGCGTGGGTGATCGTGAGCATCACGCTCCATGAACTCGCCCACGGCTGGGCCGCGATCCGGCGTGGCGACCGCACGCCAATAGAACTCGGCCGCATGACGTTCAACCCGCTCGTGCACATGGGAACGATGAGTCTGATCGCGTTTGCCGTGATCGGGATCGCCTGGGGTTCGATGCCGGTGAACCCGTCGCGGCTGCGTGGTCGCTACGCCGAGGCGTTTGTGGCCGCAGCTGGGCCAGCGGTCAATCTGGTGCTCGCGATCGGGTGCATCGTGCTGCTTGCATCATGGGAACTGGTCCGCAGTTCGAGCGTCGGGGCTTCGATCCCTGACCATATCGGCGTGAACATGGCGACGGTGTTCTGGGCCGGCGCGCTGCTCAACATTGTGCTGCTCATGTTCAACCTGATCCCGGTGCCTCCGCTGGATGGCTCACGGATCTTGGCAGACTTCGTGCCGTCCTACGGCCGCATGTTCGAGGGGCCACAGGGCCAGTACGTGGGCCTTGGCTTGTTCATGCTGATGTTTTTGTTCGGCTTCGATGTGATGTGGTCGGCCTCGGCGTGGCTCGTCAATTCCGCCGTCACCGCGCTGCTCATGCCGTTCGCGTAGCTCGGCGAAGGCTCAGCCCTCGTCTGACTCAGCTGGTGCGTCCGATTCGCGTTGCTTGCCGCGATCGCGACGGGCACTGCCCTCGCGAAGCTCGTAGTTGAGCGTCTTGCTCAGTTCTTTGAACGCGAACGGCGTGGCGAGCACCTCGCTCTCACGGATGTCGTCCTGCACGCCACGCTGAATCGCCTGGTCGCGAAGCTGACGGAAGGATTCGACGGTCAGCGGCGACAAGCCGATGATGCGGACCATCAGCAGCACCCGAGCCTCCTCAGCCGGGACTGCAAGCGTTCGATCGGTAGCGATAACGTCCGCCATCGGAGCAACCGGGTCGAGCGAATCCGCCTTGGCGCGCACCGCGTCGCGGACGGCGTCGGTGTCGTACCGGGCGCGGGCGTTGCCGCTCCTGATCTGT
The DNA here is from genome assembly GCA_964352615.1 of uncultured Phycisphaeraceae bacterium. Classification (GTDB taxonomy): domain Bacteria; phylum Planctomycetota; class Phycisphaerae; order Phycisphaerales; family UBA1924; genus OFTM382. Next base: position 56,850 of record CAYGSG010000008.1, read on the forward strand.
GAAATGCCGAACTCGACACCGCGCTGGATCACCGGGCGTTCCGACTCCTCGGTGATGTCCGGCGGGAACAACGCATCGGCCACCGCATCGAGCCCGCTCTCGACCGCGAGCGATTCGAGCGACGCCTGCTGAGCCAGCAGGAACGCGTACGCCTGAGCGGTGCGCCAGTCGTCGCGGACGACCTGCGGATCGATGAGTTCGCCGAGCGAATCGGGCACGCCTTCCTCGGCGGCATCGGTCACCGTCAGGATGTACCGATTGCCCATAAAATCTTCCAGCGGGCTCCGCGTGAACGGGATACCGACCTGGATGCTCTGGCTGACCTCGGGCTCAAGCTCCCTGACTGAGAGCGCCAGAGCGATCATGGGAAGCACCTGCTGGCGTGCATCCGTCGTGCGAATGCTCGCACGCCCAATGCCATCCAGTTCACTGAGCTTGCGTGCATCAAGCCATTGCGCGTCTCGACGGACCACGCGGGGCGTCGGGAACGACGGCATACTTTCTTTGGTTCGCACAGCATCGGCGGCGGTACTGGCAATCGCGATCAGATCGGGCGTGGTCCAGTCAGCGGGCAGCACCTTGTACTCGTCGTCCTTTGCCAACGGCAGGGTAAGCCGGCCGATCTCAGCCTTGATGGTTTGTTCAGCAAGGTCGAGCAGCACCTTCACACGCTCGTTGCGGAGATCCGACTCGATGCGGGTCCGCTCATCGGTCAGCGTGCCGACGTACCGCGTGCGGTTGGCCTGGTGGGCCTTGGCGATGGCGAGCACGTCGATCTGCACCGCGTCGGAAATCGCCTGCCGATCGAGCGCGATCCACTGGAGCTTCACGCGGTCAGGCAGTCGGTACCCAAAGCCCGGCCCCTCCTCGCCCGGCCTGAGCGCCTTGTACTGCTGAAAGTGCGCCTCAAGCTGTTCGTCGGTCGGGTTGAGCAGCGGGTCCGCCAGCGCATCGGCGCTCAGGGGCAGCACGTCCGCGACGACGGTGTCGGTGTAGTACGACGCGACCCGCTGGGCCTCGACCGATGACATCCGCAGCGAGCCGATGTACTCCGCTTGCATCCGCTGAACGCCCCGCAGCTTGGCGAGCGCTCGGTCGACATCCTCGGGCAGCATGCGGGCCTGGTTGGCTGCCTCGCTGCGGAGACGAAGCAGCGATGTGCGCTGCTCGCGGTACTGCCTCTGGCCTTCTTCGCTCTCAAACTGTTGCTGAGCAAGAGCCATCGCCATCGCTGGGTTGGCGACCTGCTGGACCATCAACGCCTGAAAGTAGAGCACGATCTGCGTCTGCGCGAGCTCATCGAGGAACCCACGCCCGTGCTCGGCGTCTCCGACAAAGCCGGCTCGGTCTGCGGCCTCGGTGAGCAGCAGCCAGTGCTCGGCCTTGTAGTCCGGGTCGACCATCACGTCGACAAGCGACTGGACGCCGCTGGCCGTGGGTACGCGGGCCAAACGCTGAAGCACTGAGATTTCGCGCTCGGCCAGTCCAATATCGCTGCTCTTGATTTCGCGTCCGTCGAGCGTGGCAACAGCCTTATCGCCCACGCGCGAGCCGATCTGCTGAATCGCCTGAGGCAGCAGGAACGCGATCATCAGCAGCACGCCGCCGACCACCATGATGATCGTGTTGTACTTCCGCAGGAACTTGAGCATGCGGGGTCCTCGCCGAGGGGGCCGGGCGTTGTCGCAAAGTGTCGTCGCAGAGTGGAACGCAAGCGCACCGAAGCAGCCCGCGCCGAGCCCGCCATCCGGGCCCGGCCTGGCCGCATTCAGCGGTTTAGCGGTAGAACTCGATGATGAGGTTCGTGTTGACCTCGAAGGGGATCTGGTCCGCGGTGGGCATCGCCACGATGCGGCCCGTCAGCTCCGACGGGTTGAATTCAACCCAGCCCGGTACCTCGTGGCCAGCCATCGTTTCCATCGTCTCGCGGAGCACCTTCTGGATTCTGGGCTTGAACGAGACCACGTCGCCCACGTTCACCTGGTACGAGGGCCTGTCGACCTTGCGGCCGTTGACCAGCACGTGCCCGTGCGCGACGACCTGCCTCGCTGCCCAGATCGTGCGGACCACGCCCGTGCGGCGGACGAGGTTGTCGAGCCGGCGGTCGAGAAGCTGGAGCAGCAGCTCGCCCGTGTTGCCACGCAGGTTGGTCGCACGATCCAGCGAGGCGCGGAACTGCTTCTCGCTCACGTGGTAGTGGTAGCGGAGCTTCTGCTTCTCGTTGAGGCGCAGGCCGTAGTCGCGAAGGCGTCGGCCCCGGTAGCCGTGCTGGCCCGCGGGGTTGAGCGCGCGCTTGGAGGTGTGCTTTGGGATGTCCGCGATCGGAACGCCCACTCGGCGAGACAACTTGACCTTGGGACCGGTGTAACGGGCCATGACAGGCTTCCTTTCTTCCGTCTCCGCGGGCGGTTCGTGCTGAGGGCACGAGGGCTGCTCGCGGGTGCCAAGGCTGGCTTGGCGACCGTGCCGGGGACCGAGGCTTCGGGCCAGCGAGATACGATCCGGGCACGCGCCCGATATGAGGCCAATCCAAGCACCCGCGTCGGCCCGCGTCAAGCCCGGCCCGCGTAGACTCTGCACGATGCCCCAGCCACTGCCTCTGCGTGTCCTTCAGCCCCAAGCAGCAGGCCCCAAAGAGGCGTGCGGCGTGGTCGGTGTCTGGGGAGACCCGGACGCGGTTCAGCACTGCTACCTCTCGCTCTATGCCCAGCAGCACCGGGGCCAGGAGTCGGCGGGCATCGCGGTCAGCGACGGCAAGGCCCTGAGCGTCCACACCGGCATGGGGCTCGTGCTCGATGTCCTCCCGAGCCGGGTGCTGGAAGACCTTGCCAAGAAAATGCGTGCCCGCGAGGCCACCGACGGGGGGCCGGCCACCTTCGGAGCCATCGGGCACAACCGCTACTCGACCGCGGGCGGCTCGCAGGCCTGCAACGCCCAGCCGTTGCTGGAAACCACCGCCGATGGGCCTGTCGCCCTGGCTCACAACGGCAGCCTCGTCAACACCGACGCCTGGCGGGCTCACTTCTCCGAGCGCGGCCACCTGTTTCACAGCACATCCGATACCGAGGTCATCGTCCACCTGCTCGCCTCGCCCGAGCAGCGGTGCGCCCTCGACCCCGTCGCCGCCACGCTCCGCAGGTTGCAGGGCGCGTTTAGCCTTCTGTTCCTGTTCCCCGATCGCATCGAGGCCGCGCGCGACCCGTGGGGCTGGAGGCCTCTCGTTCTCGGCCGGCTGCCCGATGGACGCGATTGCGTGGTCAGCGAGACCGTCGCTCTCGACGTGATCGGCGCTGAAGCCGTGCGAGAGGTTGAGCCGGGCGAGATCGTCACGCTCAGCGATAGCGGCGTCACCAGCCGAACCTTCGCACCGCCGAGCCCCAGGCTTGCTCAGTGCGTGTTCGAGCACGTCTACTTCGCCAACCCCGCCAGCTACATCTTCGGGCAGAACGTGCAGGTGGCGCGGGAATCGATGGGCGCCAAGCTCGCTGAGGAAGCACACGTCGAAGCGGACTACGTCATGCCCATGCCCGACTCGGGCCGGTCGGCGGCCAACGGGTACGCGCAGGCCAGCGGCATCCCGTACCGCGAGGGCATCGTGCCCAACCGCTACGTCGGCCGAACGTTCATCAAGCCCACGCAGAACGAGCGGCGGGCCGCGGTCAGGCTCAAGCTCAACGTGATCGCCGAGATCGTCCGAGGCAAGAAGCTCATCGTTGTGGACGACTCCATCGTGCGCGGCACCACCACCCGCGAGAAGATGAAGCAGCTCCGCGACGCCGGCGCCAGCGAGATCCACCTCCGCATCAGTTGCCCGCCGATCAAGCACCCGTGCTACTTCGGGGTCGACTTCGCCACGCGCGACCAGCTCATCGCCCACGAGCGCACGGTCGAGGAGATCCGCAGGTTCCTCGGCGTGGACAGCCTGCACTTTCTGAGCCTCGAAGGCCTGCTGAGCGTGATGAAGCACAAGCCCAGCGAGTACTGCACCGCGTGCTTTAACGCCGACTACCGCATCGACATCGAGCACCCCATTACGGGCGAGGTCATCCTCAAAGAGCAGCAGAGCATGTTCTGATGCGCGATCATTGGGCGAAAATCGTCAACCTTGAAACGAGTCGGAACCAAGACTTTAAGGCAACGTACCTGCGGCAAGTATGGGGCAGCAAACCGACGCTCTTGTTGTTGGTTTCAACCGCGTTAGCAGGTGTCATCACCACAAGCTCACTCGTGCTAGTCGCGGCATGGCTCTTGGGTCTCGGCGGTTCTTTGGGATTGGCTCTGTTCGTGTTGGTGCTTCTGCCTTGTGCTGGGCTTATCGCAGCCTGGCAAGTCAGATTGCTTGTCGCGGCCAGAGCTCGGTGGTGGATGCAGCGACGGCTGCCCCATAGTCAGTGCGCCGCATGCGCCTTTCATCTGGATGATCTAACTCCAGAGCCCGACGGCTGCACCGTCTGCCCGGAGTGCGGGGCGGCGTGGAAGCTGGGAGCGAACGCCGATGATCGCTGATGACCGAGGCCGACCGATCAAGCTGCGGTTCCGCGGGGTGCCGATCTTCGCGCGGGTCAAGGGCCACGGCATCGAACGCCGCCACCGGTTCTACGAAGTCGCCTGGATTAGCCCGGGCATCATTGTGGCCGCGTTCATACTCGGCATTTTGCTCTTTGTTGCTCGGTTCACGCTCCTACGCAATCACCTGCCAGCAGCGATCGCGGCTCAGTTCGTTGGGACGCTCCTGTTGCTGTGGGGACCGCTGGGTTTGATCTCGATCGTGATCGCCGCCAGGGCGACGTCCGGCATGTGCGAGCGGGTGTTCGCAAGGCGCGACGAGCAGAATCGATGCCGGGCCTGCACGTTCTCGCTCGCGGGTCTTGCGGCCGAGCCCGACGGCTGCACGGTTTGCCCCGAGTGCGGGGCGGCGTGGAAGCTGTCGGGCGTTGAGCAGCAGAGGTAGGCTGGTGCCCATGAGCGTCTTCACCGGCTGGCAGTTCGGATCGAAGATTCCAGATGCGAGAGGCCATCGGGTCACGCTCCGTCGAACGTTCTGGTGGTTCTGGACCAAACAGGATCGTAAGGGCTTCAAGGCAACCGCCATCTACAAGAAGATGCAGCCGATCGGGTTCTTCTACGGACTCCTCATCGGGACAGTTGCTTTCACGGGCAGCTCGCTAGCAGGAGCTCTGGGGATTGGCTCCATACTCGGCAACATTTTGTTGTACTCTTGCACGGTTCTGATCGGCTATGCGTTGTCCCGTTTCTCCTACGTGCCGATGCTCGACTGGCTCGCCCAGCAGCGTCTCGCCAGAATCGAATGCGGCGCTTGCACGTTCTCGCTCGCGGGCCTGATTCCCGAGCCCGACGGCTGCACCGTCTGCCCCGAGTGCGGGGCGGCGTGGAAACTCGGCGAGCCTCGCCCCGATGAGGCTTGAACTGAGTTGGAGACAAGCCTCTCACAGCAAGCCCTTCGCGCGGATGGTGCGCGGTGGAGGGGGCGGAGGAGAGAGGGGAGCGATGGTTATCAGGCCATGTGTGAGAGCATCACCGCCCGGTCATGGAGTCTTGCACAGCGCCCATGCTCTGTGGCGCTGCATCCATGGACTTGTGCGCTGCGTTTAAGCTCTGTGGCGCTGCTTCACAAGAGCCGTGCGCTGCGTTCATGCTCTTGTTCGTGGCGTTTATGGAGCTGTGCGCTGCATTACGGTCGTCGTGCGCTGCTTTACGAGAGCTGTAAAGGGCTCTACGGTCGTAGTTGGTTGCTCTACAAGCGTCGTTCAGGGACAAACAAGAGCAAATCATCAGCGCGACAAAGCAGTTCATGGCTGAATAACGGTCGTACATCGGGCAACAATGGCCGATGCTCGATCGTCAGGCCGACGCTGCGGCGTGGTTCTTGCGCTTGCAGGCGATGTGCCCGCACTCGGGGCAGGGTCCGGTAAAGGAGCCGAGCAGGTCGTAGCCGCACCGTGGGCAGAGCCCGCGCTGGAACCGCCGGGCGTGCTTGAAGGCTCGGCAGATGCGCACAACCACAAAGAACAGCAGCGCGTAGAACGCTGTGTTCAACGCCAGCCCCGACCAGATCGGGTAGTACGGCAGGGCGCGAGGAATAGGCCCAGGCCGGTTGCCGACTGCAGGCAAGTCAGCGATCGCAATGCCTCCTTTCAGTCGTTGTTTCTCGTAGATCTGGATTCCTGACCTGTTCAGCGGCCACGAGCACCACGCGGCGAGTGCAGGAAACCCTCGCGCGTCATCTGCTCCAGGGTCCCATCCATGCCCTTGTCCCTTCTCTTGAGCGACGCGTCGCATGCCCCAACTGTGGAATCCGGCAACGTCAAGATACGCCAGCAGGAAGCCAGAACCATCGAAAGGATCCGACGGAGAAACCGCGGAGGTAAGCCAACTCAGTTCGTAATCCGATTCCTGCGCTACGAACGGGACACGTGAGCGCCCAACTCCTATCGCGTGATAGCTCCATAAGCTACCAGTGCCTCCCCAACTCATCTTGATCGGCACGGTACTAACCATGTACTGGTTACCAGGAGGCAGCAGCGCCAGGCCCCACGCGACGGCCCACGTGGTGAAAAAACCAAGCAGCAGGTAGACCATCACCACGCGGCCGATGGACAGGGTTCTTGGCATCATGCCAGCTTACCAGCTTGACGCGTCTTGTCTGGGTGGCACTGCTGGCTTGCCCAGCAGTGGTTGCCCTACCGCACTGGCTGCCCCCCCCACACAAGCTGCCAGTGCCACCCTGAGAGAACCTAGAAGACACAGGCGGGACGCCTGTGCCACCAAAAAGGTTGTGCCACCATGCCACCCGGGCTCTGCCCATCTTGCCTATTGCCCACTCCCCATTGCCCCACTTCTCCGCGTCTTAGCTCCGCGCCTCTGCGTTCAAGGCTCTCAGCCCGCCTTCCAGCCCGCGGCGATGCCCGCAAGCGCGGTTGCCGTCATGGGCACGGCTCCGGTGATGAACGCACGGAACGAGGCGAACTGCCCGCCGGCCCAGGCCTCAAAGCTGTCGTAGCGGTCGGCCATCGCGCCCCAGCGGATGTCGATGAGCTGCGCGTACTCAAGGCCGAGCAGCAGCATGAACACGAGCCCCGCGGCGAACATGGTCACCTTGAAGAGCTTGCGCATCGCAAAGGCCGCGGCAAAGCCCGCCGTGAATCCGAAGCCGAGCCTGAACACCGCTTCGGGCTCTGCGCCTTCTTTCTCAGCGGTCTCGGCAGGAGAGGATGATCCGGGCGGCGGGTTGATGGCCCCCTGCACGCCCTCGAGCATGTCGTTGAGGCCCTTCATGGGGTCGGGCGTGTTGCGTTGATCGAAGCCGAGCCCCTTGAGCGCTTCCTGCGTCGCGCCCTCGGGGAGCTTGACGCTGGTGGAGGGGTTCATGCCCTCGGGCAGGTCGAGCTTGCTGAGGTCGGGGGTCTGGAGGGTGGGGGCCTTGTCGGCGATCGCGTCCCAGCCCACGCCGCAGGCCATCACGGCGGCAAAGGCG
>CAYGSG010000009.1:0-61690 GCA_964352615.1 uncultured Phycisphaeraceae bacterium
CTCCTCCATCATCCGAGCCGAGCGCCGCACCCAGCCCGCGAAAGGCCCGCCTGTCGGCCGCCGAGGTCCGCAGCCGGTTCATCGCTTATTTCACCGATCCCGCGCGCACCCACACCTTCCATGCCTCCAGCCCCGTCGTGCCCCACGACGACCCAACCCTGCTGTTCACCAACGCTGGCATGAACCAGTACAAGGCCTGCTTCCTAGGCCGCGTCGAGCCGGGCAGCGACCTCGAAGGCCTCACCCGCGCTGTCAACAGCCAGAAGTGCATCCGCGCGGGCGGCAAGCACAACGACCTCGAAGATGTCGGCCTCGACACCTACCACCACACCTTCTTCGAGATGCTCGGCAACTGGTCCTTCGGCGACTACTTCAAGGCCGAGGCCATCGCCTGGGCCTTCGACCTGCTCACAAGCCCCCAAGCCAGCGGCGGCTTCGGCATCGATCCCAAACGCCTCTACGCCACCTACTTCGGCGGCGACCCCGAAGCAGGGCTCGAACCCGACGAAGAAGCACGCCAGCTCTGGCTGCGCTACCTCACTCCAGAGCAAGTCATTCCCGGCTCGTTCAAGGACAACTTCTGGGAGATGGGCGAGACCGGCCCGTGCGGGCCGTGCTCCGAATTGCACTACGACCGCATCGGCGGCCGCGACGCCCGCGAGCTTGTCAACGCCGACGACCCCAACGTGATCGAGGTCTGGAACCTTGTCTTCATCCAGTACGACCGCCAGCAGGACAAGTCCCTCAAGAGCCTGCCCGCCAAGCACGTCGATACCGGCATGGGCCTCGAACGCCTCGTCAGCATCCTCCAGAACACCACCAGCAACTACGACACCGACCTCTTTGTCCCGCTCTTCGAGGCCATCAACAAGCACACCAAGGCACCCCACGACTACCGAGGCAAGCTCGGCAAGCAAGACCCCCAGCAGGTCGATACCGCCTACCGCGTGATCGCCGACCACCTCCGCACGCTCTGCTTTGCCATCGCCGACGGCGCCGTGCCCAGCAACGAAGGCCGGGGCTACGTGCTCCGCCGAGTGCTCCGCCGCGCTGCCCGCTTCGGTCGGCAGATGCTCGGCGCGGAGACCGGCTTCTTCTCGAGCCTCGTGCCCGCGCTCGTCGAGGTCATGGGCGAGGCGTGGCCCGAGCTGCGCAAGCACCAGCAGCACATCCAAGAAACGCTCCTCGAAGAAGAACAGAGCTTCGGCAGGACACTGGATAAGGGTCTCAAGAAGTTCGATGAACTCGCAAACGACGGCGCTATCTCCGGCCAAGACGCCTTCCAGCTCTACGACACCTTCGGCTTCCCGCTCGATCTCACGCAGATCATGGCCGCCGAGCGCGGCCTGACGGTCGATGTCGAAGGCTTCGAGAAGTGCATGGCAGAACAACGCGAGCGCAGCCGGGCCGGCGCCAAAGGCGCTGATGGCGATGCGATCGTGCTCGACCCCGAAGCCCTCGCCAAGCTGCAGTACAAGAAGATCAAGCCGACCGATGACTCCGACAAGCACCACGGCCGAACCGTGCGATCGCGCGTCGTCGCCATCTGGAACGGCACGGACTTCGACGAGCACGCCGAGGCCGTCGGCCGCGACAAGCGTGTAGGCGTGCTGCTCGACCGCACGCCCTTCTACGCCGAGGCTGGCGGGCAGATCGCCGACACCGGCAAGCTGACCGTCACCCGCGAGAACCGCACCGGAAGCCACTCGGGCGGCGGCGAGTTCCGCATCGAAGACGTGCGCAGCTTCGGCGGGTACATCCTGCACATAGGACGAATCGCCAAGGGCGAGATCAGAGTTGGTGACGAGACCGAAGCGCAGATCGATCGCGCCAAACGCACCGCCACCGCAGCCAACCACACCGCGACCCACCTGCTCAATCTCGCGCTGCGCGAAGCCCTCGGCGAGCACGTCGAGCAAAAAGGCTCGCTCGTCGAGCCAGACCGCCTGCGTTTCGACTTCGCCCACAAAGGCCCCATGACCGACGACGAAATCGCCAAGGTCGAGCAGCGCGTGCAGGAACTTGTGACCGCTGATCTTGTCGTTTCGGCGGACATCGCCAAACTCGATGAGGCCAAGGCCATCGGCGGCCTGCGTGCCGTCTTCGGTGAGAAATACCCCGACCCCGTTCGCGTCGTCAGCATCGGCTCGGCTGTCAGCGATCTGCTCGCTAACCCCGCAAACGAGAAGTGGCACCACCTGTCCATCGAGTTCTGCGGCGGCACGCACCTCGCCTCGACCGCCGAGGCCAAGGCCTTCGCGCTCGTCAGCGAGACCGGCATCGCCAAGGGCGTGCGCCGAATCGAAGCCGTCACGGGCGTGGCCGCCATCGCGGCCCACAACGCTGCCGCCGGGCTGAATCAGAACCTCACAGACGCTGCCAAGCTGCCCACGGACCAACTCGCTGAGGCCATCGCTTCGCTCTCGTCGCAGATCGATCAGCTCACGCTGTCGCTTGTGGCGAAGAAGGCCATGCGTGCGCGCATCGAGACCCTGCAAGAAACGCTCAAAGCCGCCAGCAAGGCACAGGCCGGCCAGCGCCGCGAGCAGGTCGAACGCGAAGCGCGGTCGATCGCCAAGGGGCTCGAAGGAAGCAACGATCCGGTCGCGGTCGCCACCATCGACGCGGGCGACGACCGCCAGGCGTTGCAAGCGGCGCTGCAGGTCATCACCTCGATGCTGCCGCGCAAGGCGATCATGCTGATGAGCGTCGTCGAGACCGGCGACAAGCCGGGGGTCTCGATCATCGCGGCGTGCCCCAAGGAACTGATCTCGCGCGGCATCAAGGCCGGCGACTGGGTACGCGAGGCCGCAGCCGTCGTCGGGGGCAAGGGCGGCGGCCGGCCCGAGCAAGCCCAGGGCGGCGGCACCGACACCGCCAAATTGCGCGAAGCAGTCTCTACAGCGCGTACCTACGCCATGAAGATTCTCAGTGCCTGATCCAGACCAACAGCCCGATGGTTCTGTGCCTGCGGACCAGCAGGACCAGGCGCAGCCGCCAAGCACCAGCCCGGTCTGGCACCGCCCCGCGCCCGAGATGCCCGAGGTCCTCCGCAATCCGCCAGCCTCCAAGCCCGCTGCCAAGCCACGCCGGCGCATGCAGCTCGTCCCCGAGACCGCCGGCTCCGACATGCGGGCTATCGGCCTCGGGCTCGATTTCGCAGCGATGGTCGGGGCCTCGGTCCTGCTCGGCTGGGGGGCTGACCACTTTCTGGGCACCCAACGCGGCATCCTCATCGGCCTCGCCGTCGGCCTGACCGTGGCGAGCTGGCACTTCTACAAGGGCGCACGCCGACTCAACCGCTCGTTCGACAAGCCCAAGCCAGCCAACAAGCCGAATCACGCCCCGCCCACCAGCCTTCACCCCTCGGCCAAGCCAGCCGATCGGGATGCCGGGCGTGCCGATGGCTCTCCTTCTGGCCCTTCCTCTGGCCCTGGGCCAGAGCCCTAATCGGTGGAGACTCCCCGCCGCTGCGTCTATCGTCCAGCCCTCCGGGCTTACTGCCCGGAACCGTCGTTCCCAGCCGCCTCTGAGCCCCGCCACCTGGGCCTCCACGAGCCACCACCCAGCCGGAGATTGCTGCGTTGTCGATCGCTGCCGCTGAGCCCATGACCAATGCCCGCTCCGATGCCCAAACCGGTGGCCAGCCCAAAGGCGAAGCCCTCGCTCAAGGCCCCGGCGCCCGAGCCTGGTTGGCGCCGCTCGCTGCGGTCGGCGTAGGTCTTATCGCTGTGGCGATCACGCCCGAAGCTGCTACCCACTGGTCGCTGCTCGCCCTCGCCGTGGCGGTTGTTCCGATGCTCCCCACCACCGTGCTGCTCTCGATGCTTCGTGGCCGTCGCCCCGCGTTCGAGCTCTGGCAGCTCTCGCTCACCGCGAGCATGGTGCGTTCGCTCGCTTCGGTCGCCGGTGCTGGCGCGGTGCTAATGCTGACCGATGCCCCCGTCAATCCCTTTGTGTGGGTGTTCTTGATCGTGGCCGGGGTTGCCCTGGCCGCCGAGAAGCTCATCATCCTCAGCACATCGCGTGTCGCGGTGTGCTCCGCCAACGCCTGAACCAACGCTGAACCGGAGCGCTGCATGTCGCTGCTCACCCTGGCCGCCGATCCTGTCTCCCACTCGCTGAACCACCCATTTTGGGTCACTGGTGACGGCGTGTGGCTCTGGTCGGCGCACGCCACCCAGCTCGTGCTCTCGGGCCTTATCACCGTCTTCGGGCTCCGCTGGGTCGCCACCCACCTGCACAGCGACCCTTCCATCGAAGGCCCCGACCGCTACATCCCTCGCAACAAGTTCGCCCACCTCATCGAGGTCATCTGCGTCTACCTGCGTGATGAAGTCTGCCGCCCGCTGCTGGGCAAACGCACCGATGCGCTGATGCCCTTCTTCTGGTCACTGTTCTTCTTCATCCTCGTCAACAACATGCTGGGGCTGGTCCCGCTGCTCGACCTCACGCACCTGCTGTTCCCGGGGCTCAAGGCCGCCCACGAGAGCCCCATCGGCGGCACAGCAACGCAGAGTATCTACGCCACGGGCGTGCTCGCGCTGTGCGCCGCCCTGTTCATCAACCTCAACGGCATCAAAGAGCTCGGCCTCAAGGGCTACCTGCACCACCTCACCGCGGGGGCTCCCGTGCTGCTCTGGCCGCTCATGATCCCACTTGAGATCATCGGCACCGTCATCAAGCCCGTGGCGCTGGCCATCCGTCTGTTTGCCAACATGACCGCGGGCCACATCCTGCTCGCGCAGATGCTCGCATTCACTTTTGCCGGCTTTGCTGCGGGGATCGGCATCGGCATCACGGTGTGGCTGGCAGCAACGCTCGGCTCGTTTGCGGTCTTCCTGCTCGAAATCTTCGTGGGCTTCCTCCAGGCCTTCATCTTCATGTTCCTCACCGCCGTCTTTACCTCGCTGCTCACCCACCACGACGACGAGCACGATGAAGCACACGACCACGACGAGGCACACCACCCCGCCGTGGCGGCCGCGTAATCAGCCCACTGAACCCCCTCGGCCCGCTCGCCCTCCGGACGCAAGGGCCTATCATCGACCCCATTTGGTGAACGTTTCTGACGAGCCGTTCACACCCCCGCCCGACCTCAGGGCAATCGACTGAAGAACCCGAAGCCCGCGCGGCGGGCCGACCGAACCGAGACCGCCTTTTTTGCTGGAACGGACCATGACCAAGATCATCAAGACCGCATTGTTCGCCGCCCTCTTCCTCGCCATCTTCGCCCCCGCCGCGACCTACGCCCAGAGCGTCGATCCCACCCTGACCGGTGACCAGCTCAAGGCCGCCGTGGACCAGTACAAGGCCCAGGGCTTTGGCAAGGGTCTCGCTGCGGTCGGCGGCGGCCTCGCCGTGCTCGGCGCGGGCATCGGCATCGGCCAGATCGGTCGCGGCGGCGCTGAAGCCACCGCCCGTCAGCCCGAGGCCGGCCCTCGCATCTTCACCCTGGCCCTTATCACCGCTGCGTTCGTCGAAGGCGTGACCCTGTTCGCCCTCGTCGTCGCCCTCGGTGCCTGATTCAGCATCCAGACCATCCCGGCCCGGTTGTCGAACAGGCAGCTGGGCCGCTTTGCCCCCATCCAAGACCCTCGTCGGCGTCTGGTTTGACCTCCACCGCCGAGAGCCCATCGGGCCGGAGAGCTTCTCGAATGACCATCAACCTGCACCGCTGGCTCGCCGTCGTCATGCTTGCTGTCCTTGGCGCTGTCGCCATGCCGGCCGCCGCTCAAGATGACCACGCCGCCGACCCCGCTGCCCACGCCGCCGATGATTCCCATTCCGGCGACGACCACGGCGGCTCCCACGCTGGCGGCGGCAAGAACGTCATCCCGACCGTCAAAGAAGGCATGATGACGGGCATCATGACCCTCCTCGTCTTCGTCGCGGTCCTGTTCGTGCTCGGCACACAGGTCTGGCCCAAGATTCAGGGCTCGCTGACCGAACGCGAGAACAAGATCCGTGAAGAGATTCAGGCAGCAGAGCTCGCGCGCCAGCAGGCTCGCGACGCGCTTGAGGAGTATGAGCGGAGCCTGGCTCAGGCCAGAGCCGAAGCCCAGGAAATGCTCGACAACACCCGCGCCCAGCAGGCCGAGATGGCCGCCGAGCTCCGCACAAAGGCGGACGCCCAGCTCACCGACCTGCGTGAGAAGGCCCAGCGGGATATCGAGGCTGCCAAGCGGGCCGCGCTCAATGAAATCTACGCAGAGGCTGCCTCACTGGCGACGCTGGCCGCGGGCAAGATTCTGCAGCGTGAGATCAACCCCGCCGATCAGCAGCGGCTCGTTGATGAGTCCCTCGCCGAGCTCTCCGCCAGCCGCAACTAAGACCTCGACTCAGTCCGCGAAACCGACCCTGCAACCGCCGGAGACCGCCCGTGCCGCTCATCGATGCCCAGCCCGACGCCGTTGCCCAGGTCTACGCACAGAGCCTCTACGAGCTCGCCGACAAACAAGGCGGGCAGTCGCAGGTCGAGGACACCCTCGGCGCACTCGAGTCCATCATCGAGCTCGCGCGCAGCGACAAGCAATTCAGCGAGTTCCTCGCCTCCCGCGTGCTCAGCGCCGACAAGCGCGAGGCCTCGCTCAAGACCATGCTCGAAGGCCGGGTCGATGACCTCGTGCTCAAGTTCATGCTCGTGCTCAACGACAAGGAACGCCTGGGCCACCTCAGCGCGATCTACGCCGCCTTCGACATGATGGCCCAGGACAAGTTCGGCCGCGTCGAAGTCGACGTCATCACCGCCGAGCCACTCAGCGCCGAAGAGGTCGAATCCGTCCGCGATCGTCTCTCCAAGGCGCTCAGCAAGGACGTCATCGCCCGCCCCTCGGTGGACCCGTCCATCATCGGGGGCGTTCGGTTCCGCATCGGCGACCGACTTGTAGACGCCTCCGTCGCCACCCGGCTTCGCCGCATGCGAGACCAACTCGCCGACCACGGTGCCGCCGAGATCAAATCACGCGCGGGCAGGCTGCTCGATAGCGCCGACTGATCGTACCAGTCCGCCGGTCCAGCCCCTGCTCATTCAGACTCCTGCTCGCTTCATCATCGCGCGAGCCCAGGCCACCACAGGGGATCAGCCATGCCAGCCGCACCTAAAAAATCCATCCAAGCCACCGAAGTCGCGTCCAAGCGCGTGCTCATTCGTGTGGACTTCAACGTCCCGCTCGATGGCGGCAAAATCACCGACGACCAGCGCCTCCGCGCCGCCGTCCCCACCATCAAGAGCGTCATCGATCGCGGCGGCAAGGCCATCCTCATCAGCCACCTCGGCAGACCCGAGGCCAAGGGTTACGAAGAGCAGTTCAGCCTGCGATCTGTCGCCAAACGGCTCGCTGAACTCCTCGGAACCGAGGTCGGCTTCCCGAGCCAAGACTGCACCGACGAGGCCGCGTCCCAGGCCGCCCACAGCCTCTCCAATGGCGGCGTCATCCTGCTCGAAAATCTCCGCTTCCACAAGGGCGAAAAGGCCGGCGACCCCTCGTTCGCAGCCAAGCTCGCCAAGCTCGCCGACGTCTACGTCAACGACGCCTTCGGCACCTGCCACCGCACCGATGCCTCGATGGTCGCGGTCCCCAAGCTCGTCACCGGCCCCAAGGTCGTCGGCATGCTCGTCGAGAAGGAAATCAAGTTCCTCTCCCACGCCATCGATCAGCCCGCCAAGCCCTTCTGCGTCATCCTCGGCGGGGCCAAAGTCTCCGACAAGCTCCCCGCCATCCACGCCCTGCTGCCCAAGTCCGACAGCGTGCTCATCGGCGGCGCGATGGCCTACACCTTCCTCAAAGCACTGGGCCACAAGGTCGGCGACAGCCGAGTCGAGCAAGACATGGTGCCCGAGGCCAAGAAAATCATCGACGAGGCCGCCAAGCTCGCCACCGACCTGCACCTGCCCGTCGACCACATCTGCTCGACGCAGTTCTCCGCGAGCGCCGGCGACATCGACACCTTCGAGGATCACATCAAAGACGGCTACATAGGCCTCGACATCGGGCTCAAGACCCAGGGCATCTTCGCGGGCGTCATCGGCAAGTCCAAGACCGTCGTCTGGAACGGGCCGATGGGCGTCTTCGAGTGGGCGCCCTTCAGCGTGGGCACCAAGTCCATCGCCCGCGCGATGGCCAACGCCGCCAAGAACGGCGCCACTTGCATCGTCGGCGGCGGAGACTCCGCGGCCGCCGTCGAACGCTTCAACATGGCCGACCAGATGACCCACGTCTCCACCGGCGGCGGGGCCAGCATCGCCATGCTCGAGGGCAAGCCCTTCGAGGCCGTTGACCTGCTCGATAACGCCTGATGCACCCCGAGCCGGCGCCGCTCAAACCTCGGCGCGTCACCACCGACCTCCTCAAGCTCGGCGCCCTCTGCGCCGTGCTCTTCTTCATCTGGCCCACCGCCCACGGCCTCACCAACTGGCAAGAGGGCATCCGCGCGCTCGTCGCCATCGAGATGGACCAACGCGGCGCCTGGATCACCCCCACCGTCCACGGCGAGCCCTACCTCGCCAAGCCCCCGATGGTCTACTGGCTCACCCGCGCGCTCGCTGTGGTCACGGGGACGAGCGTCAGCATCCTGCACCTACGCATGGTCGTGGCGCTCGCTGCGACGCTCGGCGTGGTGCTCACCTACCTCGCGGGCAGACGTCTTCTTCGCGACGAACTGCTCGCAGGCCCGGACGACCCGCCGAATGCCACTGGCTCGCGGCCCTGGGCCGATGCCGCCGCGTTCTGGGCCGCTGCGATGCTCGCCACCGGCATCCTCTACGCACGCTCTGGCCGCATCGGCGAACTCGACATCATCCTCGTGCCCTTCGTCGTCGCCGGTGCCTGGGCGGGACACGCCGCCTGGCAATCGCACCGCGAACGCAGGCGCACCCACTGGCCCGCGATCGCAACCCTCTTGGCCTGCGCCGCCGGGGCCTCGCTCACCAAAGGCCCGCCCGGCGCGATGGTGCTGCTCTTCGCCTCGTGCATGGGTCCGTTGCTTCAGCAAGCAGCCCGCTTTGTGCGCACGCCGGGGATCGCACCGTTCAAGGAGCTTTTGTTCGCATGGTCGCGCATGCACCCGGTCGGGCTTGTGCTCGTCGCCCTCGGTTCGCTGTGGGGCTGGGGCAAGCTTGTCGCGCGCGACATCGGCGCGGATGCCGTCGCTCAGGCAGCGGGCGCCGAAGCCGCCGACAACCTGCGCTTGTTCGTCGCCGAGGCGCCCCTCAACAACCTCGAAGCCAGCGCCTATGGCGTAGGCCTCGGATCGATCTGCGCGATCATCGCGATGGTCTGGCTCATCAAGGACCGCCCCAGGCTTCCCG
This sequence comes from uncultured Phycisphaeraceae bacterium, assembly GCA_964352615.1. Lineage (GTDB taxonomy): Bacteria > Planctomycetota > Phycisphaerae > Phycisphaerales > UBA1924 > OFTM382. Next base: position 9,311 of record CAYGSG010000009.1, read on the forward strand.
TGGGCGCGTGGTCCATCGCGGCCTGGCTCGGGCTTTCGCTCATCGCCATGAGCGTGCTGGGCAAGGGCGTGCCCCGCTACCTCACGCCCGTGTGGCCCGCGATCGCGCTAATCGGCGGGATGTGGCTGGCCAGCGCGATCCGCGACCTGCGCGCAGGCCCAAAGCTCGCGCGAGTCGCGGGCACCATCGTCGTGCTGCTCGCCATCGGCCAGGGCCTCTGGTACGGCATAGGCCGAGAAATCACCCACCCCGAGCGTTCCCCCAAACACCTCATCACCGAACTCAAGCCGATGCTCACGACCGAGCAAGCCGAACTCGTCGCCATCGACTTCTGGCACCCCGCGGTCGATGTCTACGCGGGCCGATTCGTCGAACCGTACATGCTCTGCGGCCCGGAAACGCACTTCACCATCGGCCAATCACGGCCGATCGACCAACTGCGCGCACGCGCCACGAGCGGGCCTGTCATCGCGCTCATGCGCTCGCAGCAACCGCCCGAACTCGCTGAGCTTGCGCCACCGATCGATCTCTTGCGCGCCCACGGCTTCGCTGTCGAGCCCATCGAAACCGAGTCCGGCTTTCTCATCGACAGCCTGCGCACCCGTGTCCACGCTTACCGGCTCACCGTCGATCGAACAGCCGCTCCAGGTCCCGGTGGGTGAGGCGAACCGTCGTCGCCCGGCCGTGAGGGCACGAGCCGCTCCGCGACACCGTGCCCCGAAACCGCATCAACTCGTCGATCTCGGTCTGCGTCAGCGGGTCGCCCGCCTTCACCGCAGCCTTGCACGCCATCATGTCCAGCACCTCGTGCAATGCTTGCTCGGAACCCGCTGCAAACGCATCGCCCTCGGCCGCATCCAGCAGGTCGCGCGTAAACGCAGCGGGGTCCACGTTCCGCTCGAACAGCAGCGACGGGAACGCCATGACCCCCACCGTGCGCGCGCCCAGCGGCGAAAGCTCTAAACCAATCCGTGCGCACAGCTCGTTCAGTCCATCGAGCAACTCGCTCTTATCGGAAGAAACCTCGATCGTGATCGGCGTGATCAGCCGTTGCGATTCCAGCGGCCTGGCCGACACCCGGCTCAGCAGCGACTCGAACATCACCCGCTCGTGGAGCGCGTGCTGATCGATCAGCACCAACCCCTGCTCGTCCTCGGTCACCAGGTACGAATCGTGCACCTGCATCGCACGCGACGGCAACGCTCCGCTGAGTAGCGGTGTGTGCGCAGCAGATGGGAGCATCTCGGCTGAGCGCGTGCCGATCGCCCACGGCTCAGCGGGCATCGCGTGCTTTGGTTCCGCAAACCCAAGGCCCGGCTGGTGCGCCTCCGCCTGCGCGCGCAGCGAATACCCGTCCGCCTGCGGCGGTTCAGAAACCCCTGCGCCGAACGCTCGAAAGCCCGCCCTTGCCCCAAGCCCCGGCGTCAGGTCCGCCCGCTGAAGCGCATCGCGCACCGCGTGAAAAACCACGCTGTGCACCAGGCCCTGATCGCGGAACCGAACCTCGGCCTTGGCAGGGTGCACGTTCACATCGACCCCGCTGGGCGGCATCTCGATCATCAGCACCGCTGTTGGATAACGCCCCGGCTCGATCAGCCCCCGGTACGCCTCGCGAACCGCGTGCTGAAGCGTTTTGTCACGCACGCTTCGGCCATTGACCAGCGTGCGCAGCGCCTTGTGGTTCGCCCGCGCAATTGCGGGCAGCCCCGCGAGCCCCCAGACCGCAGCCCCCTGGTCGCCCTCTTGCCGGTCCGCGTGAACCTCGATCAGTTGTGGTTCCAGTTCCTTGCCGATGACATCCAGCACCCGCTGGCGAGGGCTGGCCGTTGCGGGCAGTTCAAGCAGCACGCGGCCCGAGGTGCGCACCACAAAGCCCACGCCCATGTGCGCCAGCGCGATCTCGCGCACGACCTCCACGCACCGCGTCTGCTCAGCGGTGGTCGCGCGCAGGAACGCCCGCCTCGCCGGCGTGTTGAAGAACAAGTCCCGCGCCTCGATCGTCGTGCCCACCGGACCCGCGGCTGGCCTGGGCTCACCGATCTCGGACCCCTGAGCCGAGAGCGACCACGACGAATCATCGTCCGCCGTGCGCGTCACAATGGTCAGCCGGCTGACCGATGCAATCGACGCCAGCGCCTCGCCGCGAAACCCGAGCGTCGCTACGCCTGTCAGGTCTTCGGCCCGGTCGATCTTGCTGGTCGCATGCGGCGCGACCGCCAGCAACAGTTCCCCCGCTGTAATACCCATGCCGTCGTCGGTCACGCGGATCAGGTCCGCGCCGCCCGCTTCGAGATCGACCGCAATGCGGGCAGCTCCGGCATCGAGCGCGTTCTCGACGAGTTCTTTGACGACCGATGCCGGCCGCTCGACGACCTCGCCCGCTGCGATCTGGTTGGCGACCAGCGTGGGCAGGGCTCGGATGGGCCTGCGGGTTGTGGGTGCATCGGTCGCCATGGGAGCATCCTACCGCCCGCGCCGGGCTTCTCTACACTGCTGGCCATGAGCCCATCGCCTAAGCAGATCGTGCCGCCTTCCTACACCACCGGCCAGGATCCTGCCGACACGCTCTTTAGCCGCATGATCCGGGGCGAGATCCCGTGCCACCGGGTCTACGAGGACGACCACGTCATCGCGATTCTGGACATCAACCCGCTGGCCGCGGGCCACACGCTGGTGATCCCCAAAGAGCCCGCTGCGACGATGGGCGAACTCAGCGACACCGCGGCGTCAGCGCTGGGCCGAGTGCTGCCGCGCATCAGCCGAGCGGTTTGTGCCGCCGTCGGCGCCGAGCAGTACAACCTTGTCCAGAACAACGGCCCGATCGCGGGCCAGAGCGTCTACCACGTACACGTCCACGTCATCCCGCGCTTCGAGAACCGCCCACACGCGGGCGGCGTGGAACTGGTGTGGGATGCTTCGCCCGCTGATCCCGAAGCGCTCGCCGACCTCGGCAGGCACATTGCTCGGCTGCTCTAATCCGTTCACTCATCGTGCACAAGCGAGGTGGTCGCAGCGGGCAGGTGTACGGCGCGGCCATCCTCCAGCATCAACTCGATCGCGCCGTCGTGGTCGATCGCGCCAACGACGCCCTCGTGCCGCTTGCTGTTGTGCGTGAACGCGTGGCGCTTGCCGCGCATCGCGTTGGCTTGGCTTGCGAGCTTGAGGAGTTCCTCTCTCGGCAAGGCCATCAGCCGCGTGAGTTCAACGAGCACCGCTTGCGCCGCATCCAGCCGGGTCGCGGTCGAGCCCAGTTCCGCGAGTGAGGCAGCCCGGCCGGCGATGGCTTCGGGCCAGTCGCCGAGGGTGGCGAGCTGCCCCACGTTGAGCCCGAGCCCCACCACCACTACCCCGTTAGCTGACTCCACCAGCACGCCGCCGAGCTTTCGGCCCGATGCAACGTGCACCGCGTCGTTGGGCCAGCGCAGCGCGACCGCTTCCCAAGGGGCGTCTTGCATTCCAGGGACGAACCGGTGGGCCGCAGCACACAGTGCCAGCCCCCCGATGATTCCAAGCAGGTCGCCCGTCTCGCCCTGCTTTGCGAGCGCTACCGACATAGCAACTGAGCAGCCGTGCGTATCGCGCCACGCGCGGCCGAGCCTGCCTCTGCCTGCGGTCTGTTCGCCCGCGACCACCAGCACATTCTGATCCCCGCTCGCCATCTGTCTGGCAGCGTCTTGCGTGCTCGCGGTCTGCGCCACCACCGCGACCCGCCAGCCCTTGCCCAGCTCGGCTTCGAGCGCATCGGCCCACTGGTTCAGAGGCGGCTCGGGCAAGCGAGCCGAGATGGCCTCGGTGTGATCAAGCCCAAAGTCCAGCCCTGTTGCCTGCGTGGTGAGCTGACCCAGGCTCACGCGGTCGATGCCGGTACTGGCCACCTCGGCGAGCGTGTCGATGGTGATGCCGCCCGAAGCTTCGAGCCCGATCGGACGATCACCACGCATCGTGACGGCTTGCTTCAGCGTGTCGCAGTCCATGTTGTCCAGCAGCACCAGGTCCACCAGACCCGATCGCACCTTCAGCACCTCGCTGAACTGTTCGAGCGTGTCGCACTCGATCTGCACGAATTTCAGGACATCACCGAACCGCGTGCGCGCCTCGCGTGCGGCCCGCTCGATGGCCGAGGCCAGAGGCTCGCCCTCGCGCCGCATCGCGGCGAGGTGGTTGTCCTTGAGCATCACCGCGTCGTGCAGGCCCATGCGGTGCGAGGTGCCCCCGCCGCAGGCGACCGCGTACTTCTCCAGCACGCGCAGGCCCGGCGTGGTTTTGCGTGTGTCGCAGACCTGTGCGCACGTTCCCTCGACTTGCACCACTGCTCGGCTGGTAAGCGTCGCGATGCCGCTGAGCCTGCCCAGCAGGTTGAGCAGGGGCCGCTCGACGGCGAGCACGGACCGCGCCGGGCCACGAACCACACCGATCACGTCGCCCCGGCTCACCCGCTGGCCGTCATTCACTACGGGCTCGATGACCACGCCCGGCGCGACCGCATCGGCCAAGAGCTGGGTGAACGCGAGCCCCGCGAGCACGCCCGCTTGCCGCGCCCCGATCTGAGCCATCAGCACCGTCTCGGGCGCGATGCTCACCAGGCTGCTCACGTCGCCACGCTCGCCGAGGTCCTCGTCGCGGGCGATCTCAAAGAGCCTGCGGGGCAGGCCCGTGCGCACAAGTTGGTTGGCGAATGCTGGCAGGTCCATCATCGCTAAGCGTACCCGCCCGCCGCGCTACACTGGCTGCTCGGGCACAAATCCCTAGCCCGCTCAGCAGGAGCCGCTCATGAATCTTCTCGAAGGCAAACGAGCCTTGATCGTCGGGATCGCTAACGAGCGGTCCTACGCCACCCACATCGCCCGCTCGCTCATCGCCCACGGCTGCCAGTGCGCGTTCACCCACCTGCCCGGCGAGAAGAACGAACGCCGACTGCTGAGAACGCTCAACAACCTTGAGCTGACCGACCCTTGGGTGACCCCGATGGACGCGAGCAGCGACAGCGACATCGATGCGGTGTTCAGCCGGTACAGCGAGTCGTTCGATCGGCTCGATGTGCTGGTGCACTCAATCGCCTTTGCCGACCGCGCGTACCTCGTGCCGGGCTCGTTCCACACCACGCCGCGCGAGGCCTACCTGTCGGCGATCGACATCTCGGCGTACACGATGCTCGGGCTGGTCCGCGGGGCTGTGCCGCTTATGGAGAAGTCTGGCGGCGGTTCGGTCATGGCCATGAGCTACTACGGCGCTGAGAAGGTCGTGCCCGGCTACAACATCATGGGCGTGGCCAAGTCCTGCCTCGAAAGCACTTCACGCTACCTGGCTGCCGAACTCGGCGAGCGAAACATCCGGGTCAACACGATCTCGGGCGGCTACCTGCGCACGCTGGCCAGCTCAGCGGTGGGCGGGGCTGACGACATCGAGAAGCACAACGCTACCCGCGCCCCGCTCCGCCGAAACGTCGAGGGCGACGAGGTCGGCAAAACCGCGGTCTACCTGGCCAGCGACCTGTCGAGCGGGGTCACGGGCGAGAACATCTACGTCGATTGCGGCGTGAACACCATCGGGGTGTAACCCCGGCTCGGACGACGCGAAAGTGGCCGATAGAGCGTCCCAAGCCGGATATCGGGCCTCCAGCGCCCCGATGCTCAAGGCCTTGGAGGCAAAGTGCCGAAGCTTTTAGCATGACCGCCTTCAGCGCTGCCTCGATCGCCTCCTCCCTCGCGGGCACCACCTCCGCTGAGCAGGTGGCCAAACGCGAGCAGCAGCGGGCCGAGCGAGCCCGCCCCAAGGGCCGACCGCAGACCGAAGACGAGGTCGAACTGCACCAGGTCGAACGGGCCGAGGCCACGCGGGCGATCCATAAAAACACCGACGAGGACGCGGCCGAGGACCATCGCGAGCAGCCGGCGTACTACACGCCCGACGGGCTCGTGCGCGGCCAGGGCAAAGCACGCTCGATCGATCTCAGCGGCTGAGTCGCACCGTTAGGACCATCACGCAGCGCGGCGCGGGAACTGCTCGGGGCCGGCCACCGGCTTGCCCGCGCTGATGCCCGCCAGCCGGCGGAACACCTGGTCCAGCAGCGTGGTATCCGGGTCGCGCCCGATCAGCCAGTCGGCGTAACGGGCTTCATCAAGCAGATCGTCGCGCAGGTAGTCGAGCTGGTCGGCGGGGGTCGACACCATCAACATCGCCACCCCGGTCGCGACGCGTCCGACGCTCGCGGGCTCGTCTGGGCTTTGCATCAGGGCTTCGTCGAGAAACGCGGCGTGGATCGAGGCGTCCTGCACGTGCTCGTGCGCGCGGAGCAGGTCGTACGCCGAGGCGAGCGCATCGAGTCCGCCGTGGTCGTCGCGCGCCACGAATCTGGCTGACGCAAGCCGAAGCTGCGTGCGCACGCACGACGGATTCAGCCTCGCGGCCCGTTCGAGCAGGTCCCTGCGGGCATGGTCCTCGAAGCCCGGCGTTCGGCCCGGCTCGCTGGCAGCCCACGCGCTGACAGCGCCAGCAAAGGTGCCGGAGCTAACTGGAACCTCGGCGGTTTCCAAGGCTTCCATAAGGGCCGAGGCAAGCTGGCTGGGGGTGTCGCTGCGGGCCTGATCGATCGGCCTGAGCGCGCGCATACGGGCGGTTCGGGGCATGGGCCGGCGGCCCGAGAGCCGATCGGCAAGCCCGAGCCGGCGCGATGAACGGGCGAGTGCCGACACCAGCTCAATCGCGGCCCGCTGGACAGAAGCCGGAGCTTTGGCAAGCTCGACCGCTGCGGGGTCAGCGCCGTGCGGGAAGAGGGTTCCTAGGTTGATCGGCCTGTCGAACGTCCAGTCGGGCATCGAGGCATCGCACTGGTCGCGCCGGAGCGTGGCGACCCGCAGCGAGCCGCCCGGCTGGGCGAACACGATCGCGTCGAGGCCGTGGTACTCGCAGAAGGCGTTGGGGTTGTCCTGCGCCTCGGTCGAAGTGATCTCGAACCAGCTCACCCGCGCGAGGCCCGGCTCAGCGGTAAGTTCGGCGCTGACGGCCTGCGGCGCATCAATCCCGATACGCAGCGGGCTCTCCCACCAGGGCAGGCGGTCGTGCGCACACGCGAGCGAACGCATCCACCGGTGCGCACGATCGCTGCCCATGAGCGACGACGCGCAGCCTTCGAGCATCCACTCGAACGCCTCGGCCAAACGCCAGCTCACGGGTGTGAGCCATGCAGCCAGATCGGCGGTCGTCAGCCCGGGCCACCGGCGGCTAAGCACCGCTGCGATCCCAAGCCCCAGACCCGCTGCCCACAGGCCCAGCGGCATCCCGAGCACGGGCGCAGCGAGCCACGCCATGCCGAGTGTCCAAGAGGTCAGTACCAAGGCGCTGACGGCGAGCGTCCAGACACCCCACTGCCAGGCAGCGAGGGGACGACGACGGGTTGTGGTCGAATGAGCCATACCCGCTGTGCATCGGTTGTTCGGGCCAGCGCCCGAAGCCGAGGCGCAGAGGTGCGCACGAACCGTGCTGCCCACAAGGCAGCGTGCGTCCGAGAACGACAGTTCAGAGGGCGCGGGCTAGTCGTTGCTCTGGAACCAGCGAGCCATGGCGTGGAACGTGGTCGCCCGGCCCATCGCCGCGATGGACTCGGTGAGCGGGATCTCCTTGGGGCAGACCTTGACGCAGTTCTGCGCGTTGCCGCAGTCGCTGACACCGCCCTCGCCCATGAGCGCCTCGAGCCGGTCACCCTTGAGCTGCTTGCCCGTGCCGTGCTCGTTGAACAGGCGTGCCTGGCTGATCGCGTGCGCACCGATGAAGGCGGTGTCCCACTTGCTCTCGTCCGGCTCCAGATTGAATTGCGGGCAGGCTTCGAGGCAGCAGCCGCAGGACATGCAGGTGGAAAGGGTGTACCGCATCTCGGATTTTTTCGGCCCCTCGGTAGGCCCGGCCCCGAGGTCGTACGTGCCATCGATCGGCACCCACGCCTTGACGCGTTTGAGGCTGTTGAACAGCCGGGAGCGATCGACCCACAGGTCGCGGATGATCGGGAACTTGCTCATGGGTTCGAGGGTGATCTCGTCGCCCTCGCTGGGGCAATAGACATCCATGAGGCACGAGCACGACTGGCGGGCCTTGCCGTTGATGACCATGGTGCACGCGCCGCAGACCTCTTCGAGGCAGCCCGAGTCCCACACAACGGGCGTGGTTGGTGTGCCGTCAACAGTCACGGGATTGGCGCCGATGGTTTGCAGCACGCTGATGACATTGGCGCCGGGACCAACGGGTACTTTGAAGGTCTCCCACCGCTGGGCCTTGCCGGGGCCATCGCAGCGTTTGATGCGCACACGAATGGACCGCGTCTTGGCGGCTTTGGGAGAAGGCGGGGAGCTTGCTTGGGTGGTCATGGTCGGTACCTCGTTCGACTGCTGGCGCGATCAGGCGGCTTGTTGGTCATCGTCAGCGGGCTTGTGCAAACGGAACATCAGCATCTGCGCACGCTCGGGTTTATGGATGCCGTAGAACTTGTCGTACAGATGCGGGATGAACCGCAAGGGCTTCGGGAAAAACGTGTCCCACTGCACGCAGGGGTAAAACATGAACTCGACCTCGTCGAACCCGATGCCTTCGACAGCCCGCACGATCGCGTCGGTCGTGTTCATGTGGTAGTACGCGGGGTAGTCGTTGATGTTGTCCGTCTTGGACGCCATGAGCTTCTTCAGCCCCAGTGCCTCGACCATGCGCACGGCGATGGGGAACGGGTGCTTGCCGTGGGGCGTCGTGGCGTAGAAAACACTTCCAGGCTTCATCGCGCGATAGACGGCCTTCAAAAACGGCTGTGGATCATCAAGGTGCTCAGCGACAAAGAACGCGAACACCGCGTCGTACGCGTCGGCGGGAATCTCTTCGACCTCTTCGATCAGGCCGACCCACTTCTCGGTGAGCGTTGAGTTGAGTTGCATGCGCGGGTTCGGGTCCACGCCATCGACCTGCGTGGCACGCTCGAAGATCCGTCGAAACAACTCGTGAGGAAGCTTGGCGCAGCCCACATCGAGCATCCGGCCTTGGGCAAGCTCGTCGGTGAGGACGCGGTCGCTGAACCCGCGGATCCAGCTCGAACGGTCGGCGTCGAGGGCTGCGAAGTCGCCGTAGGCCTCCGGGTTGGAAACGACGCTTTGCTTCATGCCATCGCCGTGGTCGGCTTCTCGTCCTTGCCCTTGGCAGGAGCGACGGCTGCGTCCACCTTGCCGTAGGTGCGGGGCCTGGGCTTGACGAGCGACGTATCGACCTCGCCCCACGAAAGACGGTGCTCATCGGAGTCGCCCTGGTGGTACTCGACGATGGTGGTCTTGAGGAACCGTGAATCATCGCGGTCGGGGAAGTCGAGCCGGTAGTGGCTGCCTCTCGATTCCTGGCGTTCGAGCGAGCCTTTGGCGATGACCTGCGCGAGCAGGATCATGTCGCCCACGCTGCGCGTGTAGCTGAGGGTCTGGTTGGTCCAGGTGGCGGCATCGCCAAGGCGCACGCGCTCGAAGCGTTCGCGTAGCTCAGCGAGCTTGCTGATGCAGGTGCCCAGCCGCTCGCCGGTCTTGACGACGGTGCACGCTGCGGTCATTTCTTCGCCAAGCTCACGGCCAATGACGTACGGGTTGGTCTCGGGCGATTCCTTGCCCTTGCCAACGGTCGCGAGAAGGCTGTCGGCTTTGGCCTGCTCGGCGGCCGAGGCGCTGTCGAACAGGCTCGCGTCCATCGCTGTGCTGGGCTTGGCCGCAGGCTCGTGTTCCTTGACGTAGCGTGCGACGCCCTGGCCGCAGAACAGCCCGTCAAAGATGCAGCTCAGCAGGGCGTTGGCGCCGAGCCGTGTCGCGCCGTGGTACGCGAAATTGACCTCGCCAAAGGCGTAGAGGCCCTTGATGTTGGTCATCATGTTGTTGGGCGCGCCGACCTGCATGCCCATGCCGGGCTCGGTGCCGATGGGCGCCTGCCAGCCCGGCTGGTGGTCGCCGTGCTGCGTCTGAGGCCGGTAGCTGCCCGGCGTGTGCTGGGTCCAGAGCCCGCCCATCGAGTAGTGGACGGTCGGGAAGATCCGCATGGGCGTGAAGCGGGGGTCGTCGCCCACGAACTTCTCGTAGATTTCGAGGATGCCGCCGAGTTTGCGGGTGAGGTACTCGGGCTCCATGTGCGTGAGATCGAGGTAGACCTGGTTCTCGCCATCGACGCCCATGTGCTGGTTGACGCAGACATCAAAGATCTCGCGCGTGGCGATATCGCGTGGCACGAGGTTGCCGTACTTGGGGTACTTCTCTTCAAGGAAGTACCAGCGTTCACCTTCCGGGATGTCGTTTGGCTTGCGGTCGTCGCCCTGCTTGCGTGGCACCCACACCCGGCCGCCCTCGCCGCGAGCGGATTCACTCATGAGCCGGCACTTGTCGGCGCCGGGAATCGCGGTCGGGTGGACCTGGATCATCTCGCCGTTGGCGTACCACGCACCCGCCTGGTAGCAGCGGCTGGCGGCACCGCCCGTGCAGATGACCGAGTTGGTGCTCTTGCCATAGACCAGCCCGCAGCCGCCGGTGGCCATGATGACCGCGTCGGCGCGGAAGCTGCGGATCTGCATCGTGCGCATGTCCTGGGCCACGATGCCCACGCACCGGCGGTCGTCTCCCTCGCCCGCCATGATCGGCGCAAGGAACTCCCACGATTCGTACTTGGTGACCTCGCCCTGAGCCTCGTATCGACGGGTCTGCTCGTCGAGCGCGTAGAGAAGCTGTTGGCCGGTGGTCGCGCCGGAGAAGTGCGTGCGCTTGAACAGGCTGCCGCCGAAGAGCCGCAGGTCTCGACGGCCCTCGCTGGTGCGGTTGAAGGGCACGCCCATGCGATCCAGCAGGTCGATGACGCGCGGAGCCCAGTTGGCCATCTCGAGCACGGGGCCTTGGTCGGCGAGGTAGTCCCCGCCGTAGATGGTTTCGTCGAAGTGCTGGTACTCGGAGTAACCCTGCTGGCGTGCGACCTCGTTGCAGGCGTTGATGCCGCCCTGCGCGCACACGCTGTGCGAACGCTTGACGGGCACCATGCTGAAGAGATCGACCGGCAGGCCCTGCTCGGCGATGCGGACAGTGGCTGCAAGCCCGGCGAGGCCGCCCCCGACGACGATGACCCGTTGTGCGTTCGGCATGACCATGCGGTTCAACTCCCTGGCTCAAGCTCGGGGCTTGGGTTCACTTCGGCTCACTCAAACTGGCTGGCGGGGCCGGTCGGCTTTGCGGGCTCGACGTGCGCCCCGTGGCCCGAGCCACCGCCTTTGCCTCCGAGGGCTGCTTCGACGTTTTCGGCGGTTTGGATGTCTACGAAGAAGGTGAACGCGATCAGCGAAGACCACGCCATACCCATCAGCCCGACGCCCAGCATCGCGCAGGCCACGCCCCACCAACGCTGGGCTTTGGCAGAGACGGTCACGCCCCAAGTGATCGCAGCAGTCCACAAGCCGTTGGCGAAGTGGAACACCAGCAGCGTGACGCCGACGAAGTAGCCCAGTGAAACAACGATGCCCAGCGGGGTCCAGCCGTCTTCCGCGCCGCGCAGCGCGAGCGCGAGCGTGCTGGAGGCCGCCGAGTATCCCCAGTCAACGCCGCCGGGCACGAGCCATGTCCAGCCCCATCGGAGCGTCGCGACGTGGTAGAAGATGAACAGGATGCCGATGTACCCGCTGAGGCGCTGGAGCGTGTAGCGCCAGTTGTCCTGGTAGGCGTAGCGGGCGGTGTTGGATTTGCCGCTGCGGGCGTAGTACACGCCGAGGATCGAGTGGAACGCGATGGAGACCCAAAGGGTGATCTCGATGAGCAACAGGTGCGGGACCTGTTCGTTGATCCAGGTGACTTCTTTTTGGAAGTAGGCGATGCCGCGCTCGAGGATCGAGGCGTTGGGTCCGAGCCCGCCGTCTCCGTGGAGCGCAAAGCCGCCCCACAGCACCGAGGAGTTGGTCACGAGGTGGGCGATGAGGAACACGCCGATGGGCACGATGCCGCTCAGCGAGTGCAGTCGGCGGAGAAGAAAGTGGAGCCCGGTGGCCCCGGCTGCTGGGTTGCTCTCGGTCACGCCCGTTCCTCCCACTCGTGGCTCGGCTCAAGCGTGCGAACGGCACGCCCGGATCATCCTAACAACTCACGCCCGGCTGGCTCGCGCTGGCTGCACGCTCAGGCCATCGGCGGCGGAGGCGGGGCCTGCACGCCGCCCGGCATGCCGCCTGCCATGTCGGAAGGCTTGATCTTGCCTTCCTTAACCGCCTGAGCGACCGCCTTGGAAACCTCGACAAACGCCATGCGAAGCTCAGAGAGCATCGCGGTGAGCATCTTCGATTCATCTTCGGTCAGGTTGCCCTTGGTTTTCTCATCGAGCACACCCATGAAATCGATGTACAGCCGGGCGTACTCGGGCGCGACGATGGCTTTGCCGGTCTGCGGATCGGGCACGTAGCCGAGGTACATCATCGCCTGGCTGGCGAGGGTCTTGATGAGGTCGTCAAAGCCGACGAGGCCATCATCGCCCTCGCCCTGCGCGGCCTCTTGGGCCTTGGCCTGCTTGGCCTTCTCCTGCTCGGCGAGCTTGGCCTTCTCGGCCTGGGCCTCGCGCTTCCAGTCGTCGTCCACGATCAGCTTGGGGGCTTGGCCATCGGCCTGGTCTGGGGACATGCTTGGGGCCTTTCTCGGCTCTCAAATCCACGGTTCGCTACGTTCTGGCCATGTTCGCTACGCTCTTGGCATGGTAGACCACAGGCCGGTACGAAACGGACTTACCGCAATCCTTGCAGCCTCGGCGGGCCTCGCGCTGGCGGGGTGCTCCTTTGGCGAACGCACAAGCCACAAGGCACCCTCGGGCCGAACGGTGCAGGCTGCCGAGTTCACGGGGACATCCACAGCCAGGCCCATCGATCAGGTTGCGATCCCGGTGCGGGTGGTGTCAGCCGAGGAGGCACGCGAGACCGAGTCCGTAGGTGTGCCCGATCCCATCGATCCCATCGAGCCGAGCCAAGGCGGCCCGAGCGAGGGCGGGATGACGGTGCTCGCCTCAAACAGTTCGCCGCTGATCGACGCCAAGGTGGGCGACCTGAACGGCGCCCCGGTGTTCGCCAAGGCGTGGCTCAAGCCCATCAGCGGCCGGCTGATGGCGGAAGGCGAACGGTTGAACCGCGACGAGTTCAGAGCGTTCGCCAGCACCTTGATCCGTGATCGATTGGCGGGTGAACTCAAGGACGAACTGCTGTACGCAGAAATCCAGTCTGAGCTGACGGCTCAAGAGAAAGCGGGGCTTAGCCAGGTGCTGCGCAACGCCCAACGCGAGCAGATCCGCCGAGCGGGCGGCAGCGTGACCGCAGCCGAGCGCTCGCTACAGGAGGCGAACGACCAGACGATCGACTCGTTCGTGCGCGACCGCGAGCGGCAGATCCTGGTCGCCGAGAAGTACCGTCGAGAAATCGACGACAAGGTGCAGGTCTCGCAGCGGGACATCAAGCTTTTCTACGAGCGGAACCGCGACCAGTTCAACCCGCCCCCGCTGGCGACGATCTATCGCATCCGTCTGAGCGCCGATGACGCTGGCAGCATTGCGGAGGTGAAGCGCAGGCTCGGCGGGGGCGAGGCGTTCGAGGAGGTGGCGCTCATCGAGGCCAACACGATGAGCGAGCCGTTCAGCGAGCGCGAGATCGTGGGCGAGTTCAGCGCGTTCGAGTTCTACAGCATCGAGCCGCTCAACGAGGCCGCACGCACGCTGACGCTTGGCCGAACCGTTGGCCCGATCGAGCACGGGTCGAGCGTTTCATGGCTGCATCTTTCGTCGATCGTGGACAATTCGGTTTCGCTGTACGACGCGCAGCTGGCGATCGAGAACCAGCTTCGCTCAAGCCAGCGCCGCGAGCTCGAACAGCGGTACATCTTCCGGCTGATCCGACGGGCCGGGCTCGCCGAGTTCGACGAGATCATCAACAACCTCACGGACATCGCCGAGCTGTGGTACTTCACCGGCCCGCCTGCCGACGCAGACGAACCGAACGAGAACTGACTCCGCAGAAGGGGGATCGCGTGATGCGAGGCCCTATCGCCCGATGGCTGACGCGATGGATGGGCGACGGCTCGCACGCCCCCCACCTTCGGCTTGGAGCGCGGGGCGAGAAGCTGGCGGCCCGGCACCTTCGCACGCTGGGCTACCGCGTGCTGGGTCGGAACGTGCGCACGCGCGGCGGCGAAGCCGACCTGGTCATGCTTGATCCCGACGGCCGATCGATCGTGCTGGTGGAGGTCAAGAGCCGCGTCGGCGGGAGTGTTGATCCGCAGCTCGCCATCGGGCGGAACAAGCAGGCGAGGCTGCTGCGCACGCTCGTCGCGCTTCGCGCCAAGCACCGATGGCGCGACCGGCCGGGACGGATCGATGTGGTCACGGTCTGGTGGCGCGAGGCCTCCGGCGCGCCCGAGGTTCGGCATTATGTGAACGCGGTATCAGCCAGCGGGCGGTGAGTCGACCGGGAGCACCGGATCAGGCTCGGGCGCGCTTGGTTCGGACGCCTCGGGGATCGGGTCTTCGTCGTTGGCGCGGCGGGGCGAGAGGGTGGCCCTGAACCGGCTCTCGAGCGCTTGCTCGGCGATGCGGGCTGTATCGAGGTCGATCGGGATCACGAGCGTGAACATCGCGCCCTCGCCGACGTCTGATTCGAGCCGAAGCTCGCCCTGCAACAACTGGCTGAACTCGCGCGCGATCGCGAGCCCCAGGCCGGTCCCTGCGTGGCCTCGGGTGTGGCTCGCGTCGATCTGGCGGAACTTCTCGAAGACGGCTTCGTGTTCCTCGGGGGCTATGCCCGGCCCGTTGTCGATAACGCTGAACCGCACGCGTTCGATGCCTTGTGGATCGGTAACCGGCAGGCGCTCAGCGCGGAGCAGCACCTCGCCTGGCCTGCCGTCGCTTCCGACCTCGCCGGTGAATTTCACAGCGTTGGCGAGCAGGTTGAAGATGATCTGACGGAGCTTGCGGGAATCGGTCTGGAGCATGGGCAAGCGATCGTCGATCTCCAGCCGTGCGCGGATGCGGGCCCGCTCGGCGAGCGGGTAAATGAGGCCCATGAGCCCCTCGCACAGGTCGCGCGGCTCGACCGGATCCACCTCCACGCTCACGCGGCCGGCCTCGATCTTGGCCATCTCCAGCAGGTCCTCGATCATGTCCAGCAGGTTGCGGCCCGCCGACACGATGTTGTCGAGGTACCGGCGCCGCTTGGCGAGCGAGGCTGGCCCGGGCGGCTCGTCGAGCTGGTCGTCGCGGTCAGCGATGGCCATGAGCAGCTCAGCAAACCCGATGATCGCGTTGAGTGGTGTGCGCAGCTCGTGGCTGACGCTGGCGAGAAACTCGCTCTTGAGGCTCATCGCTTCGTAGAGGCGAAGGTTGGCCTCGGCCAGCTCGCTGATTTTGATGTCCATCGCAGCGTTCGAACCGCGCAGGCGTTCGTTGGCCGACGAGAGCGTCTCGAGCATCTCGTTAAAGGTGCCCGCGAGCACCTCGAACTCGTCGCCGGTCTGAATGTCAGAGCGGGCGTCGGCGTTGCCCTGACGCACGCGCTCGGCGGTTTCGGTCAGCTCTCGCACCGGCGCAAGGATGATGCGGTGCGTGATCAGATAGAACACCAGGATCGCAAGCCCGAGCACGAACGAGGCTGCCGA
This sequence comes from uncultured Phycisphaeraceae bacterium, assembly GCA_964352615.1. Taxonomy (GTDB): domain Bacteria; phylum Planctomycetota; class Phycisphaerae; order Phycisphaerales; family UBA1924; genus OFTM382. The sequence continues at coordinate 24,958 of CAYGSG010000009.1, forward strand.
GAGGATGTACAGCGTGTTGACCACGACCAGCCGGCCCGCGTTGGGGCTTGGCCGTTCGATGACGAGCAGGCTCGTGATGCTCCCTGCTTGGCGGTGGGGCCGAAGGTAGCGGTAGGTTCGGCCCGCCTCGGTGCGGATCACGCTTTGGCTGTGCCGGCGGAGTGGGTCGGCCTCGAAGCGGTCGAGTTCACGCACGATTTGAGGCGACCCGGTCACGGGGTCGCGCGCCTCGGCGGGGGCGAGCCTGCGCACGGTCATGCCCGGCGGATCCGGCGCGGCGGCAGCGGACGAAGCCGGGTCGCTGGCCGGCACCGGGGGGGACGCCGGGGTGGTGGACTGGTTGAGGCGCTCGCGCCCTTCTTGGACATCCGCTAGGTAGGTCGAGAACTCGAGCTCGCCCGCGTCGACCAGGGACTGCATCCGCAGCCACGGAAAGGTCAACGCGATGGCCACGATGAGCACCACCGTGCCGCCGAAAAGGATCAGGCACTTATCGGCGAGCGAGAGCCCGCGAACGAGGTTGGCAGGCCAGCGCAGCAGCACTGTTCGAGTGTACGCGGGAGCGGCGACCGCCAGAGACAGGCTCTCACCTAGCGAACCGAAATTCCAAACATTTTACTAACAACCTTGCCGGACGACCGATCGACAGCGGAACCTCAAAGCCAACCATGAAGACTCGTGAATTTTATTGATAATGACTTCTCATTCGCTCTTGGGACGGTACACTTCGCCCATGCACCGCAGACAGGCCTTCACCCTTATCGAGCTTCTGGTCGTCATCGCGATTATCGCGCTGCTGATCGGGATTCTGCTGCCCGCGCTGGGCAAGGCACGGCGGGCGGCGCACGCCACGGCTTGTCTCTCCAATGTGCGCCAGCTCGGACAGGCGCAGGCGATGTGGCTCAACGACCATGATGATGCGCTCATCGATGCTGGCGTGCCGCACGGAGGGATCGCCGGCCGTGACGAGTTGCTGGCTGCATGGGTGGTGAGCCTGTCCGACTACTACGGCCCCGTCGGCTTGCTCCGCTCGCCGGGTGACCAAAGCGCGTATTGGCCCATCAACGATGGCGGCCAGGACGAGGGCGTTGGGCTCCAGCAGGCCCTCACGCTGTTCGCCGATGAGGACCCCTCCAACGACCCGATCGGGCAACGCATCGCCCGATGGACGAGCTACGGGCTGAACGACTATCTGACGTCGCTCGGGGAGAGCTTCCGCGACCCGCGGCTCGATCGGCAGATCAAGCCCTATCGCAAGCTGCAAGACATCCCAAGGCCGACGGCGACCATTCAATTTCTGATGATGACCGAAGGGCAGGAGCCCGGCGAGCCGAGGTTCGCACGGTCGGACCATGTGCACGCGTTCGGCTGGTACGACCCGGGCGGCGATGCGAGCACGGCAGCCGAGCTGGCCGCAGCGGAAGTCGAGACCGATGCGCACGGCGGCAAGCCGGCGTCGCTTGGCGCGATCTCCAACTTCGGCTTTGCGGACGGGCACGCTGCCTCGCGTTCGTTCGGCAGCGTGTGGACGGATTTCTGGGACAACAACTTCTATCCGGAGGTGGCGCAATGAATCTTGCCCGCGTTTGGCTTGCTGTGGTCGTGGCGTTCACTTGCACCAGTTCAGCGCAGCTCGATCCGGTGGATGTGGTCCTTGAGACTTCATCGGGAACCATCGAGACGCTCGCGCAGCGGACCGGCGGCGTGCTGGAAGCCGAGTGCGTGTTCGCGGCCGACATCGCAAGCGGCAGCACCAACGACCCTGGGTTCGACACGCTCAACGGCACATTCGCGCCCAACCAAGATGTCTATCTGGATATCGCAAGCCACCTTCGGGCGTGGGACGGAAGCGGCTGGGTTGACGCAGCGCCGACACGCATCAGGATCACACGGGGCTTTGACGGCCCGGTGTTCAGCCCCAGTGCTGGAGCGGGGCCAGCGGCTGGCTTTGCGGTCGCGGCCAACAGCAGCGGCAAGTGGCACAAGCACTATTTGTTCACGATTGAAGGAGCTGCAAGCGATCCTGCGTACGCCCTTGAGCTGCGACTACGCACAGATGATGCTTTGCCAGCGCCATCCGAGCCGTTCTGGTTCGTGTTCAGCAACGGCGCCGATGCAAGCACTTATAGCCAAGCGTTTTCAGCGGCTCAGTCGATGCTCTCGGGCTGTTCGCCATCGCCATGCCTGGGCGACATCGCCGACGACTTTGGGACGCCGACTCCCGACGGGCAGGTGTCCTTCGGGGACTTCCTTGCCCTGCTCGGTCTGGTAGGCCCCTGCCCCGGCGCAACACCTGGCTGCACCGGGGATATCGCTGACGACTTCGGCACGCTTGCGCCAGACGGTCAGATCTCGTTCGGTGATTTCCTGGCGCTGCTCGGACTTGTGGGGCCTTGCGGCTAAGCCATGCGGGGCGCCTGACCGCCGTTGAATTCCATCTATTCTGATGTGTCTCGTTTAGAGTAAAGAGAGAATGCTATGAACTACCTTTCCGCCGTCATTATCCTCGCGTGCAGTTCGACCGTTGCTATCGCCGATCTTGAGTCTGACTTTGCTGTCGGCGTCGACAGCAATGGCCAGCTCAAGTTCGAGTTCAACTTCGACTCGATCGAGCCACTGCCGTTCAACAGTGCAGCCAACGCCTGGTTCGGCGACGAACCCGGGTTTGCCAACTTGGACGAGGATGAGCCGCTCGAAGACTTCTTCATGCTCCCGTCTTCGGCTTTCATCTCCATCGAGGTGCTCGCTACCGATTCAGGCTTCCGCGTGCTCGATCCGTTGTTTGATCCGTTCACCCAAACAATCGAGGGCGGCACGGTTTCGAGCTTCGACCTCGGCAGCCCGGACTTCGACGACCACCCGTTCTGGGCGGTGCAACTCAGCGAGTGGGACGGCGTCACAACGGCCTTCGACGTGACACTCCGTGCGGTGGATTCGGGCGCTGGCCTTGCGCCGAGTGATCCCATCACAGTCACGTTCACCATTCCCACGCCGGGCGCTGCAAGCGTTCTCGGTCTTGCGCTGTTGCCTGCACTCCGCCGACGCAGGGCTCCTCTCGGCTGGTAGAACAAGCGGGATCAGATTCTCGCAATTCATATGAGAGCCGTTCATGGTCCTGCTTGATAGGGTTGTGAACGGCTTTTATTGTCGTTTGCGGACTCCCAGGGGTTCTTTCTTTGACGCTGCCCAGCGGTGGCGGTATCTTCGGGGCTCAGCCTTGCGCCTCGTCGCCGGGCTCAGGGCGCTGTCACAGTGTCGCGGCACGCGCAGCAGTTGAGATCGAGAGCACCATTTATTCCGAGGGCCGACAGCCAGGCCCAACTCCAGGGAGCAGCTTCGTGCAAAAGAACATCAGTGCGGCGGCCGTTATTCTTGCGATCGCGGGCAACGCTGCGGCCCAGACCGACTTGCTGCCCGACATCATCGTCGTCAAGGACTATCTCTTTGACCACTTTGTGCAGGGCAACGAGCTTCGGCTCTCCAACGGCACGGCGAACATGGGACCGGGCAAGTTCCACCTCTACGGCGGGCCGGACAACGGCGACGGCACCCAGCAGGTCATCCAGCGCATCTTCAAGACCGACGGCTCATTCACCGACAGGCCTGCGGGCAACTTCGTCTTCCATCCCCAGCACAACCACATCCATGTGGAATCTTGGGCGAGCTACCGCCTGCGCGAGATCATCCAGCCGGGCAACGGCGTTGGGCCGATTGTCGCCGAGGGCGAGAAGACCAGCTTCTGCATCATCGACTTGGGTGTCCACGATACCACCGTGCCCAACTACAACCCCAGCGGCGAGTACTTCAGTTGCGGCTCGACCATTCAGGGCCTGAGCGTGGGCTGGGTTGATATCTATTCCACAGGCCTCACGGGCCAATCGATCGACATCACCGGCGTGCCCGGGGGCGAGTACTGGCTCGAGTCGGTCGTCGACCCCGACAACAATTTTCTTGAAGCCGACGAGACCAACAACGCCACGCGGATCATGGTCACGATCGGCGGAGGTGGCGGCTCGATCGACCCCGACGCCTACGAGCCCAACGACTCGCGGGCCGAGACCATCGGACGAACCGTCGGCGCGATCAACAGCCCCAACCTCGGACCTGTCGGACCTGAGACCACCATCACGGACCTCACCATCGAGACCTCGGGCGACGACGACTTCTACCGCTTCTACATGCCCGCGACTGGCGCTAGCGGCGACTTCGTTCGCATCGAGTTCCCCCACTCCGCGGGCGACATCGACATGCGTCTCAGCAGGGACACCGGCGGTTCGCTCGACACCAGCCAGGGCACTTCAAACTCTGAGCAGATCTCGCTTCAGGGCTACTCCGCGGGTTGGTACGTCGTCGAGGTCTACGGCTACTCGGGCGCCACCAGCCCGTCGATCGACCTGACCATCAACCCCTCGGCCAACCAGACACCGACGGCGAACGTCATCAACCCGCCAGCCGGCGACACCCGCCGCGAGCACGGCAACGAGAACTACACCGTCACCTGGACCTCGAACGACCCCGAGGGCAACGAGACCTGGGTGAGCGTGTACGCCAACACCGCGCCCTCGTTCGATGGCAACGAGGTGCTGCTGCCCACGAGCATCAACACGCCCGCTGGACTGGGCGCGTACATCATCAACTCCGCCTATCTCACGCCCGACCAGACCTACTGGTTCTACGTTGAGATCACCGACGGCGGCACACGCGGCGGAGAGTGGTCCGATGGCACGGTCACGTTCTTTGACCACTGCGACGGCGACATCGCCAACGACTTCGGCACCATCGGCCCTGACGGCATGGTCAGCTTCGGAGACTTCCTCGCCCTGCTGGGTCTGATCGGTCCGTGCCCCGGCGGCGTGCCCGACTGCACCGGCGACATCGCCGATGATTTCGGCACCATCGGCGGCGACGCACAAGTGAGCTTCGGTGACTTCCTCGCCCTGCTGGGCCTCATCGGGCCTTGCGAGTAACGAAGCCTGAACGCAGCAACAATCCCCGAGCCCGGTCGCGCTCTGGCGGCCGGGTTTTTTGTTGCGTCTGCTACGCGATTGGAGTCCGCCCCAACGTTTGGAGTTCCCGCTCGATCTCGTCGGCGATCCGCACCCATGATGGCTGGCCCGGCGTAACCGAAACATGCCGATCGAAGAACGCCTGCTGGCGATCCACGGTCACGGCCGTGTCTTCAGCCAGCAGCGACTCGATCGCGTCGGCGAGTTCTTGCTGCGTCGTTGTGATTGGATAAGCCCCCTTGGGATCGAGGAACTTGTCGATGCGTTCGCCGTGCGGGTTGTGGTACACAACCGCAACGCCAAGTGCCATCGCTTCGAGCAGCACGCCGCTGAACCGGCTTACGAGCACGCGGCATTCGCGAAGCTCCTCGTAGAGCGGTCGGCCTGAAACGGGCAGGCCGCTGAAGTCGAACGCATCGGCCTGATGACGGCTGATGACGTGCTCCACGCCGAGTTGTTCGCACGCTCCAACCGCTGACGCGAGCCATTGGGGTTGGTCCTGCGTGTAGAGGCCGTAGGTAAAGTTGGAGTTGATGACGACACGCCGCGGGCGTGAAGCTGGCTTGGGCTCAAACGCAAGCTGTTCGATGCGGGTCGAGCCCGTCACCCGTGCATCGCGCCCCTCAAAGAACTTGAGATCGTGCGCGCCCACCAGCAGCGCGATGCCAGCGTGCTTGTACGCGCTGCGGTGCACGCCAATACCCAAGTGCTCGACGTGCGTGTCCTCGTAGTCCTGCACGCCTTCGACCAGGGCCATGCTCGTGGTACGACGCGCTCGGCAGTCGATCACGCGGTCGTGTACCGGCGGGCTCCAGTCGTTCATCACGAACAACACGCCAGGATCGACCCGATCCAGGATGTCGCGCACCGCGCGCGCGTGGAGCAAGCCAAGCTCACGCATCACGTGGCCCGAATCCTCGTCCGCGTAGCAGTTGGTGATGTCCACGAACAGCGAGCCGATGCCGCGCGTCTCGAGCTCCGCAGCTACGGCGGCCATCTCGCGCGTGTGGTACGCGTTGTGCGGCATGAACAGCACGTCAGCCTTGGGCATGGCTTCTGGATCGGGCGCAGCGCCCTTGGCACGCACATCGGGCGACTCGGTAAGCACATGACCCGCTGTGCGCCATCGGTCCAGCAACTCGGCGAAAAGCTGAGGCTGTTCCATATCCGTCGCAAACCAGCCCACTGCTCTAAGAATTGCAGCGTTGAAAAACATGGGCCTATTGGAATTCGCCACCGCTCCCAAAGCCCCGGCTTGCTCTGCGCTACGTACCAGCCGCCAGATCGCGTGGCGGTCCAACTGTTCGCCCGCGAGCATCGGTACGATCCAGTCGCCGCGAGCCTCGGCCAATCCTGCGTTGAGCGCCGAGCCGGTGCCAAGCGGCCAAGGCCGGCTGATGACACGCAGCCGATCGTCTTTCGGCAAAGCCTGTTCGATCTGTGTGCGCGCATCGGGACCTGAGCCGTCATCCACGAGTACGCACTCGATGGATGGATAGGACTGCGCCAACACGGAGCCGACGCTGCCCGCTGCGAGCGAAGGCTGGTTTCGGCACACGACCAAGACACTTACCAACGGCCGATCCACCGCAGACCGAGCCGCACGATTGATCCACGCGCCGTCGATCCATCGCGCCAGCAACGGCACGGTTCGTTGCAATGTTGTTCGCAGTCGCTGCCGCCAGTGCACGCGGTCCTCCAGCTCTTATCCGTCGCTCCATGCGAACGCTCATGGTATCGTGCAGCCGATGCCTACCACGGCCCAGAGCACGGATGCGCGAAAGCCAAAGCTCGGACGCCCCCGTGGCATGCCCAAAGGCTCGTTCGAGCGAGCGTTTATCGAAGCGGTCGAGGCCCTGGCTGACCGGGCGCACGCGCGAGGGCGCGATCGCACCCCTGCCCAGCTCACGGCTTGTGCCGAGTGGCGTCTGATGGGCGATCTGGTCAGGGCGGCATCCAGCGAAAGCTGGGCATCGCAGGTCTTTCCAGCGGACACGCAGCCGCTCGGCTTGGATGGCACAAGCGAGCATGCGAACCAACTCGCCCAGATGCTGGCCGCTAGCTCAACCGCAGAACCTATCCCACAGTTGGTCCCACTTCTGGCGTCCGCACACCAAGCACTGCTTGGGCATGCAGCCATCGTTGATCCTGCCGACATGACGCTGCGACTCGTTCCAACTCGAGACTCGCTGCGGCGCAGGCTCGGGGCGTTCTACACGCCGGGGCCGATCGTCGAGCACCTGCTCGATGCATCGCTTGAGCCGGCACTGCGCGAGGCGTGCGCCGCTCGCGATCCCGAATCGGCGCTGCTCTCGCTGCGCGTGTGCGACCCGTCGTGCGGCGATGGTCGCTTCCTGCTCGCCGCCGGATTGCGCCTTGCAGCCCGTCTAAAGACCCTGAGCCCCTCTGGCGATAACAGCGAATTGCTCGCGTCGGTCTGCCAACGCTGCCTCTTCGGCGTGGACCTCGACCCGGTCGCTGTGGAACTGGCGGTGGCGTCACTGGCCGCCTCATGCGGCGAAGCTACCGACACCGAGCTTGTGAAAACGCTTCGCGACCGTATCCAAGTGGGCGATGCACTCCTCGGTGCAACTCAACTCAGCTCAAACACACACGAATCCCGGTTCGGCTGGAGCGATGCTTTTGTTGAAGTCTTCGAGGACCATCGCGGTTTCGATGTGGTCGTCGGAAACCCGCCATACCTCAACCAGTTGCAAGCAGCCACCGCCACCGAGCGGCCGGTGGTCGAGCAGTTGGGCCAACAATTCGGCGCCGCACTCGGCGCTTATACCGACACCTCAGCCGTGTTCATGCTGCTGGCCGCCAGGCTGACGCGCCCCGGTGGACGAGCGTGCCTGCTCCAGCCGCAATCGCTGCTCGCGGCTCGCGACAGCCAGCCGGTACGTCGGGCGCTGCTCGAATCGGGCTCGCTCGAATCGCTCTGGGTCTCGGGCGATCAGCCTTTTGTCGGCGTGGGCACCAGCGTGTGCGCGCCCACGCTGGTCATCGGCCCAGCCGAGGACGCGAGCATCGCGCGTTGGTTCGGCGAGCGCTTCATGCCCGGACCGGCTGTAGCCGTGAACCAAGCCGAGCTGCGCGATGCGCCGACATGGGCGCACCTGGCCACGCTCGCTCCATCGCCACGCGGGGCGCCAGCCACGGCGCTGCGACCGATCGGCGAGATCGCGCGAGCGACAGCCGACTTTCGCGACCAGTACTACGGGCTTACTGGCATGCTGATCGAAGACGCATCGCTCGCTCGCCAACAACCAATTGACGACCGCCAATTCCCGCCCCTGGTAACAGCCGGGCTCATCGACCTCGCCGACTGCAAATGGGGCCGATCGCCCACCCGCATCCACAAGCAGCGGTGGCGGGCACCCCGCATCGATCGCGGCAGGCTCGAACGCGAGACCAAGCTCGGGCCGTGGCTCGAATCCAGGCTCGTGCCCAAGGTGCTGCTCGCGACGCAGACACGCGTGATCGAGGTCATCGTCGATGAGGCTGGCACGCTCGCGCCGAGCGTTCCTGTCATCACCATCACGCCAAGCGAGCCCGCGATGCTCTGGCACATCGCAGCGGCCCTCGCCTCACCCCTCGCGTGCGCGCGAGCCGTCGAACGGCATGGCGGCACGGCGCTCTCTTCGGGTGCCATCAAGCTCAGCGCGACGCAGGCCATGGAACTGCCCTGCCCCCAGCCGTGCGAAGCATGGGACGCGGCCGCCGAGGCGTTCCGCGAAGCGAGCCACTCGCCGGTCCACTCGTCTGTCCGCTCGCCGGGCGATCGCCGAGCCCGGCTCACCGAGTGCGCCAAGCTCATGCTCGAAGCCTCAGGGCTCAACGAAGCCGACCGCGACGAGTTGCTGCGATGGTGGCTCGATCGCCAGTAGCACAGACAGCTTCGATGGCTTCAAGTAGCTGTTGAAATACCTATTAAATTCCTATCATGCCCAACGAGCCTCGTCTCAGTGCCCGCTGATGGGGCATCGCGACTCACGGAAGTGCAGATAGTTTCGCGCTCAGGGAACACCTTGCTCCCGCTGCGTGTAGCTGTCTATGCCGACCCCCTCGGCGCACGCCAGGGCGTGTGGCTCGGCTTCGCGCCTGCAGGCCCTCGGAGCGGCGCTCCGACCATGCATGGCCAGTGAGCGCGACCGCCACGCCAGCAAGTCCCACGCCGACATCCGCCAGAGAGAACGCCATGCCCCACTCCTCGGCCATCCCCCACATCGCGAGTACCCAACGATGCAACCGCTCACGCTGACGCACCCCATGGCCAACACCCAAACCGAATCCGAGGTTCTCTGGCACGCCCTGCTGGGCACTACGGACTCGATGGTGCTGGTGCTCGACCCAGCAGGCACGATTCGTGCTGCCAACGCGCCAGCCCGGGCATTCCTGTCGTTGCACCGTGACCCAGCCGGGGCCACCCGGCTCGACAAGGTCGTGGCGGGGCCGCTGGCAAGCGAACTGTTGAAAGCGGCGAACTCGGCGCGGGATTCTGATACCCCGCTGCTCGTCGAGACCGTGCTCAAGGGCCGCTGGCTCAGGCTCACGCTCAGGCCTTGCGACTACGGCGGCTCGCGGGCGGTCCTGGCGGTCGCCTCGCTCGGGCACGATTCCGAGATCGACCCAAGCCTCCGCAGAATCCGCACCACCAACGACGACCTGGGCGACCTCGGTGCGCTCACGCCACGCGAGCTTGAAATCCTTCGGCTCATCGCCCTGGGCCTGTCCACCAACGACATCGCCAAAGCCCTGTATCGCTCGGTCAAGACCGTCGAGGGCCACCGCGTGAGCCTGGGCGCCAAGCTCAAGGTCACCAACCGCGTGGAACTCGCACGCATCGCGCTGCGGTGTGGCATCATCACGCTCGACACGCCCGCTCCCGAGCTATCGGACACCGACGAGAGCTGAGCCGCGCGTTCGCCGCAGCGACCGTATCCTGAGCGCATGCCGAGGCCAGCGGTCTTTCTCGACCGCGACGACACGCTGATCCGCAATCGCTCGTTGCCACCCCCACCGGTGCCCGCGGCACCGGGTGACTTGGTCGACGTCTCGCTCGTGGAGTTGCTGCCCGGGGCGCTTGAAGCGTGCGCGCGGCTCGCGAACCTCGGTTTGCCATTGATCGTCGTGACCAACCAGGGCGTGGTAGCGCGCGGCGGGCTCACGCTCGAAGGGCTCGAAGCCATCCACGATCGCCTCGACGACCTGCTGACCCTTGGCGACGGCACGCCGCTGTTGACCGCGCTCTACGCGTGCCCCTACCACCCAATGGGAACAGCCCAGCCTTTCAACATCGAGCACCCGTGGCGCAAGCCCCAGCCGGGCATGTTTTTGCAGGCCGCCGAGGACCACGAGCTTGATCTGCTGGCCTCGTGGATGGTGGGCGATGCGCCGCGCGACATCGAGGCCGCCCTGGCTGCGGGCATCCCAGCCGAGCGAGCGCTGCTGATCGGGGATGCACCCGGCGCGCGCTTCGCTAACCTTGCGAAAGCGGCTGACCACATCGCAACTTGCACCACCAAGGCAGGCCAGCGGTGAGCGCTCCCAATCGGATCGTCGTGATCGGGCCTTCTTGGGTGGGCGATGCGGTGATGGCCACGCCCGCGCTTGAGCTGCTGCGCGACCACTTGCCGCGAGCGACGATTGATGTGCTGACCCGCCGCCCGGTTGGTGATGTGCTCAGCGGTCTGGCGAGCATCACCAATGTCTTCGAGGAGCGCCGCCGCAACTGGTACGAACCACTCGGAACGGGACTTGTCGAGCGGCTTGCACCGGGCGACTACGACGCGGCGCTGCTGTTGTCCAACTCGTTCCGCACAGCCGCGTGCGCTGCCGTTGCACGGATTCCGAAGAGAATCGGGTACGCACGCGACAGCCGATCAGCCCTGCTCACCGAGCGGCTCCACGCACCCAAGCGGCGGGGCTCGACGCTCTTCAAGCCCAAGTGGGCGCTGATCCCGGCAGCCCGTTACTACCTCGACGCAGCTGCGGCCCTGCTCGGCATCGAGCCGCCTGCCCAAGTGCCGATGATGGAACTCGCCATCACCCCCACCGACGAGGCCGAGGCCCGCAGGTTGCTGCACGAAGCCGGCGTGCGCCCCGATCAGCGATTCGCTGTGCTCAACCCCGGCGGTAACAACGAGGCCAAACGCTGGCCCGCACAGCGCTTCGCCCAGCTCGCCAGACACCTCGCCAGCGCGCACGGCCTGGCGGTGCTCATCAATGGCTCGCCCGCAGAATCAGTCCTCACCGGCACCATCGCCCGTGCGTCGGGGGCGGTCAGTCTGCCCGCAATCGGGGGCTCGATCCCGGGCCTCAAGGCCCTGCTCAGCCGGGCGAGCCTGCTGGTGACCAACGACACGGGCCCGAGGCACATCGCCGCCGCCTTCGGCACGCCCGTGGTCAGCCTGTTCGGCCCGACCGACCACCGCTGGACGACCATCCCGACCCGGCTGCTACCGGGCGGCGAAGCCTCCGAGGCGATCCTGCTGGCCGACCCGTCGCTGCCCGAGAGCGAGCTAGCCAACGACCATCCGCAGCGATGCCGGATCGACCGGATCGAACTGGCGGCGGTGATCGAAGCGAGCGATCGGCTGCTGGCCGCTGCGACCTGAATCCGAGCGGGACTTGCCCCTCAACTCGCCGCCTTGACCGGCCGATGGCCCCTCCTACCATCAGCACGCACGTCTGGGACCAAATCTCAGCCGAGCCATATGTTGACCCGTCGGGGGCGTAGCTCAGTTGGTAGAGCGCTTCCATGGCATGGAAGAGGTCGCGTGTTCGACTCACGTCGCCTCCACTTCGACGCAAACGCCCCCGGCATAACGCTGGGGGCGTTTTTTATGGGATGAAGGAATGGGCTCTTCGAGGAGTTGACCCGCTTGAGCTTCACTATTCAGTTACGCCCAAGTCGGGGATCAACCTAACACGCCACGCGAAAAAGAACTGTTCTGGCCAATTCCTCTTTTGAACCGCACACCGGTGTGGTATCGTATTGCGAGTAGGAGACCCCCGCGAGCATTCGCGGGACTGTTGAGAACCAGAATACCTGAATCAGGAGAGAGACCCCATGCCATCAACCCCCTCGACATCCGCCGCCCTCACGGCGGCGATCGCCTTGTCAGTCGTCAGCCACTCCGCGTTCGCGGATATTGAGTTCTTCTTCACCGAAGCCCCCGACGGCGGCACCCTCGTCGCCGGTACCGGCAGCGGCTTGGTCAACCGCGAGGCCGGCATCGCCAGCTCGGACTGGGACATTCAGGATTTCCTCACCAACTTCCTCCAAGAGACCTTCACCGACGTCCAGACCGGGGCCGGCACCGTCAGCGGCAGCTTCACCAACGTCACATCCGGCATCTCTGAAACCATCATCAGCTTCGACGTCGATCGCGACGGCGGCCTCAGCAACGACAACGACCTGGACTTTGACACCGCCAACGTCCTGTCGTTCGACTTCGAAGATGAGTTCACCCTCACCCTTAGCGCCACCTTCAGCGTAAGCGAGTTGCCCTTCGACCAACTCGTCCTAGGCACGCACATCGACGTCGGCCGCACCCAGGGGGCTGGCATCGCCGAGGAGTCCTTCGGCATCACCACCGTCAACGTCGTCCCCGCACCAGCCACCGGCCTGCTGATGTTCGCCACCCTCCCCGTCCTCACCCGCCGCCGCCGCAACTGACTCAACCCTCCCTTTCCGGGACCGGGCGAGGTCGCTCCAAACCGGAGAAGGGTGGCCCCACATCTTCAAATCATCGTGCCCAGGACCAGGGGTAGTCCGTGAATGAATCCACCAACCCCCGGGTGCCCGATTGCTCTACCGGGTACACACGAGCGGCATCAAAACCGTACCGGCGCCAGCAGACGTCTTGGTTGAAGCCGAGTTAGACAAGAATGAGGCCTACGCCGCCGAGCGAGTACGGCTGCTCCACCCAACGAAGTCAGATGCAGAGAAGGACCGCCTCCGGCGCGAGGTCGCGGATGCATGGCCGTTTGCGCCGGAACTGCTGACGCTTCTCGAAGATCATATCTTGATGGCGGATTCTGCCCAAGACAAGCGCGACCTCATTCGTATCATGGCTGAGCTTTACCTCTCACGCGGGACAAGTGTTCCGCTCCTCACGCCGTCTGATTTTTTCGTGGATGACGACGACTGTGGCGTACTTACCCTCATCGATTCCTTCGCTACGACCGCCGATCAGGAACGCCTCCGCGAGAAGGCGATCCGCAACCTCGAAGCACTGAAGGCAGCGGGTGTCCAAACCGAGCATGCAAGAGAGGCGGTAAGCGGCATTTGGATACGCTCCCTTTCTGCCACAAAATGTCCTCGGCGGAACGCGGGAAGAACTCCAACTCGATCTCACACGGGCAGGCGCGATCGACGACAACTCGTTCACCGCTGACCTCGCAACCATCGTCGAGCACAGCTTCAACATCCACGAGGTCGGAACAGCAGACAAGCGATTCTGCTTTAAGCTCGATGAAAATCCATTATCGAAGGTGAAGGCGACTGCGAAGAACGACAAGCTCTTCGAGCCACTCCTCCACTAACGCATTACCGCCGGGGTCCAGGCCAACGGTGCTCGACCGGCCGCCCTTGCCCCGAAGGACGCGGACCGCGCCGCCGCCAATGTCCTTTGGATGAAGCGCAATCGCCTCGGACTCAAGCAGACCCGAACGGTAGAGTAGAGCGATCAAGGCCCGGTTGCGTTCAACCATCGGCCCTCCGCTGCCGCCCGCTCATCGATCCGGGCTTCCGTACCCGCCCCCGCTTTGCCATGCATCGCTCCTTGACGCGCCACCGTAGACCGCCGGAACGGGGCACCACCCCGTGTACAGCTTGTCGCCCCAGGGGTAAACGCACCCGCCAACTACTACCTCTGCGCGTCAGAGCAGGACGTGCAAGAAATTTCAATCTGATTAGTTCTTTCACCTGATTGCACGACGCGGCCCTTTGTGCCGTGGTCCTGCCCGCGGAATCAGCTCCCACCCCTGTACACTCATCGCTTGGGACAAACCCTCGTACCACACATTGGATATGCACGAACGCTGCTCGCGACCGTTTATGCGAGCATGTGAGACGAATATGACCCCGCAACCCCCCCTCACCGCACGGCAAATTGTCATGCGACTCGCGAATCTCGACGAGCCTGAGCGATCGATCGCGCTCGACCGCTTCTGTGGCACGGACACCTCTCTGCGTGCCGATGTACAGGAGTTGCTGTCTAGCGATGCGACCTCGGCAGCGCCTTACGGCAGGTCGCTCGACCAAGAGACGATCGAACACCTGGACCCGGACACCACGGGTGAGTGCATCGGCCCAGGCCAGTCACCTGGCGATCAGATCGGGCGTTACAAGCTGCTCGAGCAGATCGGCGAGGGCGGCTTCGGCACGGTGTGGGCGGCTGAGCAGCGCGAGCCAGTCAAGCGGCGTGTGGCTTTAAAGATCATCAAACTGGGTATGGACACCAAGCAGGTCATCGCCCGCTTCGAGGCCGAGCGGCAGGCGCTGGCGATGATGGACCACCCCAACATCGCCAAGGTGCTTGATGCGGGAAGCACCGAGACCGGCCGGCCGTTCTTTGCCATGGAGCTGGTCAAGGGCGTTCCGATCCTCGATTACTGCGATACCGAGACGATGGACACGAGGGACCGGCTAGGGCTATTCATGAAGGTGTGCCACGCGATCCAGCATGCCCATCAGAAGGGCATCATTCACCGGGACATCAAGCCGTCCAATGTGCTTGTGACGCTGCACGACGGCGTACCGGTGCCCAAGGTGATCGACTTCGGTATCGCCAAGGCGACCAATCAGGAGCTAACTGACAAGACGCTCTACACGCAGCACCGGCAGATGATCGGCACGCCCGCGTACATGTCGCCCGAGCAGGCGGAGATGAGCGGGCTGGATATCGACACGCGGAGCGATATCTATGCACTGGGTGTGTTGCTCTATGAGTTGCTCACGGGCACGACCCCCTTTGAGAACCAATCGCTGATGGAGGTTGGCCTCGCGGAGATGATGCGAGTCATACGCGAAGAGACTCCACACAAGCCGAGCACGAGGCTGTCATCTCTTGGTGATACGAGCACACGCACCGCCGAGCAGCGGCGGACGGATGTCAACAAACTCAATCTTTCGCTACGCGGTGACCTCGACTGGATCGTGATGAAGTGCCTCGAGAAAGACCGGAGCCGTCGGTATGACACCGCCAACGGGCTCGCAGCGGACATCCTTCGGCACCTGAACGATGAGCCGGTGGCGGCGGGGCCGCCGAGCGCGAGCTACAAACTACGCAAGTTCGTCAAGCGGAATCGCAGCCACGTGATAGCAAGCGGCGTGATCGCCACGATCCTCGTCGCGGGTATCGTCGGCACGAGCACCGGCATGGTGTGGGCGCTAAGCGAGAGGGGCCGGGCCGACAGGGAGGCCACACGGGCGAACAAGTCAGCTGCCGCCGAAGCCCAGGCACGTGAGAGAGCCGAGGCCAACGAGCAGAAGGCGTTAGAGGAAGCCGAGCGGGCGGAGCGTGAGTTGGCGAGAGCGACTGAGATCAAACGCCTCATTACCGAGATGCTCCAGAGCGTGGACCCGGCCGAAGCACAGGGCGCGGATACCGCGCTGCTCAAGGGCATCCTCGACGACGCGTCCGAGCGACTCAGCAAGCATGAGATCACCGACGAACTGATTGCAGCCGAACTGCACGCGCTCGTTGGCGAGGTGTACCTGAGCCTCGGGCTCTACCCGCAGGCCGAGGAACACCTCCCCGTCACGGTTGAGATCCGCACCCGTGTGCAGGGCGAGGCACATGTGGACACGCTCGGGTCCATGAACAACCTCGCTGGCCTGTACATGGATCAAGGTCGGTACACCGAGGCCGAGCGGTTGTATGTGGACGCGCTAGCGACCCAGCATCGTGAGATGGGCGAGGAGCATCCGTATACATCGAACATGATGAACAACCTTGCGGGGCTGTACTTCAACCTCGGACGCTACAGCGAGGCGGAACCACTCTTTATCAAGACGCTGGAGATTCAGCAGCGGTTGCTGGGCGACGAACACCCGACCACACTGGGGACTCTGGCCAACCTAGCGGGCGTGTACCTCGCCCTCGGCCGCTACACCGAAGCTGAGCCGCTCTACCTCAAGACGCTCGAGATCCAAAGACGAGTGCTGGGCGACGAACACCCGGAAACGCTTGGCACCATGACCAATGTTGCAAACCTTTACGCGGATCAGGGTCGGTTCGCCGAGGCCGAGATGCTGTATGTGGAGGGAATGGAGATCAAGAAGCGTGTGCTAGGTGAGGAGCACCAGTCCACACTGGGCACGATCACCAACCTTGGCCTGCTGTACAACGGCTTGGATCGGTACGAGGAGGCGGCGTTGATGTTCGAAACGAGCCTGGCGATCAAGCGGCGAGTGCTGGGGCTGGAACACCCGTGGACGGGGTTCGCGATGGAAGGGCTGGCAACCGCTTACTTGCACCTTCACCGACGCGAGGAGGCGGTGCCGCTTTATCGTGAATGGCTTGGCCTGCAGACCGCCGTGGCCGACGCACCCGATGCCGATGCGGATACGCTCGACTCGGCCGCATGGACTTTATTGATTTTTGAGATCGAGCAAGTGCGCGACCCGACCCGGGCCTTGGCATATGCGACTCGAGCATGCACGCTCGAACAAGCGGCCGGCGGCCCCAACCTCTGGACCTACCTCGACACGCTCGCCCTTGCCCAACACCTGACGGGAGACACTGCCACCGCCATCGAGACGCAGCAACGCGCGCTCAGCCTCGCACCCGAAGGACAGGAACTCGCCGAGTACGAGCAGCGGCTTGACGAGTATCTGGCGGCGCTAGGCGGGCCGCCGTAAGGGCGGGCAAGTTGCGGCCAGCCTGCAGCGCGATCGAATCGGACGCGTTAACCACCCACTCTCCTCTCAGCACATCCGCAGCGAGTTCGTGCGCCACGCTCCGCCTCTCCCTGGCCAGCCGCAACCCACCGCGGGACCCTGTCCTCCATGACCCCTCTCAGAGTCGCCAATCCGCGTACCCCAGGCCGATTTGTGCGCACAAACAAGCCCGCTCCTCAACGGATGCGGGCCTCGGCAGCGAGTCATCGCTCAGGCGACCAGCACTCAGGCATCGGTACCGGAGGGTCTCCCTCGCCTGCTCTTCCGTCGCTAGCAGCACGGGACAAGATCACGCTGGAACAACCGACAGTTTCGGCAGGCATCGACACCCGCAATCGATGCCAGCCCGGCATGAGCACCCGGCGAATGGAATCCGCCTCATAGATTCGTGAACACCGCTCTCGAACCTGGCGTGAAGCGTGGCTGCTTTGCACGGGAACGAGCTTGACTTGCCATTGAGCAGCTCATCACACAGTTCACTACTGAACCCATCGAACTTGCGATTCTCATCAGGATTGGGCGCTTCGGCGTTCAGCGAATGGGCCTAGTCACGCCTCGGGCACGCAGAGACAACTCGTCGTCGGCTTCTCATCAGCTTTGCTGAACGCGACCTCATAGCGTTTCATTAATTCAGCGGCCTCTCGATCGTGGCCTTGACCTTCAAGCGACCTCGCCAATCCGTAGAGGGACCATCCATTCTCTCGCCAGTGGCTGAGATCCTCGCGGTAGACCCGCTCGGCTTGTTCAAATTTCTCGGCTTTCAGATAAACCACACCTAGCGTGTGACGTATCGGCTGCAGCCACTGCGGCGGTTCGCCGTAACCCAGTACATCCTCGATGGCTGCGCCGGCTTCAAGCAACTCGGCCGCCGTCACCCAGTCGCCCTGCTGCAGCGCGATCTCGCCTGCAACGAAGTGGCGGCTGACGTCGAGGAGCTTGTAGGCCGGATCGTCACCCCAAACCGCATCGTCCGGGATGTTCGCACACGCGACCTCAAAAAGCGATTGCTCTGCCTTCGCGTTTGCAATATCCTTCTTCGCCGCGTAAGCGATCGCCCGGTGAGCGTGCCAGACCGCAGTCGTGATCGGTAGGAACTCCGGCGGGGCCGGCTCGGCGAGCAGAGCGTCCCAGCGACCGAACCGCTTCTGTACGTCGTAGACCGAGGTCATCCATAGATCGACGTATCCGCCGACCATCGGGAGCATCTCCTCGGGGATTGTTTCCCACATCGCTCTGGCCGCTTCCATCGCCTCGGCCTCACGGCCGGCCATCATCGCACTGAACGCGAGCATGTGCGCGTTGTGCACTTGGTACATGTACTGGATGCCCTGCTTTGGCGATCGCTCGATGTACTCGCCGTCAGACTGCATCGCGATCATGTTCATTTCGATCGACTTGTCCCACATCCCCGTCTGGATGTAGATGTGCGAAGGCATGTGGTTGAGATGGCCCGCCTTAGGAATCTGCATACCCAGGCGGTTCGCCGCTGCGATCCCACGCTCTGGGGTGATGCTCGGCTCGATCGCGTGGATGTAGAGGTGGTTTGCCCCTGCGTTGCCTGGATCCATTGCCATTACCCGCTCGAGCGTCTCTAAGATCTTGGGTGTCTCTCGCTCGGGATGCCGATCCTTGGTGTAGAGCTTCCAAGGCCGCTGCACCATCAGCGCCTCCGCGTACAGCGCTCCGACGAGAGAATCGTTCGGGTACTTGTTCCACGCGTCGCCCATCGCTGTCGCATAAGCCTCGTTGAGAGCGCTGCGATCCTCGGGCGCGGGCCACGCGTACCGAGCTCCCAGCGCGCCGACCAGCGCCACCTCCTTCGGGTTCTTGTCGTCGAGCCGCTTCTGGGCCTCTCGCAGCGCCGCCCACGCAGCCTCGTTGCGCTCAGGGGTCATCAACGGGTCGTTGTAGTTGGGGCCCTCGCAAACCGAGATGCCCCACCACGGCATTGCCGATTCCGGCGCAAGTTCCGCCGCCTTAGCAAACGAACGGATCGCCTCGTCGTGATTGAACGCGTACATCCACGCAATACCCTGGTCGAAGTACTCTTGCGCCTCGGGGGAGTCCGAACTGATCGGGCGACTGCGTTCGCCCATGCCGTCAAAGAGCTGGGCGCTGGGTGCGTCCGCCGCAAGATGGTCGCTGATTGGGAGAGATTGACAACCTGCAACGACCGTCAGGCCAACCATGAATAGCGAGACTCGGATCTTGTTCATGTTGCTTCCTCGTGAGTCGTGAAGAATCCGCCCCACCGGGCAATTCGCATCGACTTTGCGTTAACATGGTACCAAAACTGCCGCCCCAATCCGACTAGGAAGAGAAGGAGGTCATCGACCGCTTGTCTCCCACTGCGCCACACACCGGTCTAGCGAATCATCGATTATGTGTCCCGCGCTACAGAGGACTGGAGGGCTGTGCTCCAGAATCGGGACGAATGGACTCATGCCTCCGGCTATCGCCCTCCAAGAGACCTGCCGGTCACCAGTCTTGTATGCTTCAACACGGTTGACTGACTGAGGCTCCGGACAGTGGAACCACGAGTTCCAAGGGATCGAGTCGCGCGCGTTAACCACGCCTCCAACTCTCTGGAGGCACCGCGAGAGTCTGCCGCTACTCCGAGGCCGTTGGCCGATCCCACCCCATTCACGTAGTTTCCGTCGGATCACAAACCCCCTCTCAGAGTCGCCAATCCGCGTACCCCAAGCCGATTTGTGCGCAAAGAACAAGCCCGCTCCTCAACGGATGCGGGCCTCGTCAGCGGTCCAAAACTCCCCGATCGGGACGCTTTCAAACAGATTCTCGATCTCTGATGGGAGAGGCCCGGTTGGTCAGCCCGAGGTGGGCAACGGGCCCATAGCGGCTCAAACCCTACTGCCACGCTCCTCACCGCTCAGCCTCATGAAAGCTCGATCCACCGTCTCTCATTGGCACGGTCCGACGAGCCCGAGCAGCGCGAGGAAGTCGCCGAAGCTGACCCGGCCGTCAGCGCCGGGGATTCCGGAATCGTCAGCGATATCCCCGACGCACACGCTTCGGGCTCGCCAGGAGCCTCCGCGCGACGTCAGTGACCTCGCTTGGAGCGTGGTGCCGGAATCAGCCTGCCCGATCGTTCCAGTGAGCACGAACGAGCCGGCGGCGAGTCGGCCGCCACCGCTGTAGATCATGTATGAGGTGACCTCCAGGATCTGCCTGTAGCTGACGGGTGCAAAAACAAGTATGAACGCAACTGCGCCTTCGCGGCTCAACATGGCGGGTCCTCTAGAGAGTGCGAGCTGCCCGCACGGAGTGGGGCTTCGCCTTCCCTATAAAGGTTTGCGGAGCCGAGGGATCAAGTTGCGGACCACCGCCACCAGATTTGTCGCTCAGCAGGGATCGTTCGTTATATGTTTGGGTCAGCGTCTTGAATTTGGCTTGCTGGCTAAGAGAAAGCGGTTAGGCTTCTGCATGCCGTCGCCGCTCGATGCTTCCGTTGATTTACGTAAACCCTTTCCAGGCAGTAACTTGCGGAACCCGGGCGAGATCAATCGCCTGTTCGTTGACATGCATCGCGAGCTCAGAGGCTTGGCCCAGGTGGTGTTCGAAGGTCAGGCAAGCGAGCACACCCTCCAGCCGACCGCTCTCGTCAACGAGGCTTGGCTGAAGCTCGCGGGCCACCCGAGCATCGTCAACGACCGCCACCACTTTCTCGCCTTGGCTGCCAAAGCGATGAGGCAGATCCTCATAGACCACGCGCGCGGTAAAGGGAGAAGCAAGCGAGGCGGCGATCGAAGCAAACTCACGCTGATTCACGAACCCGCGGAACAATCTGCTGCGGTCATTGACTGCGTGGCGTTCACCGATGCGTTGGAAAAGCTCGAGCGCCTCCATGCTCGTCACGCACAGGTGGCTGAGATGCGGTTGCTTGGTGCGCTCACGATCTCGGAGATCGCCCAGCTGCTCGACATCGGCGAAGCGACCGTCAGACGAGACTGGCAAGCGGCCCAGGCATGGCTCGCGCGCGAGCTTGGGCCCTAACCGGTGAATCGCGATCTGTACCAACAGGTGGCCGAGATCGTTGCGACGGCCGCTGTGCTCGACTCATGTGAGCGCGATCAGTTTATTGCTTCGCGCTGCGCCGGACAATCAGAGTTGGAAGCAGAGGTTCGAGACCTGCTGCGATTCACCACAAGCATGGACGAACACCCGCTGCTCGGTGAAAGGGCTGTTGAAGCGCACCGTTCCGCTCTCGACCGGCAGATCGAGAGCTCTGAGCGACGCAGTACGCCTCAGAACTCAATGCAACGCGTTGGTCGTTACTCCATCGTGCGTGAACTCGGACGCGGCGGCATGAGCGTGGTCTACGAGTGTGAGCAGGACAGCCCCAAGCGCAGGGTTGCTGTGAAGCTTTTACACACGGTTCTGGCCAGTTCGACACTGAGACAGCGCCTGCGTCTCGAGGCTGAGATTCTCGGGCGCTTGCAGCATGATGGGATTGCACAGGTGTACGAGGCCGGGGTCTGCGACACGCCCATGGGCAGTCGCCCGTACTTCGCAATGGAGCTCGTTGCAGGCGGACTGCCAGCTACTCACTTCGCGGATCGCGCCAGCCTCGGACGTCGTGAGCGTCTTGAAATGCTTGCCAAGATCGCCGAGGCGATCGGCCACGCCCACGCAAAGGGCGTTGTGCATCGAGATCTCAAGCCGGAGAACGTACTCGTGACGCCTGAGGGCAAGCCAAAGGTGCTCGACTTCGGCATCGCGCATGTCGCGGATGAAACGACCCTCGCCGCCACCACGATCACACGCGAAGGCCAGATCCTCGGCACACTCGCATACATGGCGCCCGAACAACTCGGGGGGACGTGTTCCGACATCACAGCGAGAGCCGATGTCTACGCGCTGGGTGTGATGGGATTCGAACTGCTCTCGGGCCAGCTTCCGATTGAACTTGCCGGCATGTCGCTCTCCGCGGCGTTCCGGATGATCGAAATCCGTGAGCCCCCCCGCCTGCGTGCCGTGCAGCCCGCCCTAAAAGGCGAAGCTGAGACCATCATCGAGCGGTGCCTCAACCGCGATCCGAACCGACGCTATGCGAACGGCACAGAGCTCGCCGCGGACATCCGTCGGCACCTGTCCAATCAACCCATCCTCGCTCGCCCCACAACACGCCTCTACAGAGCCAGAAAATACGCTGCTCGAAATAGGACGCTCGTAATAGGAACGCTTGCGACCATCCTGACGCTGATCGCAGGTATCTCCGCAGCCACGATTCTGGCAGCCGGGCAGTATCAAGCGCGGCTTGCGGCGGAGGAAAGCGATCGAGAGGCGAGGCGCCAGCAGGCGTTGCTCGTCGCTCGGACTTTCCAAGGCGCGGCAGATGAAGCGATCGGTGGTCGCGTTCTCCCTGCGATCGAATCGCTGGAGTCAGTCCCTGCTGGGCTCCGCGGATGGGGGTGGGATCTGCTCGCGGCGTCGGTGCCGGCGTGGATGCCGGGAGAGGGTGACTTCGGTGGAATGGCGTTCAACCGCGACGCTGGAACCGCGTGGACTGGAAACCGCCTGTTCGCGGTGGTTAAGGACACGAGTCTGGTGCTCACTGTCATCGACGGGACGCTCGTGACCTGGAATCCTCTGACCGGTGACACGGCATCCCGCCCCGAACTGGGCCGCTTCAGCCGCGTAGAGCAAGTCGGGCACGAGCCATTGCCCAACGTCATTGCATACGGCCCGAATGGCGAGATGTTCTTGCTGAATACCAGCGATTGGTCTATTGCACGGGCGCCGCCGTCGAATCGGCCTTCGGCCTCTGCGTCGCGATACGAGTCGGCATCGGGTGCGTGGCTGTGGCTGGAAGAGGCTGGAGGGAACGGACCTTCGCAAGGCGATGGTTTGCCTGCGTTCATCGCGACCCCATCTCATGGCCCCAAGGCCCTCAACCTGGGGCCCGATGCCGACACAGATCTGCCCGGATGGGTCGATGTTCGTAACATCGACGAGCGGGCTGTGGTGTCGCTGTACCGCGAGTCCGAACCGCCGCATTGGTTCCGCTTCGCGGTCATCGACACCGCGACAGGAATGATCGCCGCGAAATCAGAACGGGTGGAGGGGAGCATGTCTTTCGTGCTCCTTGCGGGCCGCGAGGAGATCGCCGCGGCCCAGATGACCTATCCGGACCGGGAACCGACGGGAAGCATCGTGGTCTTCGATGCCGCGACGCTGGAGATCAAGCGTCGATTCAACGGCGTCGCCCAGCCTCTGGCGTACTTGCCCGATCGCGACCGCCTCGTTGTCCGCCTCGAAGACGGCCCATACCGCTTGATGGACCCTGACACGGGCCAGCTTGATAATGCCCTGCTGCTCGACCACGGCAGCCCGTTCCCGACCGTCGCGCCGAATGGCGAGACGCTTGCCCGGAACTACCCGCTCATTGCAGCCAACGGTGTCATGCACGGCGGGGCCTCAATCGTCGCCATCACGCCGCGCCCGTATAGGCCGATCGTGATCGACACGACCGATCCGCAGATCGGGCTGCGTCCCACGTACCACGCTCGCCCTCTGCCCGGTGCGCTCTACCACCTCGCGATCTCGCCGGGTGGCGGCCTGCTCGCGGCGATGTCCCCTTGGCAGGACGAGGTAGCGCTGATGGATGCCCGGACCGGCGAGACGCTAGCGATGCTGCCCATGAGATCAAGCCAGGGCCACCGATGGCATGCCATGCTCTGGTTCTCACCCGACGGCGATGAGCTTCTGGCGACGGTCCATGCCCAAGATAAAGAGGTGGTCGGCGTCACACGCTGGGATCTCGCTGACGGCACTTCGCAATGGTCTGCATCGGATGATCCTGTACCGCACAACTTCACCGTTCCGAGGCTCGATCATCGCACGCTTCCCGCCGGCAATCTCATCAGTTCGCGTCACGCGGTCACGCCGGCGGGCGACGCGCTGCTGTTCACCGGCAGCGGCGAGAACACCATCAAACAACTCAATCTCGACTCGCAGACCATCGAGGCGCTGCCGATCGGCACCGCCGAGGGCATCGCGTTCAGTCCGGATGGACGCCACCTCGCAGCCGTGGCGACGCTCGGTGCGCGGATCATCGATTTCGAGACTGGTGATCTAATCGCCAGACCGATCAGTGACCCGGACCGCATGTTGTGCGCGGCGTACTCGCCGGACGGCTCGACTCTGGCGGTCGGCTCGTACGACGGTCGCATCTTCGTCATCGAGACCGAGTTCTACACACTGCTATACAGCTTCCAGTCCACGCCCCCCGAGGACGGTCGCGGACCGTTGTTCGTCCATGATCTGCGTTGGAGCCCGGACAGCCAAACGCTCTACGCTGCGCATGCCGGTGGTGTGCTGACCGCATGGGACGCACGCCCTCCGTGGGAGCGTCGCGATCAGCGGGATCTCTGGCTGGTCGCCGACGAGGCAGTGGCCCCGGAGAACGCTTCGGCACTGCCCGATCCGCACCGACCGGGACTGAGTGACACGGAGCTCGCTGCGGTGGAGGTGGCGCGGGTCAAGCGGTGGAGTGTGCACAAAGAAGAACTTGAAGCACAGAGCCCTTCCACATCGCCTTGATTGATGTCTCCTGAGACGAACGGGAAACGGATGCCCGAGTGTCTTACACAAGGTGGGAGGCGCATGGCCGTGACACCGCAACTCCGTGCGGCGGACAGCGGGCAGAGCGGGCGCATCGCACCGAAGACTCGGAGTCCACGGCTAACCGGGTCGTTGCGGCCTGAACCCACGAGGCATAGGCGGAGAGGTCGCGAGGCCACCAGCGGCCAACAACTGTGCAAATCTTGTGCGGTTCATGGCGGGGCTCCGTAGCTTCTCTCCCGCCTCTTCCGCGCCCCGAGAGACATACCCGGGTGAACTTGAACGCGGAGCCAGCGAGGTGCTTCAGGGCTCTTAACGCTGTCTCGGCCGGCGGCAGATCAGGGGATTCAAAAGACCATGCAAAAAGGGTCTCAGCCCTGGCCATCTCCGGACAGGCTCTGCCCCCCAGCTGCTCGGAGATAATCCCGATGTCGATGCCCTCGGCCCGGAGCTCACTGGCGAGAGTGTGGCGGAGGCCGTGCGGGTGGACCCGCTTGGCGATCCCGGCGGCGCGGCCAAGACTCGCGAACACCCGTCGCACGTAGGAAGCCGTGATGGGGCTGCCATCGGGTAAGCAGATCAGGGGCGAGCGTGGCTCTCCCTCGGGCTTGCGTTTGGCTTGTCTTCGCTTTCCAGACTCTCGCCGCCTCGGGGCCTTCGCCAGAACTGAGGCAAGCTCCTCGTCGCTCATCGGCTCATTGGCAAGCGCAGCGATGGCTACGAGCACAGCCGGCCGAGTGAGTTACGTATGGATCGTCCTCGTTGCGGGGTTCTCCATCGACCGTTGGAATGACTCCTGCTCGGGCAGGTCGTTCTTGATGGCTTGCTCGATGACCAGAGTCCGGGTGAGCCCAGCGGCCTCGGTGAGCCGGTCAACTCGGTCCAGGAGGTCGGAATCGAGCCTGTTGGAACTTTGTGTGCGTGACATCGTGGTGCATGGCATCACGGTAGTGGATGCAGTCAAGCACACCCATTGCAGTGACAGGCGCCCGCCGACAGCCCAGTTCAAGAACGCATCAGGCAGGCTGAGATTAGGTCAACCCCGACGCGATCCGATACTGCCCGCCGGCCGCGATCGGATCAAACGATCCTGCGAGGGCTCCCGGCATGAGTTCCAGTCTCTCCAGCAACCAGAGGTTGGGGAGTGCCGGCGCCGGCTGGCCCGCTGGCTGACGGAGCGTGGAGAAGGTGACCACGTACACGTCGCCGTTGTGCGCCACAACCGCGATCGACATGCCCCCGCCGAGCTGCGGCGTGGCATCCGGTTCGAACGTGAAGCGGCCGTTGCGCTGGGTCTGCGTGTAGTCGCGGAACGCAGGAGCGTTGAACGTGAGCGGCTGACCCGTTTCGGCATCCCTGAGCACGCTCGAGAGGGTGCCAGAGATCTGCGTAAGGACCCAGCCGTTCTCGTTGTTGCCCCACTGCAGGCGGCTGGACTCGGGAGACCACCAAAAGCTCACGAGTTCGGCGCCGATAATGCCTTGGATGCTGAACGCGCCCCATGACGCGATCACGCCGCTCATCGAGCCGGGAGCAAAGCCCACCAGCCCGTTCAAGCCGCCAGCTTCGGAGAGGTTTGTGAGCACCCAGCGGTGCTGACCGCCCGCCACGGCGTGCACTCCGCCGCCATGCCACAGCGCCCACACGTTCCCGTCGCCGCCCTGGAACCAGTGGTTCTCGGCGCTCCAGTCGGCCATGGAATAGGCGCGCCGTTGCTCGGGCACCCTGCTGAAGAGTTCGTTGAGCGGTCGATCATCATTCGAAAGCCCGAGTGCGTACTCGTTTTGAAACCAGGTGATGAAATCGTCCTGGTTCGGCATTTCGCCCGGCTCTTCAGCCGGGGTCGTGCCGATGCTGCTGATCGGGCTCGTGGCTTGGCCAAACTCGTCATAAGCGATCGCGATGAACCGTACCTGCGTTAGCTCGGGGAGTTGAATCGGGATGGACCAGAACGCCCGGTAGTCCGACCCAGATGCGATCAACTCGTCGGTCTCTGCTGTGCCGTTGTCGTTGCTATCGACAAAGAAGTCGAACCTCGTGAGTGCGCTGGGCGACATGTTCGAGTTGAGGTACTCCAGCGTCACCTGTTCCCCTTGCGGCAGCACGCCGCTGCGGGATAGCACGAGAACACCTGCCTGTGGCTGGGCTGGCTGGAACTCGACCGACCCGATGTCTGTAGCGCCGCGGCTTCGAGACTCGCCTCGCTGATCAGACGCCAGCGAGCCGGGGTTTGAGCCGGCGTTGATCGCGGGACTGCCCTCCATGAGCAGATGCGTCTGTGTGGGTCCGCCGTTGTCGGCCAGGGGGCCGAGCAGCGGATCAGCTCCGACAATGTTGCCGTTCACGCCGTTCGTGAACTGGGGGTTCGACTCGCTGAACAGGTTGTTGGCTGACGACTCGTCGAAGGAGCCGAAGAGCTCATTTCCCGACGACGTGGGATTACCCGCGACGATCGTGCTCTCAAGATACACCCCGCTGATCGGCGATTCGAAGAGAATAGCACCGCCATTCTGAGCGGTGTTCGCCGTGATGGTGGAGTTTCGGATCGAGGCGGGGTTGGTCTGAATTGTTGAGGACGTGAACAACAGGCCGCCGCCGACATTGGACGCCGAGTTTCCAGACACGGTGGAGTTGACAAGATCGAGCATGCTCCTGAAGAGATAGAGGCCGCCGCCGTTCATCGCCGTGTTCGTAGCGATCGTCGAACTGGTGACTGTGACGGATGCCTCGGATCCGAAGAGGCCGCCGCCGAACTCCGCGTCGTTCTGTGCAATGGTGGAAGTCGAGATGGTGACGCCCGCTTCAAGGGCGTAGATGCCACCGCCTCGTTGGGTGGCGGTGTTGGAGTTGATGGACGAAGAGGTGATGGCGAGGGTCCCGCTCGTGATCGGAATGAAGTAGATCCCGCCTCCGTTGACGGAAGCCGAGTTCTGATCGATGTCCGTAGAAGTGATAGTGCTGCTGTTCGCGAGCCAGAGTCCGCCGCCGCTTGCGCCTGCTTGGTTAAACGCCACGGTGGAAAGACTCAGAGTAAGATTGCCGTAGTTTCGGATGCCGCCGCCATCGCTCGCTGCCGTGTTGGACCTGATTTCCGTGCCAGTAATCGTTGCGGTACTCTGATTCTCAATACCGCCGGCGTTTGCACCAGCGGAGTTCTCAAAAACAGCACTCCCCGAAATGCTGAGATTGCCGAGATTCCAGATGGCACCTCCTGTGACAGCGGCCTCGTTGTTCCAGATCTGGGAGTTCGTGAGTGTCAATGAAGCATTCTGGCGGTTGGCTATAGCACCGCCATCGCCAGTCGCGCTGTTGGTATGGATCTCGACATTCGAGAGCGTCGCTGTTCCGACATTATCGAGGGCGCCTCCTACTGATGCACCACCTGCTCCTGCGGTGGAGTTCTCAAATATCGCGCTATCTGATACCGAGAGAGTGCCGATATTCGAGATAGCGCCGCCAGCAAACTGCGCGCTGTTGAATCGAATCGTGGAGTTGGTGATGGTCAAATCAGCGTAGTTGATTACCCCGGCGCCATATTCGCCCGAATTGCTCGCGAGACGGACATTGTTGAGCGTGAGCGAGCCTGACTGGTTGAAGATGCCCGCGCCCTGGCTGTTCTGGCCTCCTGTGATCGCGATGCCGTTGATGGTTGAGGTCGCATTCTCTTCGTGGAAGAACACGCGCCCGAGCCCGCCGGCCGAGACGGTGAGCTGATTCGGCCCGGGACCGTTGATGGTCACATCGTCGCGGATGTTCAGTGTGATGCCGAAGGAGTCGAGGTCGATCCTGCCGGTCAGCCCCTCGGCAAACTCGATGACGTCCGCGCCCGGCGAGGTGTTCGAGTCGCCGATGGCATCCCGGAGGCTCGTCATACCGGGCACATTGACGATGTCGTCAAGGGTATTGACGATAAAGGTCGCAAGAAGCTGGCGAGCCTCAAGCGACTCAAAGAGTGAAGTGCTGGACATGATGGCTTCCCTTTCAATGCTCACGGGCACCGGCTGGAGGCGCCGGGGGGTCAAGCGGGCCGCATGGGCCGGTACGACTCGGCAGCAGCCCTTGATCAGAACGACAACGGGCCGACGGCCGGATCATCCGAAATGCAAAAAACTTGAACGACTGCTATTGCCGCCTCCTGCCCCGTGCTGCGAACAGAGGCCTGTCGATAGGAGGCAGCGAGGGACGACGAGCCTTTCAAGCGATCGTTTGAATTGGCTGAGCAGGTGCGGCAGGGGCTGCCCTGACCAGTGAGACGGAGAAGAGGGCTTCGTCGTGACTTGTCGCGCGAGGGATTAGCCCTGCCGAACCCGGTCCAGGCCGGGGAGAGACAGCAAAGCTGTCCAGCATGGCAAGGGATCAGTTCGGACCGATTGCTGTGGGGCATAGCCGTGCATCGCGAAACACTCGTGTACCGTTCCGCTGACGCTATGAAGTGGACGGGACCACTACGAGCGCCAGCCCCGGAGTCGTGGGTAGGCAGCCCGCGAAGGAGAATTAAGCCATGGACAACCAGCACAACGAGCAGCCGCATGCCACCGGCAACGGCGCCCAGCGAGCCGCCGATGCAGAGACCGTGACGAAAGTATCGCCCGAGGGCCGACCGGCTGACCCAGGGCTGCGCGGGTGCGGCACAGCCGTGATCCTCGCTGCGTTCGCAGGCCTCATGGTCGTGGGCGGCATTGTTGTTGCGGTTGCCTGGAGCCTTCCGGCGGGAGTGGCGACGGCGCTGCTGGGCTTGTTTCTCTTCTTGGTCAATCCCGCCGTGTGGGCCTCGGTCGCACGCGCCAAGCAACGCGAGGACGTTCTCGGCCACCGCGAGTAGTAGGGCCCGTGTCTTGGTCATCGGTGCACAGGTCTCAGCACCTGTGGCAGGTGCCTCAGGGCGGTTTGCAAGTGGTTGGACCGATTCGGCAAGAGGCGGCCAAGCCAAATCAGAACCGAGGGCGTGAGCATGCGGCGGGTGATCCAGCCATCACCGAACTCGAGTCCAGATGCCGGGCCAAGACGACGGTCGGCGGGGTGCTCAGTTCTACCGCCGTGGAGCGGCTTGAAGTGGGACGGACGACCAATTGATCCTTTGACAGAACGCAGTTCTGCGTCCTGCGTTCCAACGTGGATCGACTTCTGACCGGTACGGGGATCAGGATGTCGTGAAGATCAACCATTGAACCGCGTGTCCGGAATCTCCTTCCACATGTCGTCGGTGATACCGAAGTCTTCATGAGCCTGTAGCTTGGCAATCTCCCACTGAAGTAGCTCCCAAGTCCCGGCAGCCCTCGGCACAAGCGATCCGTGAGCGGGCATACCAGCTCTACCTTGAACGAGATGACGGGCACCACAACCCGGTCACCGATAGGCTTGAGGCCGAACGCGAACTCCGCTCTAGGTGTACCCGTTTTCCCAATGCATCCGGGGCGATGTAGAGTCGCTTCAGAGTCACACTCTCACGCGCATCGACCACATACCCCGACGTCGCGAGACACGAGAGTGGTAGCGAGGCGGCAGATGGCCCGACGATGATTTGTGCTCGGCTCCAGCATAGTTCCCGAACTCACCACTCCCTGCCCCCCATCGCCTCCACCACCGCCCACGGCGCGATGTGATCGAGGTAGTGGGCGGTTGTGGAGATAGATCGGTGCCCAAGCTGCTTGGAGATGATGCCGATATCGATGCCCTCCGCTCGCAGCTCGCTGGCGTGCGTATGCCGCAGACCGTGAGGGTGGACGCGCTTGTCGATCCCGGCGGCTCGGCCCAGCCCAAAGAAGAGCCGCCTCACGTAGGACGCCGTCATCGGATGGCCTTGGCGCGAGCAGAGCAAAGGCGAACGTGCGCCGAGCTGCAACTTCGATCGCACCTCGTGCCACTCCCCCACTAACGCCATGCCAGAGGGGTCCAGCCCCGCCGTCCTTGACCGGCCGCCCTTGCCGCGGAGGACGCGGACCGCACCGCCCTCGATGTCCTTGGGGTACAGCGCCAAGGCCTCGGAGACGCGGAGCCCGGAGCGGTAGAGCAGGGCGATCAGCGCTCGATGGCGTACACCCATCTGGGTGGTGCCGCAGGCTTCGAGCAGCCTGCGGACCTCATCAGCGGTCAGAATCTCGGGCGGGTAGCGGGTCGGCACGCCGGGGACTCCTTCAGAGCCACCTGTACCTCAGAGACCGAGCATCCCTCAAGCGCGCAGTCCCGCTTTTGCACGAAAGCGGACCTGTCCGAGCTCGCAGACGACCGTGGTCTATCTGACGTGGCGAAGGGCTCTGGCGTATCGAGGGATTGACCACCATGCTTCTCCCGACCACGTATTGGTACTACAGGCCACGCGATCATTCATGCTTGCTCAGCTGATCGCGGTACATGTTTGCTTCATCTTCCAGGCCACGGCGAGAGAGCTCTCCGGCCATTTGCTCCAACGCTCGCCTTAGCAAATAGTCGCTGTGCGGATGACCTGGGTTGTCCGCTACAAACTCGCGAGCTGTCGCTACGGCGTGCGCGGCGTGCTGGGCAGATGGTCCGCGCTTCGCTTCGATGAGATACGCAGCGTGGGTTCTCACGCTGCTCACATAGCGCGAACGATACCAGAATCTGAATGGCACCTCTTCGAGTGCCGTTTCCAAGTACTCCAACGATTCCTGACTCGCCTCCAATGCTGCTACGGCTCCCTGCGTGTCGCGGGTCAATGCGGCGACCCATGCGTATGCGCACCCTAGCCCATAGGCACTGTTCGGCGAAGGGTGTTGGGCGTGGAATTCCTCTGCAATAGCTAGGCGTTCGTACGCTCGCTCGTACGCTCGTGGCAGATCATGCAGCCGCTCATAGGGCAAGAGCCGTTCGTGACTCCAAGAAAGATCGTCGAGCAGGCTTGGGTTGCCCGGCAGCTCATTTGCTTTCTTTAAGAGCGCATCGTGCACGCTGAGGTAGGCCTCACGCGCCTTCTCAACATGGCCTTGAGACTCATGGACGTTGCCGAGCTTGACTATTGCCGTGTTTTTCGCATCGAAGGCATCCATCCTATCGGGAAAACGGGCAAGCAAAGCATGTGCTCGAACGACAATCTCCTGTCGTATCGATTCGGCCTCAGCCAATTCTTCCCGGGCTGCAGCCACGTCACCCATCGCTTCGCGGATGCGAAGCTGTTGCAAAGCCTGATCGAACGTTACAGCCGGGATCTCTTGTACCCGCTCGTCCAGCAATGCTGCCAGTGAAGATCGCACGGCTAGAGCGCCGTCCAACTCACCGAGCTCTTCGAGCACACCATCAACCAACTGAGCAACCGTGTCGTTCAGGCGATCTCGGTCCCTTTGGGCTTCTGTTGCGTTGGCGAAGCCCCACACCGCTAACGACACAATGCTAACTGCAGCAAGTGCAGAAAGACCCGCCAGCCGTGGGTGCCGCCTGATCACACGAAGAGCCCGGTTACCTATTGACGGCGGTCTTGCCTCAATGGGCAGCTTGCGAAGAACCCGGTCCAAATCATCCGCGAGGTGCTGGGCGGAGGCGTACCGCTTACTCGGCGTTCGTGACGTAGCCTTGCGGGCGACCGCCTGCAGTTCCGACCTGTCCGGCCCAAGCTCTCTGGGGAGCGCGGGTAGTTCCACCGTTCGTATCCGGTCGAGGTACGCCATCAGGTCGGCGTCGCCAGCTCCAAACGGATGCCGCCCGAGCAGCACCTCGTGCAGCATCAGTCCGATCGCATAGACATCCGCCCTGGCGTCCACGAGCGACTTCGGGTCGAGTTGCTCGGGAGCCATGTATGCAAGCGTGCCAACAATCCGGGGACCAGTTGTTCGCAAGGCCATGCTTGAACCGACATCGACCGCCGAGCCAAAATCGATGACCTTTGCCTGTGGAATTCCATCTAGCTCCGCCACAAGCACATTGGCTGGCTTAAGGTCTCGGTGCAGCACCCCGTTGGCGTGAAGGTACTGCACCGCATGGCAAACATCCACCATCAGTTGAACTCGCTTGCGCCAGGTGAGCGCAACAAGCTTGCAATACGTGTTGAGCGGGTTCCCCTCCACGTATTCCACTGCGACAAAGTCTCGGCCATCCGTTGTCTGGCCTTCGTCGTACACCTGCGCGATGCCTGGGTGGTTCAGGGCAGCGAGCAGGCGTTGCTCACGTCGAAATCGGCGCATCGCCGACAGTGGGAGACCGCCATGCAACACCTTGATCGCCACCGTGCGCTTGAGGGGTTCGGGAGCGCGAGCCTTGTACACGATGCCAGAACTACCGCTCCCGAGCACCCCAACCAACTCATAACCCGGCACGGTGGGCAGCGCCCTCTCGGTGACATCGGCATCGCTGAGGACGAACATCGAAGCGATGGTGTCTTCGGACAGGAAGTCCGTCTCATCGGCAAGCTCGGCCGCATTCAGCAGTGACTCCACCCGTGCACGCAGCGTCTCGTCGTCATCGGTCAAGCGAAGCAAGGCCTCGGCCCGTTCCTTGGGGGGCAGATCAAATACCTGCTCGAAGATTTCAAGCATGTCAGGCATTTCGGGCGTGCGGCTCACGAGCCGCTCCCCTTGGCCTCGCCCAGATGTTGGTACAGCCATCCACGTGCGAATCTCCAGTCCGCGCGGACCGTGCGTTGACCTATGCCAAGCCGGGTTGCGATAGTGGCTTCGGTCATCCCACCAAAGAAGCGCATTTCGAGCACACGCGCGGCACGCGGATGTTCAACAAACAGCTGATCAATCGAATCACCCAGCTCGATGATGTCCACGCTTTGGCCTGATACCACATCCGTGAGCCGCTCGCGGGTCCATCCGCTGCCTCGCTTGAGAGCGTTCCTTCGGCGGGCGTGATCGATCAGGATGTGCCGCATCGCCGATGACGCCCACGACCAGAACGCATCCTCGGACTCAAAATGCGTGCGGTCGCTCTGCATCAGCCGTACCCACAGTTCGCCCATGAGCGCGGTCGGCTGCATCGTGTGCCCTGCCCGTTCGCCTCTGAACAGATGCCGAGCAAGCTCATGGAGCTCTCGATGCGCGGCCCCCAGCAAGGTGGCCGCATCGACCTGCTCTGCATCGGGTTCGGCTCCCATCGGCTCCATGCAGCCAGCGTAACGCCAACCCAACTCGGCCCGAAGCGGGGTACTGCCCTTGCACCCAATAAATTCGCTCGAACTTCCGAGAACCCGCTTCCGGTCTGAGCCCGACCCTGCGCTTCTCATTCTAGAGGGCCGCGCCGAGGCGGGGTCGTGACCAATATGGAATGGAGAGACTGCGTGCCCGCTAGCCGCCTGACTCTGCGTTGCGTTTCCGCTGTCGCCCTGCTCGCCCTCGCGGGTACCGCGACCGCTCAGGTCGTCGTCATCGATCAGGACACCACGATCGGCCCCCGCGACACCAATGATCACCGGCCAAGACGGCATCCCCAAGCCTCTCGCCGCCCCCGCCCCACTGGCCACCGGGCAGGTCGTGTTGCAAGACTCGATGTTCGACAATGCCGACTGGGCTCTGGGCCACCTCTCGCAACGCATACGTGGTACGAAGCAGGAGCCCCCGGCATACACCGATTGCGTGCAATTTAATCAATCAGTTACGCTGATTTCGAACTGTGTCTGAGTGTGTCATTTGCCAGCAGAACGGCGATGCGTGCTCTTCGGTGTTGATTGGAACTGAGTTTGCTCACAACGGAGGTAGAGATGAAGTACGTTCAAGCACTGTGTGTGACCGCCGCAGCCGTGCTCGCGGGCTTGGCCGGCACGGCCAAGGGCCAATTCGACGAGCTCCGCCCCGTTGCACTGTCGGGCACTCAGGCCCCTGGACTCCCAACGGGAGTCGTGTTTGACTTCTTTGCTGGGGTAGCCGGTAGCACAGATCGCAGTTCCACCAACAACAACCGCTTCTTGGTGAGCGCGGTCCTGACCGGGCCCGGTGTGAATACAGCGAACGACACTGTACTGCTCCGTGGTGATAGCACAGGTCAGCTCGACATCGTCGCGAGGGAGGGAGCGCAGGTCCCCGGCCTTCCCGCGGGCACCACGTTCCGATCCTTTAGTGACCAGAAGATCAACGAGGCCGGCAGCGTCGCCTTTCGAGCAGAGCTCCAGGGACCAGATGTCCAGTTTGACAACAATTCTGCGATTTTCAGTGACCGCGGCGGGTCTGGCGTTGAACTGATCATGCGGGAGGGCGATCAGGCGCCGGGTCTAACGGCCGGGGTTGTGTACTCGAATCCCTCTGACTTCTTGTTCAACGAGGCCGGCCGCATTGCATTCAGCATCAGACTCACCGGCACAGACGTGACGGGCGCCAATGACCGAGCAATCTTTGCCGAAGGAAACAGTGCCGGATTGGTACCGATAGCGCGCGAGGGCGACGATGCGATCGGCGTTGGGCCCGGAACTGTTTACAGCTCTCTGGATACCAACATCACAGGCAACGGCGTTGGCGATATCGGGTGGCGAGCAACGCTGAGCGACCCGGTCGTCGATTCCGCGTTCTATGTGGGCAGCGCCGATGCGGGCTTCACACCAGCCCTGATCTCCGGGGGGCAGGCAGATGGAGTGCCCTCAGGAATCGTAATCGACCTTATCCTGAATGGTTTGATCAACGACAGCGGACAGGTTCTGCTCCAGACCAGGCTCAGCGGCCCAGGCGTTACCTCAGGCAACCAAGACATCCTGTACCGTGGCTCGATCGGCTCCAGCCTAACGCCTGTACTGCGCGAAGGCGATCCGGCTCCGGGACTAAACACTGGCGTGACTATCTCCTCCATCGGTGCGTCGGCGTTCAGTTCCGATGGACGGATTGCCCTGCCGTGCAACGTCGATGATCCGGGATCACCGAACATTGCGCGTTCCTTGCTCTATTCCGAACAGGGAACGGCGGGCCTCATCCCCATCGCGAGATCGTTCGACCAAGCAATCGGTCTGAACACGGGCTTGCGGTATCCGAGCTTTGATAGTGAGCTCATTCAACGCAACGACTCTGACCAGATTGTATTCGGAGCATTCGAGTTGCTTGTCGGCACATCCTCTAATCCGGGGTTCTCGAGCAGAGACGCGGTGTGGATGACCGATGCTGATGGTTCAGTGCGATTGGTTGTGACACATGGCTCGGAGCTCGACGTCAACGAGGATCCGATGATTGAAGACCTTCGTACTGTTTCTTCGCAAACTACGCTCGCCTCACAGTTTAGTGGCGCAAACTACATCCTGAACGATAACGGCGAACTGCTGTTCAGTGCACGGTTCACAGATGGTTCCAGTGCAGTGCTCGTTGGTACGGTGACGCCGCCCCCCGCTCAAGAGTGCCCCGGCGACATCGCCGATGACTTCGGCACGCTCGGTGCTGATGGCCAAGTCAGCTTCGGTGACTTCCTCAGTCTGCTTGGTCTCATCGGTCCATGCCCCGGCGGTACGCCCGGTTGTGTCGGCGATATTGCCGACGACTTTGGCACGCTTGGCAATGAGGACGGCCAAGTCAGTTTCGGCGACTTCCTCGCACTGCTCGGCCTGATCGGGCCGTGCCCGTAAAAAGCTTCACATCCACCCACCTGGGTTCCGCACCCTCGCGGACCTGCGCGAAAGCGCAGGTTCGCTTTTCAGGTAAAGCGCACCTGCTAGGCGGCTCTACGGATGACGACCAGAAGCGTGCGTCCGCACCCGGGGCAGCCTTTGGGCTCGGGCTGGTTCGCGCCTTCGTGGACGACGCAGACCCGGCCCGCTCCGTTGCACTCGTCGCACTTGGCGGCTCTGGCCCGCTGCTTGGCCTCAAGCCGCCTGACGCGCGCCGTGGACCTCACGCTTCTTCCGCCTGCTCGAGCGCTTCGATGCGCACGGCGAGGTCGTCCATCTCGATGCCCTCGCGTCCGAAGCGCAGCATGGCGGTAGCCGCCGACACGCGGGCCGTGTGCGGGGCCTGCGGGTCGCTCATGACGCGGGCCAGCGTCGTGACCGCGAGCGAGGCGTAGCGCTGCGTCAAAGCGATGGCCTGCGAGAAGGCGTCGCGCCTGCACCTCCTGTACTCGGCGACGAACACGGGCTCCTTCATCCACTTGTGGATCGTGCGCAGGCCGATGCCCGACGCCTCGGCCGCGGCGGCTACGGACGTCTCGTTGATGAGCGCCGCGATGGCCTTCTCTTGGCGCGGCGTCGTGTGCTCTGCTACGGCAAGCATGTTCCCCTCCCCCCTCTGCAGTCCCCCTCAGGACTTGTCCTTGATGTGGCGCGAACTCTCTCCATAGGCCTTGCGGTGCGCGCCTTTCCATGGCTGATGTG
>CAYGSG010000010.1:0-61424 GCA_964352615.1 uncultured Phycisphaeraceae bacterium
AGCCCCTGGCCCGGAACGTTGGGTTCGACGGCCCCAGTGGCTGCAAAGTGCCCGAGCACGACCAGCATCGCCCCGAGCCCCGCGCCCGAGGCAAGCCCGAGCAGATCCGGCGAGGCCAGCGGGTTCCGGAGCAGGCACTGAAGGCCCACGCCCGACAACGCGACCGCGCCGCCGACGACGAGACCGCTCAAGAGCCTGTCGAATCTGAGCGACCAGATGATGCCAGACTCGGGCAGGTGCAGCCCCTGGCCGCCCGCGAGCAGTCGAAGCACCGCTGCGGCCAGCACCGCTGCCGATGCGATCAAGATGGCCCATCGCGTCCGGGTCATGGCCAAGCCTATCGCTGGAGCGTGGGCGTGCCCCTGAACCGCCCAAGGCGACCTAGCATGGTCGCTTGCGGGGCCAATTCCCGCTGCCTGCACCCGCTCTGTTCCCGAGAGGATCCGCCGTGAAGACTTTCCGCTGCCAGCTCGTCACTCCCAGCGCCAAGCTCCTCGACGAAGAGGTGACCTACGCCAACGTGCCCGCTTGGGACGGCTTGTTCGGTGTGCTGCCCGGCCGAGCCCCGCTGCTGGCCCAACTCGGCCTTGGCGAACTCACCGTGACATTCCCCGACACCACGGGCAAGGGCGGTGAGCGGTCGTATGTGATCGACGGCGGGTTTGTGAAGATGGCCGGCAACACGTTGACCATTCTTGCCGAGACCGCGGTGCCCGCTGAGGAACTCACCGAGACCGATGCCAAAGCGGAACTCGCCGAGGCTGAGGCACGGACGGTGCCCGCCGACGCCGCCGACCCGGCCACGGCTCAGCAGCGCCTTTCGCGCGACCGCCAGCGTGCCGCGCTCAAGCTGCGTCTGGCGCAAGCTGGCCGCAGCAAGGGCATCTGAGACAACTCGGTCGCCGCTAGGCCGCGATCCGGCTCTTTTGCCGCAACGCCTCAAGATCGGCCTGGGTTCCCGCCATCACAAGCACCTCGCCCTCGCTCAGCACATGCGTAGCGGGCGGGCGTATCTGCGTGGTGCCGCCCTTGGCGTGCGAAGCGACAAACACGAGCTTTGGATGGGCTTTGCCAAGTTCGAGGATCGACTTTCCGCACGCTGCTGAGCTTGGCGAGACGAGGTACTCGACGAATTCGACATCGCCGTGCCCGTCTTCGAGCCCGGGCAGCAGGCGGGCGACCTCCGGGTGGAGCAGGTTGGCCGCGATGCCGTCGCCGCCGTAGCTGGCGGGGCTCACCACTCTGTCGGCACCGGCCCGCTTGAGCTTGCACACCGATGCTTCTTCCTCGGCTCGTGCGATGATCGAGATTTCGGTCGCAAGCGCCCGAGCCGTCAGGCAGATCATCGCGTTGGCTGCGTCTGATGAGGTGACGGCAGCGAGGCTGGTCGCGCGCTCGATGCCCGCGTCGAGCAGCGATTGATCGCTCGTCGCGTCGCCCTCGAACGCCACGATGCCTTGCTGGCGGGCTTCTTCAACAAGCTTAGGGTTCTGATCGATCGCGACGAGCAGCGCGTCTTCTTCCATGAGCCGCCGAATGACACGCTGGCCGGTTCGGCCCAGCCCGCACACGATAAAGTGCCCGCTCATCTGCTTGGCTTGCTGCATCATTCGTCGCTCCGGATAGGTGGCCTTGGAGATGGCAAAGTGGAGGATCTGGCTGGCGGTGTACGAGACAATCGCGATGCCGCCGATCATCAGCACCGCGGTGAACCGCTCGCCCGCAGCGCTCAGGCCGTAATCGCCATAGCCCACCGTCGTGAGCGTCACAAGCGTGAAGAACAGCGACTGCCAGGGCGACCAGCCCTCGATCCAGGTGTAGCCCGCGGTGCCCATGCCCACGACCAGACCCATCATCAACAGCGACCTGCGGATGGTCGGGTCCCAGCTCCCGGGGTACCAGGAGTAGCCGTCGCTGCGATGGCTGGCAGAGCGGGCCATGGTCGCCCTATCGGACATTGCTTGGGGCCGCTGGAGGCTCGTTCAGCACTCGGCCGCAGGTTCCACTGCCTGATACACCGAATTGAGAGCTACACCCGCTTGGACATGGCCCGCTGAATCTCGCGGCCGGCATCGCGGGCTTTGAGGTCCTCGCGCTTATCGACTCGGCTCTTGCCGTGCCCGACCCCGATGAGCAGCTTGGCCCAGCCGTCTTTGAAGTAAAGCTTGAGCGGCACGATCGTCGCGCCCTTGACATCCGAGGCCTTGGCCAGCCTGATGATCTCCCGCTTGTGAGCCAGCAGCTTGCGGACCCGCACCGGCTTGTGCCCCCGGCTGCCCGCGGGGGCGTACTCCCCGATGTTCACGTTGTACAGCCAGAGCCCCAGCGGGGTCTCTTCGGCCCGCACGAAGCCCTCGCCCAAGGAGACCTGCCCGTCCCGCAGGGCCTTGACCTCGGTGCCGCCGAGCATGATCCCGACTTCCAGCGTCTCGCCGATGGCGTAGCGATAGCGAGCCTTGCGGTTCTCCATCACGCGGTCGCTTCCATCTTGGGGCTTTCGCTTGGCCATGCAGCCTGATTGTTGGCCTGCCCGGAGGCCGGGGGCGATTCTTGGTAAACTGTTGGCGAACCTGCACGCATCCACAGGAGATATGGCCATGCCCACCCGCACGAACCACGCCCGCTTCCCCCGCTCACTCACGGCGCTTCTGGCCGCGGGCCTTGCCCTGCCCTGCACCGCCCAGAACGATGATCCCTACGAACTGATGCGTGAGCTTGATTCGATGCTCATCGCCGCCGAGGGATTCACCTA
This sequence comes from uncultured Phycisphaeraceae bacterium, assembly GCA_964352615.1. Taxonomy (GTDB): domain Bacteria; phylum Planctomycetota; class Phycisphaerae; order Phycisphaerales; family UBA1924; genus OFTM382. The sequence continues at coordinate 2,753 of CAYGSG010000010.1, forward strand.
CACCGCGACCCGCCAGGGCCAGGCCGCGTTTGCTACCACGCCCACACGAACCGGAACCGTGACCGCGAGCCTGCGCGATGGGGAGCTTCGTCTCCGCATCGACGGCAAGGCGATCAACCCCGACGGCTCCACGCCCGCGTTCCTCTCGACCTACGACGGCGAGACCGTGACCTCCGTCCGCCACGGCGACAAGCAGGTGGTCACCGGGCCGCTCGACGCCACGTTCGGCGCGCTGGGCACATCAGGCGCGGGGCTCACGAGTTGGCTGCTGCTTTGGAACAACCACCTTGGCGGCGCGTTCCGTGATGGCCATGAGGCGTACCCGCTTGAGTACGACGGGCTCGCGATGGTCAACGGCAAGCCCTGCCACACGATTCGTATCGGCTTCGATGACTACGGCGGGGTCAACGAGTACGAATCTTGGATGTTCCTGAACACCGACACCGGCATGCCCGCACGGTTCGAGTTTGGCTACTACGACGACGCGGCCGATCTCGGCATCGTCACCCTCACCTTCGACTCGTTCAAGCTGCTCGACACCGTCGAGAGCACCACGTTCGCAGCCCCCGAAACGCCCAGCGGCTATGAGCTGGTCGAGTACGAGGCGCAAGAATTCGACTTTGGCTTCGATGGCGGCATGGATGAACCCGAGGGCATCGCCGTTGGCGAGCCCGCGCCCGAGTGGTCGCTCGAAGACCCCGAGGGCAACGACTTTGCGTTGTCCGACTACCGGGGCAAGGTCGTGGTCATGGATTTCTGGGCGACGTGGTGCGGGCCGTGCATCATGGCCATGCCCGGGCTTCAGAAGCTGCACGAGGAATTCAAGGGCGACGCGGTCGCGGTCATCGGCGTCAACTGCTGGGAGAGCGGCAACCCCGAGGCGTTCATGGCCAGCAAGGGGTTCGATTACCAACTGCTGCTCGGGGGCGACAACGTCGCGACCGAGTACGGCGTCAGCGGCATTCCCACGTTCTACGTCGTTGGCAAGGACGGCAGGGTCGTCCACCACGAGGTCGGCTTTGACCCCGACGGCACCGACCGCCTGCGCGAGGTCATCAAAAAGGCGCTCGCCGACTGAGTCGATCTGGACTTGGCAGGCTTACGGACCCTGCATCACCGGGTTGCGCAGCATGCCCAGCCCTTCGATCTCGACCTCGACGAATTCGCCCGGTCTCAAGAACCTCGGCGGCGTGCGCGCTGCGCCAACCCCGCTGGGCGTGCCGGTGAGGATCACCGTGCCGGGCAGGAGCGTCATGCCCCGGCTTAATTCGGCGACCAGGTCCGCGACGCTAAAAGTCATCGATGCGGTCGTGTCGTCCTGCATCGGTTCCATGCCATCGCCCACAGGGTGCCCGACCCGGCTGCGGATACGCAGCGACGACGGATCCACCTCGCTCGCGGGCACGACCGTTGGCCCCAGCGGGCAGAAGCTGTCGAAGCTCTTGCCCCGGCTGAACTGCCCCCCCGCGCCGTGCTTCTGCCACCAGCGGGCCGACACGTCGTTCGCGCAGCAGTACCCGAGCACAAAGTCCATCGCCTTGCGCACGGGCACATCACGCGCGGCCTTGCCGATGACCACCGCAAGCTCGGCCTCGAAGTCGACCTGCTCGGGGCCGCCCGTGGCCTCGTTTCGGCAAAGCTCGGGAATCACGATCGGCTCGCCATCAAAGACGATCGAAGACGGGCACTTGGAGAACACCATCGGGCGGTCGGGCGGGGCGTGGCCCTGCTCGGCGGCGTGGTCGGCATAGTTGCGGCCGATGCCGAGCACCTGGATCAGCAGCAGGCCCGAGCCATCGGCTCGCCTCACTCTTGCCAGGCCGTCGGTTTCTCTGTACAGCTCCATCGGTCCCTCCCAGCTTTCGCTGCGCTCAAACAAGCCCGCGCTCAAACAACATCGATCGCCCCCACCGCTGGGCACAGCTTGGCTCGGGCGCCGCGCTCGAACAGCACGGCCAGCGCCTCTCGGCCATGGTCGCCCATGTCCACCGTCAGTTCGCTGACGTACATCGAAAGGTACTTAGCGACCAGCGCCTCGTCGCGCCACTCGGGTCGATCGCCCGCGCGCGCAAGCAGCAGCCGGCGCGAGGCCGCAGCCTCGGTGCGCGCGTGCACGACCGAAGCCTGCAGGACCGCCGAGATCCGTTCAACCGAGCCCTGGCCGTGGCGGGTATCGATTTCTCGGAGCACCACGTTCAACCCGAGCGGCAGCGGCAGGCCCATCTCGTCGTGCCACCAGACGCCTAGCTCGGCGAGTTGCTGCAAACCCTGGTCCTCGAACGTGAGCTGCGCCTCATGGATGAGCACGCCCGCATCGGCCGCGCCCGATTGCACCGCGCCGATGATCCGGTCGAACCGCATCTCGACGAACTCAAACGGCGGGCCGTCGTCTGCATCAAGCAGCAACGACAAGGCAAGAAACGCGGTCGTGTGCCTGCCGGGCACCGCGACCTTGATGTCGTCGCCCGTGAGGCGCTGCGGCTCGCCGCTGCGGAAGCGATGGTCATCGGCGCGCACCACGACCTTGGGTCCGTAGCCCTCGCCAAACGATCCGCCGCAGGCCGTGATCCGGTAGCGTTCGGCCAGATACGGGTACGCGTGCGCGCTGATCGCTGTGATATCGAGGTCGCTCTGTTCGATGGCGCGTTGGTTGAGGACCTGCACGTCCTCGCCGAGCGGGTCAAACGTGAACCCGCCGGTATCGAGCGCGGGCTGACCATCGGGGCCGGGCATGGGCGAGCCATCGGGCAGGCGCATCCCGGTGATCGGCCACCACATCACCACATCGTCCGCATCGGGCGAGTGAGCGAGCGTGAGGCGGGGGGCAGGCATCACGATGATGGTAGTGACGTGATCGTGCTGGGAGCGAACCCGGAGACACTGAGAAGCGACGCGGAGATCGCGGAGAAGATGGGAGCAGGGGAAGGGAGAGGAGGGAGCCCTCTTTCGAGCCCGGGGCGAAAGCCCTGTGGCCGGTGCAAGAAAGACACACCACACAGGCACAGAGGGCACGGAGAAGAGGGGGCGATGGGCAATGGGGAGTGAGCAGTGCTAGAAAAAAGAGCCATGAGCCTGGAGGGCGTGAGCCATGAGCATGGGCGCGCGGGCATGCCACCCGGATGACGCCCACTGCCTCACTGCCATTGCTCGCTCTGCTACCCTGAACAGCGATGAAACTGTGGTTCTTTGGTTCTGGTGCGTTCGGGCTGCCGACGCTTGCTCGGCTCGCCGCTGAGCACGAGGTGGTCGGCGTGGTCACGCAGCCCGATCGGCCAGCGGGCCGAGGGCGCAAGCTGGCCGCCAACCCCGTCGCCGCGTGGTCGGCCGAGCACCTGCCGGGCGTTGCGATCATCAAGGCCGAGCGCATCAGCCGCGAGCTTCCTGCGGAGCTGATGGAGTCGGATGACGACGCGTGGGTGGTCATCGCGTTTGGGCAGAAGCTGTCGGCCGAGCTGCTCGATGGCCGATTCGCGATCAATCTTCATGCCTCGCTGCTGCCGCGCTGGCGTGGGGCTGCCCCCATCAACGCGGCGATCCTCGCGGGCGATGCCGGCACCGGCAACAGCGTGATCGCGCTGGCCGACCGCATGGACGCGGGCGTGGTCTACGCGCAGTCCGCGCGGACGATCGAGCCCGCGCTAACTGCGGGCGAGCTGCACGACCTGCTCGCAGCCGACGGACCTGAACTGGTGGCAAGCGTGCTGGCCCAGCACAAGGCTGGGACGCTTTCGCCCGTCGCGCAGGACGAATCGCTCGCCACACTCGCCCCCAAACTCAGCCGAGCGATGGCGGTTGTGCGATTCGACGACCCGGCCGATGTGGTCGCCCGAACGATCAACGGCCTGAGCCCGTGGCCCGGAGTTTCGGTAGAGATCGCGGCAGCGCGCGTGAAGCTGCTGAGGGCGGTTGCCCAACAAGACCATGTGCATGAATCGACGCCCGGCACCATCATCGACGCTGAACAAGGGGTTGTCGCGTGCGGCGGCCGATCGGCTGTCCGCTTGCTGGAAGTGACGCCCGCGGGCAAGCGGCCGATGGCGTGGGCGGACTTTGCACGAGGAGCCGGGGGGACGCGTGGAGCAGAGTTGCGAGTGGGCACGATGGCCACATCTTCAGAGGTGAACCCGTGAGCGGCAACTCGGCCCAGCCCTGGCTCTGGTCGCTGCTGCCCAACTGGATCGCGGGCAAGCACAAGCGAGCCGAGCCTGCGCCTTCCACACCGACGCCAGAGCCCGCACCAAAGCCAGCGCCCCAGCCTGAGCGCAGCCAATGGCCCAAGTCCGACGGCCCGGCATCGGTGCTGGCCCCGCTGCCCGAGGCGCTCTCGCAAACCATGCCCATGCGCGAGCGCTATCCGATAGTCGAGCGGGCGATGCTGGCGCGGTACGGCGTGCGGGTCCGTAAGTGGCGCAGTTCCACGAGCGGTGTGGCTTGGTCGGTGCTGTACAAAGACGGGACGACGAGCCGGTTGATCGAATCACCGAGGCCGCGCGGGCCGATGTCGGCGGCGGTGTTCCTGCACGAGATCGGCCACCACGCTATAGGGCTCGGCAGGTACAAGCCTCGATGCCTCGAAGAGTTCTACGCATGGGCCTTTAGCCTGCACCAGATGCGAGAACTGGGGCTGCCGATTACCGACCGCGTGCGCAAACGCGCCGGCGATGCACTGGTCTACGCCGTGGATAAGGCAGCCCGCCGCAAGCTCAAGCGCGTGCCGATGGTGCTTGTTGAGATGACCAGCGCGAGTGCCGAGGGCGATCTTGCGCGCATCGAAGCCTTGCTCATCGAAGCGGGCGAACGCTTGTGCGCGCCGCCCGCTGCGGACCACGCACCTCGCTGAGCCGGGTTATCCGAACTGGGCGATGCTGGAGATGTTCTCGAATCGCCAGGTATCGCCAGGCGCCCATGTGTAGCGGACGACCTCGTCTTGGTTGTTGACGCCCACAACACTGGTTCGGCCGCCCGGTGCGGTGATGCCGGTGATGGCGCCCGTCGGAGGAGAGTCGCCTTCGATGATCGAGCCGAGCGGAGTCGCGGTCCAGGCGGCCTGTCCCGGTGCCCACCAATAGATGACGACATCGCCCTCGGTATCGAGCCCGACGATGTTGAGCCCGTTCCAACTGGTGACGTAGGTCGTGGTAGTGCTCGGCTGCAACTGCGGGCCATCGAGGGAGGCGGTCAAGTTGAACGTGGACCATTCGCCGCCGGGCACCCACCATGTGGTGGTCAGGTCACCCGATTCGTCGGCACCGGCGAGGTTGATGCCTCCCCACGAGGTGAGGTAGGGGCTCAGCCCACCGGTAAGCACGGGCGCACCGGTGATGTCGCTGAGGTTGTTGGTGGTCCAGAAGTTGAAAGCGTTTGAGGTCCAGACGGTGTGGATGTCGCCGTTGGTGTCGAGGCCTGCGATGTTGAGACCACCCCAAGGCGTGACGTAGCTGCTCAGCGAGCCCACGAACGCGGGCGTCGTCAGGCCGCGTGTTTCGAGGTCTTGCGTCGAGAGGTTGGCAAACGTCCAGTTGAGCGTGGACGCGCCGTTGGCGGTGGTCGTGGAGCCCGCGTAGAGCAGGACGTCGCCATCGGATGAGAGGCCCGCGATATAGACCGTGCCGCCGATGCCGACGAATCGCGTCATCGACGAAGCGATTGTTTCGCCGCCGGTGGTGGCCGTGAGATTCATCGCGTTGTAGTCGCCCAGACCGTCAGGCGTAAGCTGCACGAGCCCGTTCTGGGTCATCGCAAACAAACGCGTACCGCCCCCGCCACCCGAGAGCGGCACGTTGGCGTCGTACCACGCGACCACCTGGCTGGCATTGGTTGGTGACTCGGCTGCGAGGCCCGCATCGGTGATGCTGAAGGTGTCGGCGCCGGTCTGCTCGATAACCACAGTCCCGCCGCCGACGCTGGCGTAGCCGAGCACGAGCCCGTTCGCCGAGCCCGCAGCACCACCGATGGGTGCGGGCCGTTCAGGGGTGAGGCCGCCCTCGGGCGTGTACACCTGCCGGGCGGTGTTGATCGTGATGAGGTCCTGCGCGCGGATTTCGGTGGTATCGGGAGGAGCGACGAAGCTGTCAGTGAATATAAGATCGCTGAACAGGCCGTTATCGACGTTGAACACCCGCTGGCTGACCATCTCTTCGACGACGTCTTGACCCGCGATGATGGACGCAAAGACCGTGAACCCGCCGTTCTGGTTGTCGAGGTTGGCCGAGTTGTCATTGAGATTGAAGAAAAACTGGTTGGTCGCGCTGTCCGGGTCGGAGCCAAGCTTGGCCATCGCGACCGTCCATCGCAGATTCGACCGGCTGAACTCGTTGACGACCGGGTCCTGCGTGGTCACCGCGGTGTACCCCTGGAGTCCGTTAGGCGGGAACTGCTGAGGCGTGAGGAATGATGTGCCGTTGGCGTCGTAGCTAAAGGCCCCGCCCTGAATGATGAAGTCGTTTGAATCAGAACCGGGCACAGGTTCATTCACGCCCGGGATGTTGTCGATCACAGCCCGGTGGAAGAACGTGCCGTCGTAATCGCCTCGGCTGACATAACCGAGGAAGTTGTCAACCGTCGCGGGCGCCGTATCCGTGTACAGCTCGAGGAAGATGCTGCCGTAGGTCGTGTCGAGTTCGACGACGGGGTACGACGGATCGCTAGGGACCGCCGACAGCAGCACGCGGTGCTCGAGGGTGTCGAAGACCACGGACGAGGAGGAATCGTTTCGCATTGCCTGGAACTCCCTAGCAGCAGTGTTGGTCCGGTCGGTCGACCGGACTCGGGTCATCTCGGTAGTCCATCGCCTCGGGCCGTGGCCATGGTGGTTCCCCCTCAGAGGTCGCCGGCCGCTGGCCGCGTTGCACGAACGCTCAGCCCATACCGGCGGCGGCTACCCATTCTTCGCACACGATCGGCTCGCGGTGCTGCAAATGCTGGAAGTTTTGTGCCCGTTCGGGGCAGGTCCAGCGGAATCCACCGAGAGCACGCCCTTGGCGGGGCTTAGCATCGGCTATGCACCCCCGAACGCTGCTGTGCGGCTTGCTGATGATGGTGATTTCATGCGTGTCGCTGGCGCAGGACGTCCCCCCGCCGCAAACCGAGCCCGCTGCCCAGACAACCCCCGCTCAGTCTGCTGAGGGGACTGAACCGGCCGCAGAGCCCGACCCGCTGCTCACAACGCCACGGGTGGCCGTGCTCACCTTCGTCGAGTCGATGGAGTCTTTCGCGAGTGCTCGCGACCGCGACGATCTGGACCTCGCCCTGCGAACGCTCGCCGTCGCCGACGGCACGACCGGGGCCGGGCTCGAAGAAGCCAGCCAGCTCTACGCCGTGCTGCTCCGGCTTGGCGATTTCACGCTCGTTCCCGAAGCGCTGCCCGACTCGCTGCCTACCGATCAGAGCACCTACCAGCTCTATCCCGCCGACTCGCCGTTCTTGCGGGTCAACCTGACGGGCTACCGCGATGTGCAGCGGCTCGCGCCCCAGGGCACTATCGAGCTAAGCCGAAACGAGCTCGGCGAATGGCGGTTCTCCGAGGCCACGCTGTCGGAAATCGGTCAACTGCTCGCCGCGGTCGAGAGCATCGCCATTCTCAGCGGCAGCGAGGAAGTCCTGACGCCCGCCCAGTGGATCCGCAGGCACATGGTCCCGCCCGCGCTCAAGGAAGGCCGACTGCTCAAGATCGAGTACTGGCAGTGGATCGCTATCGCCGTCGTGCTGCTCGCCGGATTCCTGCTCGACTGGTTCGTTCGGCTCATGCTGGGCACGCTCGCGAGGATCGCGTTCAAGACCAAGGGCACCACGCCCGACCCAAAGATCGTCCGCAACGCCGTCAGGCCGTTTGGGTTGTTCGCCACGGCGCTGGTATTCTACTTCGGGGTCGATTACATCGGCCTGCCCGCAGCCTTGGTGTTCATCGCGCGGGTCGCGGTCACCGTGTTTCTGGTGCTGGCTGCGGTGCAGGCGGCGCTCCGGCTGGTGGATCTGGTGGCCGACTTGTTGCAGCGACGAGCGGTCGAATCCGAGTCCAAGCTCGATGATGTGCTCGTGCCGCTGTTCCGCAAAGTGGCCAAGGTCATCGTGTTCATCATGGCGGTGATCTCGATCGCCGAGTACTTCGAGCTGCCATATCTCCCGCTGCTCAGCGGCCTTGGCATCGGCGGCTTGGCGTTCGCATTCGCAGCCAAAGACACCATCGAGAACTTCTTTGGCTCGATCGCGGTCATCGCCGACCGGCCGTTCGAGGTAGGCGACTGGGTCGTCATCGGGGACGCCGAGGGCACGGTCGAGTCGCTCGGCATCCGCTCGACGCGCATCCGTACGTTTTACAACTCGCAGATCACCGTGCCCAACTCCGAGCTGGTCCGTGCTCGCGTCGACAACTACGGCCGCCGAAACCTTCGCCGCTACAAAACCATGCTCAACCTCGCGTACAACACCCCGCCGGCACGCATCGAGGCGTTCTGCGAGGGCATCCGCGAGCTGATCCGCCAGCACCCCTACACGCACAAGGCGAGCTACCACGTGTGGCTCAACCAGTTCGGGCCGCACTCGCTCGATGTGCTTGTGTACATGTTCTTCCAGACGCCCGACTGGGCCACCGAGCTGCGCGAACGCCACCGGTTCATCCTCGACGTGCTCCGCCTTGCATCGGCCATGGGCGTCGAGTTCGCGTTCCCCACGCAGACGCTCCACCTCCGCAAGCCCGGCGAGGACCTGCCCGATGCATCCCCGCTGGACGACCAGCCCGACGCCGAGTCAGGTTCTCGGCTCGCGGGAAGCGAGCTTGCGCGTGAGCTCGTTTCGGGGGTGGAATGGAAAGGCGATAAGCCCGGCGCGGTGCGGTTCGAGCCGCCAAAGCCTCGCGAAAGCTGAGCCTGTTTATTCGCTGAACAGCGCCTCGACAAAGACCTCTGGCTCGAACGGCTGGATGTCTTCGGGTGTCTCGCCCACACCGATGAACTTCACCGGGATGTCAGTTGATTCACGGATCGCGACCACGATGCCGCCCTTGGCGGTTCCATCGAGCTTGGTGAGCATGATGCCCGTGACGCCCGCCGATTCGCCGAACGCCTCGGCCTGGCGCAACGCGTTCTGCCCGCTCGTCGCGTCGAGCACGAGCAGCACTTCGTGCGGCCCGCCCTCGATGTGCTTGGCGACCACGCCGCGGATTTTGGTGAGCTGCCGCATCAGCGGGTCCTGCGTCTGAAGCCGGCCAGCGGTATCGAGGATCACGACGTCCACGCCCCGTGCTTTGCCCGCCTGGCAGGCATCGAACGCCACCGCAGCCGGGTCGCCGCCCTGCTGGCCTTTGACGATGTCCACACCAAGACGCTCGGCCCAAATCTCAAGCTGCCGAACCGCTCCTGCGCGGAACGTATCGCACGCGCCGAGCAGCACGGTCTTGTTCTGGAGTTGCAGCAGCCTCGTGAGCTTGGCGATCGAGGTGGTCTTTCCCACGCCGTTGACGCCCGTCACGAGGATCACGCTTGGGCCGTCAGTGGCTAGATTCAGTTCACGGTCCGCCGAGGGCCACATCGCGATGAGGTCGTGCTTGAGAAAGTCGAGCACCTGATCGCCGGTCTCGATCTCGCGCTCTTTGTAGGCCCTGCGCAGCTCGGTCATCAGCCGGCCCGTCGTGCGCACGCCGAGATCGCCCTCGATCATCTGCTTCTCGAGCGCGCTGAGCAGCGACTCGTCGAGCCGCCGCCCCCTCAGCAGCGACCGAAGCCCCCCGACAAATCCCTCGCGGGTTCGGTCGAGGCCCTTCTTGATCGCGCCGATTGTCGCCCGGAACAGCTTCATTCGCTGTCCCCAGCTGGCGAACCTGACGGCGTCTCGGCTGCGACACGCTTGAGCACGCGATCGAGCAGCCCGTTGACGAACGCCGGGGATTTCTCGCCGCCGAACGTGCGCGCCAATTCGACCGCTTGGCTCACCGCAACTTTGGGCGGCACCCGGCCAGTTGTCAGTTCAAAGTACCCTAGCCGCAGCGCGGTACGGTCCGCTGCGGCCTGTCGGTGTGCGGGCCACTGCGGGGCCAGCAGCGCGAACTCGCGGTCGGCCTTGTCGCGTGCCTCGTACGCCGCGAGTGCCAGTGCGTACGCCTTGTCGCGCTCGGCATCCGTGAACTTCTCCGAATCATCGAGCGTCTGGCGCACCGCGCCGTCGTCCGCTCCACCTCTGGCATCGAGCTGGAACAGCGCCTGAAAAGCGAGCCTGCGGATGGCTTTGGGTGCCGCCATCAGTGGTCGCCCTTCGATTTGTCGCTCGGTGTGTAAGCAAGCTCGAGTGAGCTGCCCGGCCGGGCAGAACCGCTGCGTATGCGCCGAATCTGCTCGATGGCGCTGAGCAGCGCACGCGCGGATTCGCCGCCCTTGTCGCCGCCGCCCTCGGCTTTGCCGTTCGCACGGGCCATCGCCTGCTCCACCGTCGAGCACGTCAGCACGCCAAAGCCCATCGGCACGCCGGTGGTCACCGCGATCGAGGTCAGGCCCTCGGCGATCGCGTGGTTGATGTAGCGGTCGTGCTCGGTCTCGCCCTTGATGACACACCCCAGCGCCAGCACGCCGTCCACCGCGCCAGACCTCGCCAGTTCGGCTGCGATGACGGGCAACTCGAACGCGCCCGGGGCCTCGACCACGGCCGGCCGATCGAGCACGGTCAGAGCCCCGGCGAGCAGCCGATCGGTCACCGCCGCGTTGTATCGGCTGATGACCACGGCGGTGCGCGCGACCGAACCGGGCGTGTGCTTATTGGAAGTCGGCTCCATTGGCCGATGGTAGGGCTCACCAAGAGCATCCACGGGGCGTGAATGGTGCTCTTTCGCACGCCCGCGCCGGGCTGCCAACAATCAAGGCACGTGCCCCGACTCTTCGAGCAACTCAACCCCTACCTGCGCGTGACGAGGGTCTCGTCGGCGTTTGCCGCCGTCGCCAACGTCTGGTTCGTGGTGCTCTGGACGCGGGCGGTCGCTCAGGAACCGGGCACGCCGGTCGTGGTCGGCGAGCCCGTCTGGATCCCGCTCTTGTGCTCGGCGATCGCCGCTATCGGGCTCTACACGCTCAGCGCGTGCATGAACGACCTGATCGATGCACGGCGCGACCGAGCCTACGGCAAGGACCAGCCCATCGCATCGGGCAAGTTGAGCCCCGACGCGGGCGCGCACGTCGCGGTACTCTCGCTGATCGCCGCTGCCGCGGGCGCCACCCCGCTGGGTCCGATCCCATTGTTGCTAACGCTCGCGATGGCCGCAGCGATCCTGCTGTACCACATCATCGGTCGGTTCGTGCCCGCGTTGGGGCTGGCGATGGTCGGCGTGATCGTCGCTGGGCAGATGCTCGTGCCCAACGCGGGCCTGCGGTTTCTCTGGCCTGTTTGGCTTGTGCTTACCCACACCCTCGCAACGTTCGGCCTGGCGCATGTGCTGGGCCGAAAGGTTCCGCAGCTCTCCACGCGCGCGCTGGTCGCCGCCATCTTTGGCTGGTTGCTCTGGTCGGCGGCTCTGTTCACGCTTGGCTGGTACCGGTCAGCGGACGACGTGGTCATCTCTACCCTCGTCGGCCCGCTGCCCAGCGAGCCGTTCTCTCGGGCGCTGTGGCCACAATGGGTGCCGATGAAAGCCGCCATCGCGCCAGCCATCTCAGCGCTGTTGTTCATCGCGGTACTCACCCGAAAGCTCGCGTCATCTGCGGGTGGAGGGCCGCGAGTGGCCGACAAGATCGTCCGCTACGGGACCGCTTGGCTGCCCGTTCACGGCGTCGCGTGGATGGTCGGGATCGGCGCCTGGCCCGAGGCCGCGATCCTCGGGGTGCTCGGCGCAGCAGGCCTGTTCGGCATGGCCAGTCTCCGCGAAGCGTATTCGCTCAGCAGCCAGCCCGTGACGTACCGGCTCTGATCCTCGCAGTCAGAACAACTCGAGCGCGTAGAACACCGCAGTAAAGAGCAAGTCAGCGATCACGATCGCCACGATGCACTCCACAACCGTCCGCGTCGTCGCGTTGCCCACGCCCTCGGCGCCGCCCTCGACGTTCAGGCCGTTTCGGCAGGCAATCAGACCGATCAACAAGCCGAAGACCATCCCCTTGAACGCGCCGGTCAAGAAATCCATCACGCTCACCTGCGCCAGCAGATTAGCGATGTACACACGCCCAGGAATGTCCAGCAGCGTTACCGAGATGCCGTACCCGCCCGCCAGCGCCACAGCATCGGAGTAGATGCCCAGCACGCTCATGCTGAGCACAGTTGCGGTCACACGGGGCACCACGAGGTAACGCACGGGGTTGATCGCGTGCGCTTCGAGCGCCTCGATCTCTTCACTTACCTTCATCGTGCCGAGTTCCGCAGCGATCGCGGCACCGGCAAAGCCGGTCAGAACAATCGCCCCAATGAGCGGCCCTAGCTCCCTGAGCACGGCCTCGCCGATCACCCGGCTCACTTCATGACGCTGTCCAAAGTCGTCGAGCGGCTGGGCAAGCTGCATCGCCAGGATCACCCCGACGGCTCCGCTTACCAGCGAGACGATCAGGATCGATCGCACGCCGACACGCACAATCTGATTGATGATCAGCGGGGTTCCCACCGTGGTTCCGGAGCTGAATAGCGCCGAAAAGAACCGCCGAATCGTCTCGAAGAACAGCAGCAGCACGTCGCCCGAGTGGGCCACGATGCCAACGACCTGCGGCAATGGCGGCGCTTTGAGCAGCGCCGAGATCAACCCGCCCGAGTTCGGTGACGATTCCGCCATGCGCCGGTGCTACCCCTCGATGGCCGAGCTGGCCGTGTCCGCGATCTCGAAGAACTGGTGCAGGCGAGCGATCTCGAACACCGCCCGCACCTTGGTTGTCAGGCCACAGAGCACGAGCGGCACCTTCTGCGTGCGCGCGTTACGGGCCGCCTCGACCAGCGTTGCCAGACCCGAGCTGTCCATGTACTCGACCTGTCCGAGGTCCACCACGAGCTTGGTCGGCTTGTTGCCTAGCGCCTCACGCAGCGCTGAACGCAACGCTGAAGACCGGCTCATGTCGACGTCTCCCTGGGGGCGGAGCACCGTGGACTCGCCGTGCTGCTCGCTTGCAATGTTGAAGTTTCCGTCACCCGTCATTCGACACTCTCCCTTGGTCCGCCGAGCCCGCTGGCGCCGCGCCTGTCTGGTCCGTCTCAGTTGATTGTTCCGCCTGCACCAGCCGCTTGAAGAGCGTCAGACGCATGCCCGCCGATTCGCGGGCCTCGTACCCCACTTCGTCCATCACTTCTTTGATGATGTGCACTCCGAGCCCGCCCGGTCGGACATCGTCCAATTCGCGGCCCTTGATGACCGAGGGGTCGATCTGCCGAGCCTCGTCCTCGATCACGATGAGCATGCCCGGCTCTTGGCCGTCCTTTCGGCCAGGCCACACGCTCAGCCAGATGGGGCGATCCACCGCTCGGTCGTACCCGTGGCGGATGATGTTGCAGAGCGCCTCATCGACCGCGAGTGCGATCTGCGAGCAGGCCATCTCGTCGAACCCCAGCCGCTGCGCGACCGAGGCAATGAGCTGGCGCGCGCCGCTGAGGTACACCGGATCGGAACGTAGCTCGATATACACATGGGGCTTGGTATCAGCCATCGTCACCTGCCTCGGGCTCGGTAGGGCCAGCGAGTTCATCTGGCACCAACCGGCCCTGCTCGTACTCCTCTTGAAGCCTCGCGATCGCGGCCTGCCGCTCAGCCCACATGCCGCCGTGGTCAAAGTCTATCGGCCTGCCGATGATCCACTCGATGGCGTTGGACGCGATGAGCCGGGTCGCCGGGTCCTCGCTGTCGAGCAGAGCGATCAGGTCCGGGATGGCCTTGGCATCCTGCTCGTTGGCCGCCCGGACCGAGGCATCGATCCTGGCACCGGGGACCGACGAATCAAAGCCCGTCGGAATCGGCACGCAGCCCGCGAGCGTGGCCACGAGCACCGATGCAGCCAACTGTACAACCCACCGCGCAGGCAGCGTTCCATGGGCCGGGTGCAGGCAAGCGAGCTGGTCGGTCGGGCAACGCACGCTGGCATCCTATCGCGCCAACACCCCTTTGCACCATGACCGGGTCCGTGCGCTTCCTCCGCCATCGGAGCCGCCCGGGGGTGGGCCGATGGCCTAGCCTGTCGGCTCCGGTCTTTCCCCAGCAAGGATCGCCCCCATGCCAGCCCCGCTGCCCCACGACGAGGTCGTCCCGGTTATCGATTTCGGAGCCCAGACCTCGCAGCTCATCGTCCGCAGACTCCGCGATGAGGGGGTCTTCTCCGTCCTCATCGCCAACGACACCCCCGTCCAGCAGATCGCAGCGATGAAGCCCAAGGGCATCGTGCTTTCCGGCGGTCCTTCCTCGGTCTACGAGGACGGTGCGCCCACCTGCGACCCCAAGATTCTCGAACTCGGCGTGCCCGTGCTGGGCATCTGCTACGGCATGCAGTGGGCCTGCCAGGCCCTCGGTGCCACCGTCAACCCAGCCGACCACCGCGAGTACGGCAGGGCCAGCCTTTCCATCAAAGAGCCGGGCACGCTGCTTCAGGCCGTCCCCAACGACACCACGGTCTGGATGTCCCACGGCGACCAGATCACCGACCTCAAGGCCGCCAACCTCCGATCGATCGCTTCTACCCCTACCTGCCCCTACGCCGTCGTCGTCTCGACCGACGAAGCCCACCCGTTTGTGGGGGTCCAGTTTCATCCTGAAGTCACGCACACGCCCCACGGCGTGGACATCCTCCGCAACTTTCTCTTCGGCATTTGCAAGTGCGAGGGCGGCTGGCGCATGGCAGAGTTCGCCGACCACGCCATCGAAGCCATCCGCAAGCAAGTGGGCGATGCCAATGTGGTCTGCGGGCTCTCGGGCGGCGTGGATTCCTCGGTCGCGGCGGCCCTGCTGCACAAGGCCATCGGTGACCAGCTCACCTGCGTGTTCGTTGATACCGGCATGCTGCGCAAGAACGAGAGCCTGCTGGTTGAGCGCACGTTCCGCGACCACTTCAAGATCGACCTTCGCGTCGCCAACGCCGAGAGGGAATTCCTGGCCGATCTCGAAGGCATCGAAGACCCGCAAGAGAAGCGCAAACGCATCGGCCACCGGTTTATCGAGGTCTTCAAGCAGCACGCTGCGGATATTCCTAACGCTACTTTCTTGGCCCAAGGCACGCTCTACCCGGACGTGATCGAATCGGGCCACTCGCTCGCCGGCAAGGCCGCGGGCATCAAACTCCACCACAATGTGGGCGGCCTGCCCGAGCAGCTTGGCTTCGAACTGGTCGAGCCGCTGCGCGACCTGTTCAAGGACGAGGTCCGCCGACTGGGCGAAGTGCTGGGCGTGCCAGATCAGATCGTCTGGCGGCATCCCTTCCCCGGACCTGGGCTGGCGGTGCGTGTTCTGGGCGATATCACCAAGCCCAAGCTCGATTTGCTCCGGGAGTGCGACGAGATTCTGCTTGAGGAGATCGTCGCTGCCGAGCTTTACCGCAGAACCAGCCAGGTCTTCGCGGTGCTGCTGCCCGTGCGATCAGTCGGCGTAATGGGTGACGGCCGAACGTACGAATCGGTCGTGGCCATCCGGGCCGTCGAAACGCAGGACTTCATGACCGCCGACTGGGCCAGAATCCCCTACGACGTGCTGGCGCGGATTTCCAACCGCATCATCAACGAGGTTCGCGGCGTGAACCGCGTGGTCTACGACATCTCGTCCAAGCCCCCCGCCACCATCGAGTGGGAATAGCCCCGGCCCATCCGAGGTTGAATCCATCGCCAGCCCGCGGCGCGGGACGGTACCGTGTACGCACTCGTCGCCCTCAACCAGACACCTTCTCTTCAGGACTCAAGAACCCATGAACAAGCAAGCACGCATCGTCTCGCTCCTCGCTCTCACCGCTGGCGGCTTGGCCATCGCCGGGGCGCTGTCAGGCTTGGGCAAGGCCGCTCCGGTCGAGCCCGCTGCGCCAGCCGTCTCGCTGCCCGCGTTCCCCGCCTCGGCGGTGGGCGACTACTCGGCGGACAACGTCCATTCCAGCGTCATGTTCAAGACCACCCACGCGGGCGTCGCGAATTTCTACGGCCGATTCAACTCGATGAACGGCGAATTCACCATCGCCGAGAATCCCACCGAAAGCACCTTCGAATTCTCCATCGATACCACCAGCATCGACACCAACAGCACCAACCGCGACGACCATCTGCGCAGCCCCGACTTCTTCAACACCGAGCAGTTCGACACCGCGACCTTCACCTCGACGGGCATCGTGGGATCCGACGACGGCCCGCACACGCTCAAGGGCGACCTCACGCTCAACGGCGAGACCAAGGCCATTGAAGCCGACCTCACCTTCACCGGCACCGGCGAGTTCCGGGGCAAGCAGGTCGCCGGCTTTGAAGCCGTCTTCACCATCAAGCGCAGCGAGTTCGGCATCACCACCTACCTCGGTCCGATCGGTGACGATGTTACCGTGACCATCGCGGTCGAAGGTCAGAAGCAGTAACCATCCCTCAACTTGTCTCTCCCACGGCTCGGGGACTGACCTCTCCGGGCCGCTTTCATGCTTCTTTCGCTCGCCGCGCCAACGCAATCCGGGCTTGATTTCTCGCTGTTCATCCCGCCCGACCCGGTCAAAACCGCTTTGCTCGCAGGTGTTGTGCCGGGCGCGATCGCGGCGCTGGCGTTGTTGTTCATATGGTGGCGCAAGCCAAAGGCCGAGAACCCCACGCTCACCAACGACCGCCGTCGATGGCTCATGCCGTTGACCATCGCGGGCCTCGCGGTCTTCGCAGAGATCACGATTCGTGGCTGGCCCAATGCGTTCTTGCCGGCACAGGTCGGCAACCGCTTCGTGCTGCTCGCGGTTCTGCTGGGCATCGCGGGCACCGCACAGGTAGTCATGCGACCCGGTCGAATCGGCTGGCTCTTCGGCGTGCTGCTGGCTTGCGGGGCCGTGGTCTGGCTGCTCGTCGGCCCAGCACTCTCGCCCGATCACAGCAAGTTTGCGGCAGGCCTTGCGCACGCCGGGGTGTTTGTCGGCGCGCTCTCCTTGCTCGCTGCGAGTCTTGATTGGGCGCACACCCGCGCCCCGAGCTGGCGCGTGCCGCTCGCGGCAATGCCCGCCTTCGCGCTCGCTGGCCCAGCGCTCGTGCTCGCCAACACCGCGCCCGCAGCGCAGCTCTCCGCGATCCTGCCGGCGGTCATCGGGGCAGCGGTGCTCGTCGCTCTGTTACGTCCCTCGCTGAGCCTTGCTCGCGGCCCGTGGACCGTGCTCATCGCGTGGCACTTGGCGATCGTGCTCTACAACACGTTCTGGGGCTACAGGGGTTTATCCGCTCCGGCAGCGGGAATGCTTGCCCTCTCGCCCATTGGCGGTCTGGTGCCCGCTCTGCCCAAGCTGCGCTCGAATAGGCCCGTCGTCGGCGTGCTCATCGGCGCCGCGGTCTCTGGCGGGCTCGCGACGGCCGCGCTGGTCATCGCCTACCTGGCCGCAGCAAGCCGACCCGCCGACGCCTACTACTAGGGTCATGACCACGATCGACCCCGTCGACAGCCGCGAGATGCTCGAAGCCGGGCCGCGCGTCGGCCTGCGATACCTCATGGAGTCTGACCGCGACGCCTACACCAAGCTGCGCCGCGAGAGCCGGTCGCACCTTGAGCCCTGGGAGCCTGCGCCGCTGCCGGGCGTTGATCCTTACAGCCCCACGTTCTTCGATCGTCAGCTCATCGGTGTGCGCACGATGACCAGCGAGAAGTTCGCCATCGTCCGTCTCGACGACCGCTCGCTCGTCGGGCACATGACCATCGGCGGCATCATCCGCGGAGCGGGACAGATGGGCCACCTTGGCTACTGGATCGGTAAACCGTTCGCGGCCAAGGGCTATATGACCGAGGCCATCGGGCTGACGCTGGCGCACTGCTTTGTGCGCCTGGGCTTGCACCGCATCGAGGCCAACATTCAGCCGCACAACGAGCCGTCTGTACGGGCCGTGCGCGCGTGCGGGTTCCGTTACGAGGGCCTCGCCAAAGGCCTGGTCCAAATCCGAGGTGAGTGGCGCGATCACCTCCGATTCGCCATTACCGCTGACGAATGGACCGCTCAGGCAAACGCTCAGCGCTGAGCCATCGCTCAGCCCACGCGTCGGCCATCTGCTGGGCACCAGACGCGCTGGCGGCGCTCCATGTGAGATGCCCGAGCTTTCGGCCCGCTCTGGGCGACTTGCCGTAGAGATGCACGCTCGCGCACGAGCCATCGAGCGCGTCGGCCGGAGGCAATTCACCGACCAGATTGATCATGGCTGCACCCCCGGCAAGCTCAGGTTCCACCATCGGCAGCCCCACGACGGCGCGCAAGTGCTGGCTGAACTGGTCCGTGCTGCCAGCGTTGAGCGTCCAATGGCCCGAGTTGTGTACGCGGGGTGCGAACTCATTTCCGATCAGCTCGCCGTCGTCGGTCTCGAACAGTTCCAGCGTCAGCACCCCGACATGCCCGAGATGCTCGGCGAGTTTTTTCGCATAATCAGATGCAGCTTTCGCGGCGCTCGCCGCCGCCACCGAACGGTGCAGAATGCCCCCGACATGCACATTCTCGGTGGCTGCAAACGCCCGAACCTCACCTTTGGAGTCGCGAGCCACCACGACACTGATCTCTCGGCGGAAGGGCACGAACGCTTCGAGGATGCAGGGCTTGCCTCCCACGGCTTGCCATGCTTTGGTGAGTTGGCCGGGCTCCCGAAGCACGAACTGGCCCTTGCCGTCGTACCCATCCCGGCGGGTCTTGAGCACCGCTGGCAAGCCAACTCTCTCAATCGCTGATGCCAGTTGGTCCAACGAATCGACGGCTGCGTGCGCCTGCGTTGGGATGCCGATCTCATCGAACAGCTGCTTCTCCGCGATACGGTCTTGGGCTACGCGCAGCGAGGTCGGGCCGGGGTGGACCGCGTGGCCCGCCGACCGCAGCGCTCCAAGCGTGCGCACAGGGATGTTCTCGAACTCCAGCGTGACCACATCACAAGCACTCGCGAACGCAAGAACAGCGTCGATATCATCGAACGCACCAACGGTCAGTGGTGCCTCGCTTTGCGCGCACGCTTGCGCGTTCGGGTCGAAGCAGATGACCTTGAGGCCGAGGTCCTTGCCCGCGCGCGCGAGCATCTGACCGAGCTGACCCCCGCCCAGAACACCCACCATTGCGCCGACCCGAGCGCTGACCTGAACGCCGGGACCCGAATGACCATTCACGCCGGTGGCTCGCTGGGATCGGGATTGGCCAGCACCCGCTGCGTCTGCTGGGCGCGAAAGGCATCGAGCTTGCTCGCGATTTCTGTCCTTTCGGTCGCAAGCATCGCCGCCGCGAACAGCGCTGCGTTGACCGCGCCCGCCCGACCGATCGCAAACGTCGCCACCGGCACGCCCGCGGGCATCTGCACGATCGAAAGCAGGGAGTCCATCCCCGATAGCGCCTTCGATTGCACCGGCACGCCGAGCACGGGCACCCGCGTGTGAGCCGCGCACATCCCCGGCAGGTGGGCTGACCCGCCCGCGCCAGCGATGATCGCCCGCAGGCCTCGCCCCTGCGCGCCCTTGGCGTATTCGACCAGCAGATCAGGCGTGCGATGGGCGCTGACCACGCGCGCCTCGGCAGACACACCGAGTTCGGCGAGCATGCGCACCGCGTGCTCCATTGTCTCCCAGTCGGAAGACGATCCCATGATCACACCCACGAGCGGGCCTCTGACATCGCTTGTCGGCATGGATTTCCCTCACGGCGGAACGCGGTTCGGACCGTCCCCTCCAGCCTAGCAACGGATTAAGGAAGGTGGGCGGGCGATTCACAGCGAGCACGTGCGGCGCGAACCCGCTCTAATGGCATCCAGACCCCACGGGCTCGTGGCGGAATCGGCAGACGCAGCGGACTTAAAATCCGATTCACCGCTTTCTAACCCGTTGCACATCAAGCAGGTTACGGCTGACCAAATCGTGACCCCCGCAGTAGGCCCCGCAATGGGTGCCAATTCCGACTGCGCCGACCTTCGGCTGGCATCGGTCGTCGCCGCATGGGATGGTCTGCCCGAGTCCCTCCGGGCGGGCATCGCGGCGATGGTGCGGGCTGCCAACACATACAAGGAGAACGATCATGGCGAAGGCTGAACGCGGCATCCGAACCAGCAAGGGCAAGGATGGGGTCAAGTTCTCGTCCTGCGGCGATCCGAACACTGAGCCCAACGCGGCGGCGGACGTGCACATGCGAGCCTTGGGAGCGGCCACCTACAGCACCGCCCTGCTCCCACACATGGGGTCCCTGTTGGAGGGCATCGACCTGCCCCTCACCGCTCATCAACTCGTTGCGTGGCTCATGAAGGACATGGCCCCTCGGGATGCCATGGAGGAAATGCTCGCCGTCCAAGCCCTATTGGCTCATGCGAGGGTCCTCCACCTAACGAAGCTATCGGGCAGCCAGACTGAGATCAAGTCCATCCAGACCGTCAACGAGTACGCAGACCGGGCCAGCAACACGTTCAGGCGGCTCATGCTCGCGCTGGCCGAGTACCGCCGCCCGCCGAGGGCCGGGGACAGCTTCACGGCCATCAAGCAGGCCAATATCGCTAACCAACAGGTGGTTCAGAATGAGAAAACACGGACAGAAAGCACGACGAACGAACAGGGATTGCCCGCAGGAGCAGCGCCGGCCCTACCGGCTGACTCCGGAGGGCCTGGCCTCGCTGCGATCATCGGCCAAGCAAAACAGGCCGTGGGAACAGAGCACCGGGCCGACGACAGATGAAGGGAAGGCACGCAGCTCCAAGAACGCCTGGCGGCACGGAGAGAGATCAGCAGCTGCGAGCGCGCGACGGCGAGAGGCGTGGGAGCTGATCCGGGCGCTTCGTCAGATGATGAGTGAATCACGTCAGGATGGTCACGTTGAACTCTGAGCTGCGCGTGGCACATTGGATACCAGTCAGCCGGTTCACTCGCAGTTGCCCCAGCTGAGGCAGGAGACGGTTCTGCCGGATCGCTGCGAGAGAGTGTGAGCCCGCCAGTGGGTTGGGAGTAATGGCCTGCAAGGAATCGCTAGACGGCTTCCTAGCTGGACGGGGAACGTCAACAACCGCCGTCTGATCTAGGTCAGCAACATCGCCAGCATCCCGGCGGCCATTGCGGCCATGGTCAGGTCCTCGACCAGCGTGACCTTGGTCATGGGGAGGTTGAGGGCTGTCCCGAGGCAGGCGCAGCGGATGGCTCGCTTGTCTAGCAGGGCCTTGAGCACGCCGGCCGCGCCGATGAGCATGAGTATGAGGGTGACGGCGTTGGTCACGACGGGCACCCAGGCAAGCAGATAGGCGACACCGAGCGTCAGTTCGACGAAGGGGTACGCCCAGCCCCACGCGGGGACCTTGCGGGCGACAAGGTCGTAGCCTCGGTAGGCGGAGACGAAGCCGGGCGGGTCGAGCAACTTGAAGAATGAGAAGACGATGAAGAAGCCGGCCATGAAGTGCCGCATGAGGGGCTCGGTGGACCAATCGCCAGTATTCGCGGCGACCAAGAGCGTGACGCCGGCGATGAAGCCGACGATCAGGAAGAGCGGGTAGAGGCTTCCCTTTGGTTGCTGTTCAGCCATGGTCTGATGCTGATGAATCGATGGTTCGGGAGCGGCGGCCGCTGGTTCTGCCGTCTCCACGGATGTCAGCGTGTAGTCGCCGGCCGATGCGATGGCGCTTCTGAGAGCGTCGTCATCGGGAATTGGGTCGCCGAAGATGGCAGCCTCACCCTGCTGCGGTGATACATCGGCGGATTCGATGCCATCGAGCTTGAGCAGCGCGGCGCTGATCTTGCTCGCGCATCCGCTGCAGTGCATGCCCGTGATCTTCAGAGTGGCCGATCGTGTGTCAGTCGTCATCTGATTGTTCCTTGTTGCCATTCTTTCGTGCTAGAAAGATCGCTTCGAGCCCGAAAATCAGGGCCATGCCGCCGACGGAGACGCCGACGACCAGAGGGTCGCTCGTGAGTTTGATGTACAGGAACGCACCGAGCACAACGGCGTCGAGCACGAGTGCCGTGAGCAGAACCCAGCCGTGGGCGCCCAGGTCGCGCCGCAGGTACTTGAACACGCCCCAGTGGATCGCCATGTCCATCACGATGTAGAAGATCGCGCCGAGCGAAGCGATTCGGCCGAGGTCAAAGAAGATCGTCAGCGCGAGGGCGATGACGGCCGTGTAGACGAGCGTGTGCTTTTGGATTCTGCCCGGCATCCCGAAGTGGCGGTGCGGGACGAGGTCCATATCGGTGAGCATGGCGAGCATGCGTGAGACGGCGAACATGCTGGCAATGATGCCGGAGATAGTCGCCACGATCGCGAGGCCGATGGTCAGCCACTCACCCCATTGGCCGACCGCCGGTCGGGCGGCCTCGGCGAGCGACGAGTCGCGCGAGGCGATGATCTCGTTCACGCTGAGGTTGCCGGCGACGGCGAGCGTCACGAGCAAGTAGAGCCCGGTGCAAATGAGAAGACTGAAGATGATGGAACGGCCGACGTTCTTGCTGGGCTCCTTGATCTCATCGCCGCTGTTGGTGATGGTCGTGAAGCCTTTGTAGGCGAGGATCGAGAGTGCGACGGCCGCGAAGAAACCCGTGATGCCACCTTGCGCTTCCGATGCCTCACCGTCGCCTGTCAGCGTGTCAAAGGAGAGCCCCGACACCCAGAGCCCGATGCCGGCAAAGCTCGCGATGCCCACAATCTTGATGATCGCGGTGACCTTGCTCAGCCCGCCGATGACCTGATTGCCCAGCAGGTTGACGATGAAGGCGACCACGATGAGCCCAACGCCGAGCGCGGGCACGAGCCATGAGTCCGCCCCCTCGCCAAAGATACGCATCGTGTAGGTGCCGAAGGTACGGGCAACGAGGCTCTCGTTGATGACCATCGAGAAGTACATCAACAGCGAACAGCCCGCGGTGACAACGCCCGGGCCGTACGCCTTCTTGAGGATCATCGCGATACCGCCCGCGGAGGGGTACTCGTTGCAGACCTTGATGTACGAATACGCGCTGAACGAGACGACGAGGGCTGCGGCGATGAACGCAACGGGAAAAAGGCCTCCGGCGAGTTCGGCGACCTGGCCGGTGAGGGCGAAGATGCCCGCCCCGATCATGACTCCGGTACCCATCGCGATCGAGCCGGTCAGCGTGAGGCTATTTTTCTCGTAGTCGGACTCTTGGCTGTGGTGCTCGTGCTTATCCATGTCTACTCCAGCCGATTCTCTCACAGTGGCTGATCTTGGCCGCACCTACCACCGGCAGCGCCACATCCACTGTGCAAGCTTGATTAGCCGCCGTGGCCATCGCCATGCTGACCCTCCTCAGCCTTGGGCATGAACATGCCCTTGGCCTGCCACGCCTCGTCGATGAGCTTGACATAGTTCGCGGGGTCCGCCTCCACCTTCGGATTGCACCCGGCGCAGCAGAACCGCATCAATCGGCCCGCCAGCACCATCTCCACCGGTTCGCCCATCGAGCCGAGCTTGCCACCGGCAACCACGCAGGTATCGAGCGGGTACTCCTGCCGCTGCGCATCCGCAGTCGCCTTGTCGAGCTTCTCGATGAACTTCTTAGGGTCGGCCTTGAACTGACGCTCGCACATTTTGCAGCACAGGCGCACAAGGCGGTTTCCGTAGATCATGTTGTTAGCGATGTCCTCGCCGTCTTCGCCGAGGGGCTCACCAGAAACGACGCAGGTCTCGGTCGGGTAGTACCGGAGTTGGTCCGTCACGATCTGTTTGTCGATCTTCTCCCAATAGCCGGCCTGGTCCGCCTCAAACTTCCCGATGCATCCACCACAACAGAAGCGGATTTCTCGCCCGTCGTACTCCTTCACGATCGGGTCGCCCATGGAGCCGAGTGTTTGCTCCGACACAGGGCAGGTATCGAGTGTGTAGGGCCCCGTCCAGGCGTCAGCCACGACGGCCGCGGCTTCGGGCTCGCCCACGCCATGACCTATATGGTCTTCCATGCCGGGCTCACGGTGCGCAACGGCGAGGGCGACGAACTCGTTCTTGCGTGCCTCGTCCCACGCGAGGAACTGCTTGCCACAGCCGGGGCAGCAAATGCCAATCGTCTTGCCTTTGTACTCAACGGTGCCTGCGGAGGACACGATCGGCTCCTTTCCCACCGGGCACATCGCGTTGACGGGCGCAGCGGTTTGCTGGGTCTTTGTGCCATCAACGCTGTGTTGAGCCACGGTCAGTGTGGCCGGAGCGGACAGGCAGAGGCAAGCGATAAGTGTTGCAGGTTTCATACGGAATCTCCTTGTGCCAGCGGCACGGCGGGGCTAGATGCTGGACGGGCCAAGCGGAACTTCCACTCAGCGGCCCAGCAGTACAGAATGGGAACAACAAACCAAGTCATCGATGCGACGGCCATGCCGCCGAACGAAGGGATGGCCATAGGGACCATGATGTCCGAGCCGCGACCGGTACTGGTGAGCACGGGCAACAGCGCGAGGATGGTGGTCGCGCTCGTCATGACCGCGGCGCGGATACGGAGTTGGCCGCCGTTCACGACGGCCTTGCGAATCTCCTCGATCGAGTCGGGCTTGTCCTCGGCCATCGACTGCTCGATGCGAGTCGCCATGATGACGCCGTCGTCGGTCGCGATGCCGAATAGGGCAAGAAAGCCGACCCAGACGGCGACGCTCAGGTTGTACGGCTCTATTTGGAAGAGACCGCGGAGGTCTGTGCCGAGCAGCGTGATGTCGAGGAACCACGGCTGCGCGTAGAGCCACAGCATGATAAACCCGCCCCCCCACGCGACGAAGACTCCGGTGAAGACCATAAACGTGACACTGACCTTGCGGAACTGGAAGTAGAGCAGCAGGAAGATGACCGCCAGCGCGAGCGGGAGAACGATGCTCATCCGCTTGGCTGCGCGGACCTGATTCTTATACGAGCCCGAGAACTCGTAGCTCACTCCGGCGGGCACGACGAGATCGCCCGTGTCGATGGCATCCTGGATCAGTCGTTGTGCGTCTCGAACAACCGTCACCTCGGCGAAACCAGGCAACTTGTCGAAGAGCACATAGGACACGAGGAAAGTGTCCTCGCTTTTGACCATCTGCGGTCCGCGGCGGTACTCAAGCGTGCTTAGCTCGCGGAGAGGAACCTGAGCGCCTGATGGGGTCGGCACGAGGATGTCGCCGAGAGTCTCAGGCTGGTCACGCAGCTCGCGGAGGTAGCGGACCCGGACGGGGTACCGCTCGCGGCCCTCGACGGTCATGGTCAGCGGCTTGCCGCCGATCGCGACCTCGATGACTTCTTGCACGGCCGCGATGGTGAGCCCGTAGCGGGCGATTTTGTCGCGATCGATGTCGATTTCGAGGTACGGCTTGCCGACGACGCGGTCGGCGAAAACCGCGAGCGGCTGGACACTGGGCACGTGCTTAAGCAGCCGTTCGAGTTTAAGCCCGAACGATTCGATCGATTCGAGGGTCGGTCCATAGACCTTGATGCCCATCGGGGCACGGAAGCCTGATTGGAGCATGACGATGCGTGTTTCGATCGGCTGAAGCTTTGGAGCGCTGGTGACGCCCGGCATGTCGGCCGCGGTGACGATGGCATCCCAGATGTCCTGATTGGACTCGATTTCGTCCCGCCACTGACGGAACGGTCGGCCGTGTTCGTCTTCGATCAGATCGCCAAGCTCATCACGTGCAAAGGCGTTTGTCTCGTCGTCGTAGCGGAAGTCGAGTCGGTGGCCTTGCTCGTCGGTGAGATACTCACTCTTGTACTGGATCACCGTCTCGATCATGGAGATCGGAGCCGGGTCGAGCGGGCTCTCGACGCGGCCGATTTTGCCTACCGCCATCTCGACCTCGGGCACGCTCATGATCCGAAGGTCGAGTTCCTTCAGAATGTCTGTCGCCTCACCGATGGAGGCGTGCGACATCGTCGTCGGCATGTAAAGAAACGCGCCCTCATCAAGCGAAGGCATGAACTCGCTGCCCAAGCCCGGGAACGCGTGGGCGATCTCGACGGCCGTTCCGTTCTGCCGCACCGACTCCGGGAGCCATCCCCAGACACGATCGAAGCCGAGCCACACGGTCACACCGATCAGTACAACACCGAGCGCTGGAGACAGGCCGATCAGTTTGTGACGTAGCGTCCACGCGAGCACATGCGGAAAGGCAAGCCGGACGAACCAGAATGCGAGCAACAGCCCGCCGACGATCGCGCCGATGAACAGCGCATTGCCGACCAGCCCGGGCTCGGGGCCG
This sequence comes from uncultured Phycisphaeraceae bacterium, assembly GCA_964352615.1. GTDB lineage: Bacteria > Planctomycetota > Phycisphaerae > Phycisphaerales > UBA1924 > OFTM382. The sequence continues at coordinate 28,993 of CAYGSG010000010.1, forward strand.
AGAGGCTCCCACGCGCCCGCAAGCACGATGAGCACGACCCCAACAGCGATCAGGTTTGCGGACCACTGGAGGCCGCGAGAAACGATCGCGGGCAACCAGGGCTTGGCGAGATAGAACGCTCCGAAGGCAACGATGATCAGACCGCCGATCGCGTGCAGCCAAAGTGCTACCGAGGTCCCCGCGAGCGTCAGAGTGATGGCTCCGGCGAAGCGAATCAACCTGGACTTGGGGCGGAACCCCATCAACACGTGCGCGGCCGCAGGAAGAATCGTCAGTGCGATGATGATCGCCGAGATGAGCGCGAAGGTCTTGGTGTACGCGAGCGGTTTGAACAGCTTGCCCTCGGCCGCTTCCATCGTGAAGACCGGGAGGAAGCCGACTACGGTCGTCGCGACCGCTGTCAGGACCGCGCCGCCGACCTCGGTCGTAGCCCGATAGATCACTTCGAGAGTCGGTTCGTCACTCTGGCCCCTTTCCGACTCTTCCAGCCTTCGCAGGATGTTCTCGCTGAGCACGATGCCCATGTCCACGATCGTACCGATGGCGATTGCGATGCCCGAGAGCGCCACAATGTTCGCGTCCACGCCGAATGTCTTCATGCCGATAAAGGTCATCAGGACAGTGATCGGCAGCATCGCTCCAATGAGCAGGCTGCTGCGCAGGTGCATGACCATTAACACGACGACGATGATCGTGACGAGGACTTGTTGAGAGATGGCCGAGTTGAGTGTTTCGAGCGTCTCGCGGATGAGCCCGGAGCGGTTGTAGAACGGCACGATGGTGACCCGGCTCTCAGTGCCATCGGCGAGCACCTTGGTCGGCAGCCCGGACGCGATGTCGTCGATCTTGTCTTTGACCCGTTGGATCGTCGCCATCGGGTTCTCGCCGTAGCGGACGACCACGACCCCGCCCACGGCTTCGGCGCCCGCCTTGGTCAGCACGCCTCGCCGGAGCGCCGGGCCGAGCGAGACCTTGGCGATGTCCCTGACGAGGATCGGCTGGCCGTCGCGGGCGGTGATCGCGGCCTGTTCGAGATCTGCGACACTCTCGATGAAACCAAGCCCGCGCACGATGTACTCGGCACGATTGACTTCGATCGTGCGAGCGCCGACATCGAGGTTGCTCTGGTGCACCGCGCCGATGACTTGTTGAAGGGAGATGCCCGCTGCCCGCATGGCATCTGGGTCTACATCGACCTGATACTCCTGCACAAAGCCGCCGATTGAGGCGACCTCGGCGACGCCCTCCACGCCGGCGAGTTTGAACTTGACCGTGAAGTCCTGGATCGAACGGAGTTCTTCCGGGCCCCAGCCGCCGGTCGGTCTGCCATCGGAGTCACGCCCTTCAAGCGTGTACCAAAAAACCTGCCCGAGTGCTGTTGCGTCAGGGCCGAGCGCCGGAGAGACGCCGGGTGGGAGCGTGCCTGCGGGCAGCGAGTTGAGCTTCTCAAGCACGCGGGAACGTGACCAGTAGAAGTCCACGCCATCTTCGAAAACGATGTAGATCGTCGAGAAGCCGAAGACCGAGTAGCTGCGGATGTCCTTGACGCCCGGAAGACCGAGCATCGCGACGGTCATTGGGTAGCTGATCTGGTCGTCAATGTCTTGCGGGCTTCTGCCCGGCCACTCGGTGAAGACGATCTGCTGGTTCTCGCCGATATCCGGGATCGCATCGACCGGCACCGGGTCACGAGCAAGCCCGGCGAGGTCCCAGTCGAAGGGAGCAACGAGCACGCCCCAGAAAAGCGTGCCGATCAGCACGATCGCGACTACCAGCTTCTGTTCGAGGCAGAAGCGGATCAGCGCGTTGACCGGGCCGCGTATTGGGGGCCGCTGGAGATCAGTCATCGCCGTGCCCCTCATGTTCACTTGCGACTGAAGGGGCATCGAGTGGTGCGAAGGACTCACTGATCTCGCCGCAGCGGAGCATCTGATCGCCGAAGTACGGGTTGTTGATCTGCGTGCCGCGTTGGAGCCAATCTGCCCCCTTGAAGTCGAATGCCATTGGGCAGTGGGCGAGGCTCCACTCCTCGCTGCCGCGGTGCCCAAATCGGCGTTGCAGCACGATCGCGCCTTCACTCATCCGTTCGAAGCGCGCTCGAGCGCTGTCAATGCTGGTGATGGCATCCTCGATGCGGAGTCGCGAAGCCGCACGACGCCACTCGGCGAGTGGCTCGCCGACGAGCCCGGACTCTTTAACGAAACCGAGTGCCGTCTTGATGTCCGCCGCCGCCTGCACGAAGCCGCCGAGATCGTCATCCGCGAGCGATTCCTGAGCGTCGAAGTATGCGGCGTAGACGGGCTTGAGGGCGAACACAAAGCTGTCGGGCACAGGCACGCGGCCGGGCATGTCAGGCATCGAGTCGGCCGCCATCCCGCCGTGGCCCGCGTGCGGATTTCCTCCGCCCCCGCCCCCGGGTGTCATCATGCTGGGCTTGGCTGCGATCTGCATCGCGCTGTCGATCCTGAAGGCACCATTCACTACGACAGAATCACCGCGGTTCAGGCCGTCGCGCACAATGTAGAAGTCCCCCGCACGCGACCCCAGCACGACCGCTCGCCCCTCGTAGGTCGGCCTCTCGGCGTCGGCCACCTGGACGTACACTACGGACCGCGTGCCCGTAAAGAGCACAGCCGATCGTGGGATCACCAGTGGTTCCTCCGCTCCATCGGGATCACCAACGACGCCGAGCGACTCGGCGGGCACCATGTCCATGCCGCAGATGTCGCACGGGCCTGGGACGTCCTTCACAACCGTCGGATGCATCGGGCTCACCCAGCGACCCGCGAGTTCGTTGCTGACAACAGCCCCATCGGCGGCGACTCTTGTCCGGACCACAGCCGACGCGAACATGCCCGGTTTGAGGCGGCGATCGGAGTTCTCGACGGCGACCCGCACCGCGGCAGTCCGTGTACGTTCATCGACCATCGGCTCAATGAATGAGACACGCCCCTCGAACGTCTCGCCCGGGTGCGCCTCGACGGTGAACGTCACCGGCTGCCCCCAGCGGAGCAGGGGGAGCTGCGACTCGTAGGCCTGCATATCGAGCCAGAGCCGGGAGAGATCAGCGATCGTCGCGATCGGGGTGCCGGTCTGCACGTAATCACCCTCGCGAACCGCGAGATGTGTGACAACGCCGCCGATTGGGGCGTAGATGGTCAATCGATCCGAGTCAAACGAACCACCCTCGGCCGCCGCGATCTGTTCGGGCGCAATCCCAAAAAGCCGCAGTTTCTCTCGGGCTGCAGCGAGCGTGTCGCGCGTGGCAGAACGAATCAGCTCACTGGTTGCGCTGCTGTCGGTTGATGCAATCTTGCTCTGCCGCAGTTCCTCGAACGCCGCGAGCAGATCGGGGCTGTAGATCTCGGCCATGTGATCCGCCCGAGCGACGGGAACGCCGAGATAGTTGACAAACAGGCGTTCAATCCGGCCGGGGAAGTACGCTGTCAAACGTGCGACCGAGGTCTCGTCATAGGTCACCTTGCCGTAGAGCCGGACCTCCGCGGTCGGGAAGAAGCGGCCGACGGGTGCCGTCTCGATCTGGCTCATCGCTGCGGCCGCTTTGCTCATCGTCACGCGCAGCTCGCCGCCTTCACCGCCGCCGTCGGCGACAGGAATCAGGTCCATGAAGCAGATCGGACACTTTGCGTTCGGATCGGGAAGCCGCACAGAGGGGTGCATCGAGCAGGTGTACATCTGCGGTTCGCCGAAGCTTTCGGCGTGGTCATGGTCCTCCGACACGAGCGCAGGGCTAGGACCACCCATTCGGTAGCCGACGACGAGCGCCGCAATGATCAACACCACCGCAACGCCAGCCGCGGTGTGCTTCCACAGCCAACCGATCGCCGATCGACCTTTGTTCATGATCGTGCTCATGGCGTTTCCTCACCGGGGATGGTCCCCGCGTCTTGATCTTGAATAGATTTCGCTGAGCTGGCGGTGCGGGTCGGCACTGTCTCGCCGACCAGGCGATTCAGCCGCGCCAACGCCTGCCCACGGTCCGCCTTCGCCCGCTCGGCGGAGACCGCGAACTCCAACAGCGTTCTCTCTGTATCCAAGAGATCGAGGAAGCTTGTTTCGCCCGCTCGGAACCCGGCGAGCGAAGCCCGCAACGATTCCTCCGCCTTGGGGATCAGCGTTGTCTCGAACAGCCTGACACGGCGGTCGGCGTCCGTATGTTCGAACCATGCCCGATGGATACCTGCGGTTATCTGATTCGCTTGATCTGACCGCTCGCTCGCAGCTGAAAGGCGCCGAGCAACCGATTCACGTACACCGGCCTCGTATTTCTCTCGCCAGAGCGGCACGCGAATGCCGAAACTCAGCAGAATCGGGTCGTCACCGCTCTCAGGAATGGAGCTGTCTCTCGCCTCGTCGGTCACGAGGTAGTCGAGACCGATCGTGAAATCGGGAAGCCCGTCCTTGCGAGCGATCTCGGTGCGCACCCGCTGCTCCTCGACCAGTTCATCAATAGCAAGCAGCGTCGGATTGGTCCGATGCGCGATCTCTGCCAGTTGTTCTGCATCAACTTTGGCGACCACGCCGGGGAGCGGCTCAAACGCGGTCACCGGTGTTGAAGCAGGCCGGTTCAGAACTGCGTTGAGTTCCGCGACCATGGCTGGCCGCATCGACTTAAACTGGATAAGCCGATCTTCAAGCTGCCCGAGTTCCACTTGGATGCGAACCAACTCGGGATGAGAGCCACCTCCGACGCGGTAACGCGCTCGAAGCACCCCCTCAAACGATTTCAGCAGGTCTAGGTTGTCGTCGGTGATCCGTATCGTTGCATCGAGATACGCCAAGTCGTGCAACTTAGTCACGATCCGTTCAGTCACCTCAAGCCTCGTCGCTTCGAAGCGATGCCATGCTGCCACCGCTGCACGGGACGCCGCGTCCCGGCGGTCCCCCAACTGCCCGAACCAAGGGAAGCTCTGCTGAACGCCAACCCGGGCTTGCTGAGCACCAGTTCTGGTCTCCAGTTCATCGAGGAAGAATCCGACTCCCAGACGCGGATCGGGCAACGCTCCAACCTGCGGCAGGCGCTCGGCTGCTGCACGCCATTGCTGATAAGCAGTCTCGACCCGGGGGCTGTTGAAGAGGGCATAGCGCACATAGTCGTCGGCCGATGATCCCGCCGACAGGGCGGGCGGCGAGCCACCATCGTCCGCTTGCTCCCGGTAAGCAGATTCCGGGACTCCAGCGAGACCGCTCGGCGTGGTGCTTTCAAGTGATCGGAGTCGGTTCGCGGATCGGTCGTAGGGCTGATCGAAGGGTGATGAGCATCCCGCGAGTGGGATCATCATCGACACGCCAACCGCGCAAGGGGTAAATCGCAGCGCCATGAATAGGGCTCCTGGGTTCATCAGGGATCGAAGAAAATCCGAACGATGTAGGGTGCGCGGGGCCAAGCCTGCGCGCACTGCTCCTACGAGGCTCGGTCTCTACGTTCGCCAGATGCCCAGGACAGCCTGCACCTCGTTGTGGGTGAGGCCCGCGAACCGACCAAGTGACTGGACCGAACCGCGTGAGCAGCTGGTACCAGAAGTCGTCATCGGCACCACACGCACCGGAGCGTTCGGCACCGCTGTCAGCGAGACACGGTCGGAGCGTGGCAGCGGGCCTTCGGGTAGGGGTTGCCGGTCAGGCAGTGGGGCTGCGGAGCATCGGCAGGGACCATCGCTCTTGGGGCAGTACTCCGTGACGGTGGTGGAGCCGCAGCACGAAGTCTCGACCACCACTTCGTGGCAGTCGGCGAGGCCGCAGGTCAGCCCCTGGACAGTCTCGCCAGCCAACCCGGCACCGACCCCCGAGAACCCGGCGGCCAGTGCGATCATCAAGATGGCTATCAGTCTGATCACGGGAAGATTGTACTCTGAAGGTCCTTGCCTGCAAACGCTCGGGCTTGGTCGCCTATTCCTTGCCAGTCCCGGCTTCTCGCCCGGCTCCCGGACCATGGCGCCCAGATGCCACCTTTGGAACTATCGGCCGCTGCTGCCGGAGCGCTGCCAAGGCAGGTGTTCAAAACGAGAAAACACGGGAGGGAAACACGGCGAACGAACAAGGATTGCCCCGAGGTCCAGCCCTGGCCTTACCGGCTGACTCCGGAGGGCTTGGCCTCTGTGAGGTCCTCGGCCAAGCAAAACAGGCCGTGGGAGCAGAGCATGGGGCCGAGGACGGCTGAGCGCAACGCGTCCAGCTCGAAGCACGCCTAGCGGCACGGAGAGCGGTCGGTGGCTGCCATCGAGCGGCGCAAGGAGGCGACGGAGCTGATCCAGGCGCTCCGCCAGTTGATGAGCGAATCGCCTCAAAATGATCACCTCGCACCGTGACTCGGTGCCGCTGTCCGATCCGGAGGCCCCGTGGCGAATGCCCCAGCACCTCACGGCGGCGCAGGATGTGTTGGAGCCCAAGGGCTCAGTCCAAGGCCACTGAACCATGCAAGCGCTCGCCGCTCGCCGTTTCGACTTCGATCCATAACGCCGCATCGGCATCGATCTCGGCGGGCACCTCCACGTGGCCGTGCAGGACACTTCCGGTTCCCGTTGCCCTTGATCGCACCGATTCATCGCCGGCCTCGTTTCCGATCCACAGCCTGACCGCCACTGGGGCTGGACCGTCGCGGTACTCGATATTCACGTGCATGAGAGTGTTTGGCGTGGGAGCCCCACTTGCTGATACTTCGAGTGAGGTTCCGGCTATGACCACCGACCCGAGCGGCCGCATGGCTCCGTGGCCGTCCTCGACTGCCTCGGCTTGGTCGGGAGCAGCGTGGTTGTGCCCGTCGCCCTCGGAGTGTGCCGTCGAGTCATGAGGTGTTGACTCGCCGCCACAACCGGCGATCGATAACGCTGCGGCCAGAGTGGACGGGATGATGAGCTTGGTGAGACAGTTCATGGGGCTGCTTCCTTTGACTTGGCCGGGCGCACGGCCCCGGCAATTCGAGAGAAAGTGGTCGGCGACGCACGCCGACGCGACTCAAGCTGGTGTCCGAACACGAGCGAATAACCAGCGGGAACAACTATGAGATTCAAGAACGTGGAGGTCAGCAGCCCGCCAAGTGTGACGATCGCCAGAGGCGCGAGCAACTCGCTACCGGGTTGGCTGCCGGCTAGCGCCAGCGGGAGGAGCCCCAAGGCCGCACAAATGGCCGTCATGAGGATTGGAACGAGCCGCTCCATCGAGCCTTGCACGATCGCCTCACCAAGCGGCACCGCTTCGTGTCTCATGAGGTGGTTGTAGTGGTTGATGAGCAGGATGCCGTTGCGCACAGCGATACCGAACAGGGTGATAAACCCGACGAGGCTTGCGATCGATATGACCGGTGGTACATACGCGCCGCCAATGCCGATGAGCGCCAATGTGTTGCGGACTGCCCCGCCGCCCTCGGTCAGGTAAATCGCCGCGATGCCGCCGATGAGAGCGAGCGGCATGTTCAGCATGACGAGCACGGCGGCCCTGAGCGAGCCCGTTGATACCTGAAGTAGCATCAGCATCACGAGCGCCACAGCCACCCCTGCGACAAGAATGGTCCGAGACGCAGACTGCTGGGCTTCAAACTGGCCGCCGTAAGAAACGGTCATCCCGGCACCCTGGACGATCGGATCGACGCGCTCCTGCACCTGAGCCACGAGGTCGCCGAGGTTCGAGCCCTCCGCGACATTCAGGGACACGACTGCCTTTCGCTGGGCGTTCTCGCGAGTAATGAGATTGCTCGATCGCTCTGGCCCGATGTCGGCAACATCACTCAATCGGACGGTTGCACCGCCGCGCCCTCGCAACAGCAGATCGCGCACCTGGCTTACGGACTCCCGTTCTTCTGGTGCGAGGCGCACGACAATGTCGAACTGGCGTACGCCCTGGTTGACGGTATCGACAACCTCGCCGTATATCGCTTCACGGACCTGCTCGGCGGCATCCGCCGGACTCAGGCCAACTGCGGCCAGTTCTGCGTGGCGATAGCGAATCGGCAGCGATGTAATCATGACTTCGCGGCTGGCGTTCACGTCTCGGGCACCCGGGAGTGATTGCAGTTCGCTCTCGATGGCTTTGGCCACCCGTCGCAGCTCAGACAGATTCTCGCCGAATACGTTGATCGCAATCGCGGCCGGTGTTCCCGACAAGACATGGCTCAGGCGATGCTCGATCGGCTGACCGACCATGGTCGTGATGCCCGGGATCGATGCGAGAATGCGGTCGATCTCGTCACGCACTTCGACACGTGATCGGCCCGCATCGACTGTGACCTCGACCTCCGAGTTGCTGACTGGCTCGGCGTGCTCGTCGCGTTCGGCCCTGCCCGTTCGACGCGATACGGATCGGACTCCTTCGATCTCGACAAGTTGCCTTTCGACCTCGGTTGCGAGTCGGTCACTTTCGACGATTGATGTGCCGGGCGGTGCGAGGAGAAACACCGTGAACGTCCCCTCGTTGAATGAAGGGAGGAATGCAGTGCCGAACGTGCTCGCCAGGAGCAGCGCGGCCACGGTGATGAGACCAGCGGCTCCCAGCACCCACGCACGGAACTGGATCGCCGCCCGAAGCGAGGGCTCGTAAGCCCGCTTGAGAACACGGACGAGCGCTGCTTCACGGGCCTCGTGCGTCCCGCCAAGCCTTCCCTTGAGCAGGAACCTGCACATGGCGGGGACCACCGTGAGGGCGACCAGGAGCGATGCAAGAATCGAGATCATGTAGGTCAACGCAAGGGGCTGGAAGAACCGGCCTTCGAGCCCTTGCAGAAATAGGAGCGGCAAGAACACCATGACAATGATCACCGTCGCGAACACCATCGCGGGCCGAATCTCGTTGCTCGCATCAAAGATCACATCTGTGAACGGGCGGCGCTGGGACTCGGCCAACGACCTGTTCTGTTTGAGTCGGCGGAAGACGTTCTCGACGTCAATGATCGCATCATCAACGAGCACGCCGATCGCCACCGTGAGCCCGCCGAGGGTCATCACGTTGAGGCTGAGCTTCATCGCGTCCATCATCAACAGACCCACCGCGAGCGAGATCGGGATCGCGGTAAGCGTTATAAGCGTTGTTCTCAGATTCATGAGGAACAGCACGAGCACGACCAGCACGATGATGACGGCTTCTGCGAGCACCTTGGTCACATTGTGGACCGATCGCTCGATAAAGTGCGATTGGCGAACCACGTCCCGGTTCAGCTCGACACCCTCGGGCAGCGAGGGCTCGATCTGATCGAACAGTGCGTCGAGCAAATCGGTGAGAGCGAGCGTGTTGGTACCGGGCGATTTCTGGATCGTCAGGATGACCGCGGGGTAGCCGCCTTCTGAGGCTGTGCCACGCTTGAGAGCCGGCCCGAGACGAACATCGGCAACCTGTCCGATCGTTACGGCAACGCCCTCGTGGTACTTTATGATGGTGTTGGCAATGTCTTCCGGCCTCGTTACTCGGCTCTGCTGGCGTATCGGAATCTCGAAGTTGTCTACGTTGACGAGGTATCCACCGCTCGCGGTGCTGTGCGCTCCGCCAGCGGCTTCGACCACGTCGGTGATCGTGAGGTCGTAGAGGCGGAGCCGGTCTTGATCGACATTGACCTGGTACTCGGGCAACTCGCCACCGATGGCGACCGCCTGAGCCACGCCGGGCACGGAGAGAATCTTGTTCCGCAGATCGAATTCCGCGTAGGAACGGAGTTCCATCGGTTCGACCGTTCCATCGGGCGAGGACAGCGATACCAGCATGATCTCGCCAGCGATCGAGGTGATCGGTGTGATGAATGGCTCGACACCCTCGGGCAGGTTCTCCCGAGCGGTCACGAGTCGCTCGGCGACGAGCTGGCGGGCATCGTAGAGATTGGTCCCCCAGTCCAAGTCAACCCACACGATGCCGAGGCCGATGGCGCTGGCGCTGCGAACGCGCCGGACACCCGTCATGCCGTTGACAGCGGATTCGATGGGGAACGTCACGTACTGCTCGACCTCGTCTGCGGCGAGCCCACCCGATTCGGCCATGATGGTGACGGTTGGTGCGTTCAGCTCCGGGAACACATCCACACTCATCCGCGGCAGCCGGTAGCCCGCGTACCCAACCACCATGACGGCAGCGATGAGAACAAGAGACGAGTACTGGAGCGAGAATCGGATGACAGCCTTCAACATGGCTCAGTCCTCCCCGTCGTGGAAGGTGCCGTCCGAGTGGAAGTGACCACCCTTCTGGATCGATCCGCTGGTCGCGAGCATCAGTTGGAACGCGCCGTCGAGCACAACCTCGTCACCGTCACGAACCCCGCTCAGCAACGCGACCCACCGGCCGTCGTCTTTGCCAAGGTCAGCTTCCATGCGGATCGCTTCGTTCGGATCGTCGGGAGCCCGGCGGAAGATCACCGGCGAGAGCCCGTCACGCTGGACGGCGGCGAGGGGAATCGCCAGCACGGGCGTAGCGGTTGCATCCGTCACGATTTCGAGCTGAGCCGAAACCCCCGGGCGTGCCCATGGCAGGAGTTCGCCGGGAGCCACGAACAACTCCAGCGTGCGGTCGTTGGGATCACCGGCCAGCCCGAGCGTGAGCGTGCCTGCCATCGTGTCCTGCAAGGGGACTGCCCGGCCAACGGCCGTCGGAGTCGGAGGCACGATTCTCGCCGGTAAGCCGTCTCGCAGAACCCCGAGATCGCTCTGAAGCCCCGACGCTCGGAAACGAAGCCGGTCAGGCTGCACCACTGTCATGACAGGGGACTTCTCATCCGCCCACGACCCGTTCGTCAGGCCCAGAGCCTCCACAACTCCAGATTCGGTGGCGATTACTTCGATCGAATCGATTACCGCCCACCCGGGCCGGATGCCTTCAGCGGTTTCAACCGAGGCGGCAAGCTCTTCCCGACCGAGCGACACGATGGCCGACGCGGAGTCGAGCAGGTAGCTCGATTGAGCCCGCGCAGCTTGGAGGTCAGCTTCGGTCTGTTGCCGGTCGGCGTGCAACTCAGCCTTCTTCTCCTGCACGCTCGCAAGCTCGGCCCGGTTGCTCGCGACCGCCGCCCTCGCCTGGGCGAGTTCGTCGATGCGACCCCCGCCCGCTTCGCGCACGGTTCGGAGCTGCTCCACACGCTCGTTCCACACGGCGACGCTCTCGTGGAGGCTTTGCTCGTGCAGTTCATGGGCTGCGAACAGCGGATCGAAAGTGGTAAGGCGAGCATCGAGCCGCTGAATCTGCGATTCCGCATGGGCAAGCTGCTGTTGCATCTCTCGCCATGCTGGCGAGTCGATTCGGTAGAGAACATCGCCAGCCCTCACGCGCTGGAACTGCTCCGCAAGCAGCTCGACGCGGCCCGGTACAGCCGTTCGGTACTCACGCCTAGCGGTCGGGAGGTACTCGAAGCGGCCCGGTACACGAAGCGTCTGCTCGATGTGTCTGCGCTCGACCTCGATGAAGCTGATGCCGAGGTTCGAGCGAACCGATGCCGGAATGGCAACGCGGCCGGTTGACGCTGAAGCTGGCTGTTCACCATGATCGTGGCCGTCGTCTTGACTGTGAACGGACTCCGTGGCAGGCGACGCGTCGTCGCCCTTGCAGGCCGCGAGGGAAGCGAGCGCGAGTATTGTTGCTGCGATCGCTGCGATTCGGTAGATGGCATTCATCGGGAACCCTCCTCGGAGCGCGATGGGATCGGCCCCCCGGTAGGTGAGGTGTCGTCTTCGTTCTGTTCAATAGGGGCAGGAGACTGGGGCTGGTCCGGTCCGAGCAGCCGGGCACGCTCGACGACCGCGTTCAACTCGGCCAATCGAAGATCGAGCAGTTGGCTCTTGGCCTCAAAGCGGCGCGAGACTGTCTCCAGCAAGATCAATGCGTCAACCTCGCCGAGACCGATGAGCTGCTCCACTTCTCGGGACTGCTCATCGAGCATGGGCACCAGTTGGGTCTGAAACGCTTCGAGCTGGCTCCGCGCGGCCGTGCGTGCTGCGGTTGTCGTGGCGAGTTCTCGCGTTAGCTGCTCGAAGGTGGTCTCCGCCGCGACGCGAGCGATCTCTCGCCGTGCTCTTGCTTCGGCGATCCCCGCCCGGTTGGCGTTCAAGACCGGGATCGGAATCGAGAGACCCAGCAGCAGTCGGTCGTCGCTGGCTTCACTGCCATACCCGCTGCCGATGGTGATGTCCGGGTACTGCTTGCGTATCTCCAGTCGGAGGGTCTGCTCAGCGGTGTGGTACTCTGCACGGCGCACGGCAAGCGCGGTGTTGGCTTCGATGAGCCGCTGCACTTCGTCCGCGAAGGACTCCGTTTCCCCGACTGACATCGAGGGAATAAGAGCGACTTCAGTGACCGGGGACAGCCCGAGCAAACCCATGAGGGTTATCCGAGCTTGTGCGGCGGAGAACTCTGCTTGAGCGAGTTGGCCACGGCTCTTCACAAGCTCGGCCCGGAGCAGGCGGGCCTCGACCCGTGTGAGTTCGCCCGCTTCTTCGAGCCGATCGGTGATGGAGCCGACCCGCTCGACCTGTTCGATCACTTCTCTGAGCAAAGCGACGCGCGCATCGGCAACCGTCCATGCCGCCCAAGCCGATCGAACACGGGCTCGTGTGGTCCATTCGGCATCGACGATGCGTCGCAACTCGGCTTCGTACGCTGCGCCCGCACGGTCCCTGGCCACATCCAATCGCCCAGATACCGGGATCGTAAAGCTAAGAGTTAGACCGAAGTCGAATGGTCCGTCAGGTGACAGAATCTCCGCACCGTCGAAGCCGAACTGCGGGTCTTCCCACAGCCCAGCGGTTTCATAGTCGGCCAGCGCCAGGCCCGCTGCCAACCGCGCCAGCCGCAGATCGGCGTTGTAGAACAAGGCGACGACTTCACCCTCCGCGACGGACAGCCCGTCGCTGAGATCGAAGCGCTGTGGCGCACCGTCTCCGGTCTCGGCGAGCCGGTCGAGAAATGCGTCGATCGGCTCGGCAGCATCGAGCCTGGACCCCATCGCAGATCGATGGGAGGTGAGGTCGAGCGGAGCCCTTTCGTAGCTCTGGCACCCGCCCAGCAGGCCGCACGCTGCCACCGCAGCCAGACCCGATCGCGCCCTCCGCCGCAACGGCAGGAGTACTGAGATGTCCATGTGAGTGTGTTCCTATCTGTGTGAACGACGAACCACCCGAGACAGCCAAGGCTGCTCGAGACGCGTTTCGCTGTCAGATAGGATTTAGAGAATCAGTCGGGTGGACGAGATGATCGTGAGCCGCTGCGTGCCACCGGGATCGAACCAAGCCGGGGGCATCGGTGGCCCAGTCCACGACACGCCATGGCCCAGCTCAATGACAACCCAAGCCGGTGTTGGCTGAACAAAGACCACGTGCGTCGATTCGGAATCCGATCTCGGCAAGCTCAGAAGCTCGACCAGACCGATCTCGATATCGACGCAGCCGCAGTCGTCGCCGTGATCGCCACCGGGCACCGGGCCGGGCCAGCCCTCTGCGTGCTCGCACGCAAGCTCACACCCGCTGGCCGCCTCGGCTAGTTCATGCTCATGCCCGCCGCCGAAGCACATGACCGCCGCGCCGTTCAGACCCCCGAGGAGGGCCTGAATCCCGACCAGCATGGTCAGCAAGATGGCGAGTGAGCGTTGAGGCACGGCACGAGTATACCTCGGCGATGACATGGGGGTTGCTTGAGATCAAGCCGCCGAAGCGCGCCCGGTCCGAAACAGACCAGCTGTCCACCTTGTCCCGCGGTATGACTCGCACCTTGCGAGGATAAGCAAAGTGACGGTCCACGATCGCCAGAGCATGCCTCAACCACGGGCAATCGGGGAATCTGCTATCGGGGCTCTTGAGGCCGGATTCATAGAGAATCCCGAACGCTTTGGCAACCGTGTCCGTCGGCTAATGATCGGCGGCAAGCAACCCTTCCGTCGCCATCTCAGCACATCGATTCGGCTCCATAGCCTCGAAAGCCCCTGGAGAGCCGCGACACCTGACCGGGGCAGAATCCGGCTGAGCCTACGTCTGGCGGCCTGTCGGTCATTGATGGGTTTTGTGGGCTTGGGATAGGCTGGACGAGGATTCCGGAGGCCGCGAGCCTCCATTTCTCGTGAGGCACGCCATGACCACTCCCCCACTGGAAGAGCCCGCTTGGCCCGACGAGGTAAAGGCGGGCATTTTTGCCCTCAATGAGCTGCTCCTGTGGGGCAAGCACATCAAGCAGTGCCTGACTAGCGCGCGCAAGACGGCCCGCTTCCTGCAGGCCGAGTTGCCGCCAGCGTGTGTTGGGCACGACTTTACGCTCCCACACTCCATCGGGTCATGGGGCGACCTCTGGCAGCACCAGCAGGCGCGTAGAGAGCACCTGGGAAAGCTGTCCGGGCCGTGGCATCAGTACTTCGATGATCTGGATTCACTCGAATACAGCGTCCGACGCTGGCGAGCAGCTCTGGCGGAATGCCGACGGTGCTTGCCTCTCGTTGCTCGCTGGACTGACGATCGGCGAGAGCCGCTGATCAAGCAGTGGACGACCAAGGCCATGGGGGAGTTGAACACGATCGGCGGGATGCTGCATCCTCTCGAAGTTGGCGATAGGCCGCTCGATCTGCAGATCGATGAGTTCGCAGCAGCAGAGGTAGGCTTGGCGAGTCGCATCCGAACGCTCAAGAGTATCTCTAGCCACGCCGCCTTGGAAGCGACCGGCACGTTGCTTGTGGATGAACTCCCTGGGGCAGCACCGGCTGCCCGGATACCTCAACTGGACTCCGAGTCAGCCCGTCCGCCCGGCCAACCGGAGACTACGAGCACTCACGCAGAGCCACTTGCTGCTAATACAGCTCAGACCCCGACTGAACTCGTTGGCTATACAAAGCGGCGTGACGAGCTGTTTGTGCGGGCGCGAGCGTGCGTATCGGCCGATCCTGCCGAGTTCAAGGCGGCGGGCGACAAGCTGGCCGATCTCTTCACAGCAGAGGTAGCCCGGGGGCACGTGGGAATCGGAATGGGAGCAAGCAATGAGCTTTACTCAAGGGCATCTACGTTTGCCAACGCCCTGAAATCCGGACTGGCGGAGGACCACGGCGGCTGGTTCGACTTCGATGGCAATCAGCCAAAGCAGGATCGACAAGCTTGTGCGAGAGTGTTCATGCTCGCTTTCTTGCTGGTTGGTGACCCCGATGCCACCGAGGTCATCACGGAGGAGATATCCATATTCGGTGGCCTCACGTGGAATGGCACGGGCGGGCTACTGGGGCTGGGGCTCGCGACCGACTGGACTGAGAGGGGAAGCTGGAAGGACTCCAGTAGCCCGAGCCCGCGCCAACTCGACCGGCTGGAAAGGGCGGTGGGGATCATCGAATCAGCGGCAGCCCCTGAGAACGCGAGTTCCCATGCCTTGTTGAAGCCTGCCCCGGAGCGCGAGTTGCAGAAGCCAAATCCTCAACCCCAGATCATGGGCTACACGGCGACCGACTTACGCACACGCCTTTCCGAAGCTGGCTTCGAGGTGAGCGAGACGACGTTCGCGCGCATCCGGAGAAACGCCCAAGTGGCTCCGAGCCCCGCTGGCGGCGCTGGCCCGCATCGCAAGTTCTCCGACGCTGAAATACGGAAATTGGCCGCTTCCGCAGCAGCCAACTCTCGAAACGGTACTCGCATCTCCGCGATCTGGCTTGGACTCCTGGAGGAGTGAGCCACCATTGGCCCGTCAACTGACGGGCCGGCCCACCAATGGCCTGTCATCCGGCTCCAGTCACCTTGAAATCGACAGGTTTTGGCGAATCGTCGAGTCATGCAGAACTCGACTCCTCATGATCTTCTGGACTTGGCGATGTTGTCCAAGGCGCTCGGCCTGTCTCGCTCGTGGCTGAACTCCGAGGCAATCGCTGGCCGCATCCCGTCCTTGAAAGCTGGCAAGCGGCGCGTCTTCAACTTGGCTGCGGTGCAACTCGCTCTTGCTGCTAGGGCAGGTGAGCCGACCCCCGAGAGGGGGGAGCCATGAGCAACGCACCGCAAACCGCCCGGACGCTGGCAGGCTCCACGGGCGGGAAGAACGAACCCGATCATACCACCCCCCTTCTCGTCGATGCTCGCACCGCGTGCGCCATGCTCGCGATCGGCGAGCGGCGGCTGTGGGTTCTGTCGAACTGCGGCGCGATCCCATCGCACAAAATCGGCAAGTCCCGGCGCTACGCCCCCGACGAACTCCGCGCATGGATCGCGGCCGGCTGCCCGACGGAGCCAGGTGCGGGCGACCGAGTTCGCAAGGCGGTGCGCCCATGAGCCCGACCCTCCCCCTGTTGCCCCCCGACGGTGTGTCGCTAAACGCCTGGCAGCGTGTGGCGAGGGCCGACGGACAGAGGTGGGCGATCACCGAACGCGAAGCATCTGGCGAAGTTGTCGGCACTGCGTACCGGCTTGCGGATGGGTCAAAGACCAGTGAACCCGGTGGACGGCGCGGCCTGATCCTCCCCGACTCGGGCAACCTCAATCCGTATGCGGGCACAAGCGAGTCCGAGCCCCTGTTCATCACTGAGGGTGCATCTGATTGCGCTTCGTTGCTCGGGCTCGGGCTTGATGCAGTGGGTGTGGCGATGGCGGGCGGCTCGTCTGACATTCGCATGTGGCTCGCAGAGGTGTGCTCGCGTCGGCATGTTGTCATCGTTGTCGATGCGGATGAGGCTGGTCGAGGCGGTGCTCGACGGCTCGCAGAGGGGATCGAGACTCGCTGCGCATCGGTGCGGATCATCGAACCCCCGGGTGGCGGGAAGGACTGTCGCGCGTCCGTGATCGCAGGGGTGACTGCCGAAGCGTTCCGGCTGGCGGTTGCTGATCCGGAATGTCTGTTCGTATCCGCCAAGTCGCATAGCGCGAACACCATAACACCGATCGATGGCACACCGATGCTCGTGAGGCTGGAGGATGTGCAACCCGAGTCAGTTGACTGGCTCTGGCCGGGGCGGATTGCCGCGGGCAAGCTCACCCTGATTGCGGGTGATCCCGGCTTGGGCAAATCGTTTCTGACGCTTGATCTTGCAGCGCGAGTATCGCGTGGCGGAGTCTGGCCCGACGCACCTGGTGTTTACATCAAGCCCGGTGGTGTCGTGCTGCTGAGCGCGGAAGACGGGATCGCCGACACGATCCGGCCCCGGCTCGACGCGGCGGGAGCGGACGTGTCGAGGATTATTGCTCTGGAAGCGGTCCGAATGGTGGGCGGCGACGGGCAAGAGTCTGCTCGCAGCTTTGATCTGTCGCGCGATACACCAGCCTTGGAAGATGCGATTCGGTCCGTCGATGACTGTCGTCTCGTGGTGATCGACCCCGTGACGGCGTACCTGGGCGGCGTGGATTCACACAAGAACGCTGAGATTCGAGGGGTGTTGTCCCCTCTGGGTGCTTTGGCCGAGAAGTACGGGGTCGCGATTGTGGGGGTCACGCACCTGAACAAGAGCGGCGGCGGTCCAGCGATCTACCGAGCAATGGGATCGCTGGCGTTTGTGGCGGCGGTGCGAACAGCGTGGTCAGTGAGCAAAGACAAAGACGACCCAGACCGGCGGCTGCTGCTGCCGATCAAGAACAACATCGCGCCCGACACGGGCGGGCTGGCGTACCGGATCGAATCAACAGGGTTGGGTGCAGACCCGGTTGTTGCATGGGAACCTGATGCGGTCGAGGTGAGCGCCGACGATGCTCTGGCTTCCGATCGCATCGGGCAGGGTGGTCGCACCGAACGAGACGACGCGGCTGAGTGGCTGACCGAGCTGCTGGCCAATGGGTCACTTCCCGCCACGGATGTGCAGCGTGAAGCCAAAGACGCTGGGTTCTCAATCGCCACGCTCCGACGGGCAAAGGCGGCTCTCGGAGTGGTGTCGCGCAAGGGAGACTTTGGCGGACCCTGGCGCTGGTCATTGCCTGCGATTGCCCAAGATGCTCACGCGGACGTGGTGCTCATCCCTGAGAACGTGAGCGCCTTGGTCGAAGGTGAGCGCCTTGGCAATTCTGACCCCAGCAGAGGGGGTTCCGGGGAGCAGGCACCGGCCGAAGATGGCCAAGGTGCTCAACGCAAGAAAGAGAGCATCTTTGCCAACGGGGAGCATCTTGAAGCGACGCCCACGGACACCGACGGCTGGGGGGAACTGTGAACCCCCACGAACTCGCCGTGTTGCTGGTGGCCGTTGGGCGGTCCGGGATCGAACTGGCCCCGCACCCGACCGATCCGGCCAAGTTGAGGCATCGCCCTGCGGACCTGCCCACTGAGTTGGCGGCGCTGCTGAGGACGCACCGCGCGGCGGTCCCGGAGGTGCTGGTGGTCGGGGCCCCCTCTGCTGACGACACCAACGCGGTGTACGTCCTGGGCGAGCGCCTGAGCGTGGCCGATCAACTCGGGCAGCCAACCCACCCCGGCTCGGCGGCGTGGCTCGTGGCGGTGGGCGAGAGCATCGGGGCGCGTCGATGACGGTATGGCTTGCACAATCCGAAGCAAGCGGGTATGCTGCGGCCATGGCAAGCGTGACGGCAACCCTCAGGACCGCGTTGGAACGGTGCGGCCAGACCCGCTACGCGGTGAGCAAGGCTACGGGGATACCCGAGTCCACCTTGTCACGGTTCGTGGTGGGCGGCAAACCCCTTCGTGGTGAGAACATCGACAAGCTTGCGGATTACTTGGGGCTGAAACTCACGGCAAAGGCGAGCAGAGCCCGGAAGGACCGGTGAAGCATGGCACGCAAGCGACGTGGCAACGGGTCGGGGAGCTTGTTCCAACGGACCGAAGGCGGTGCATGGATCGCGTCGTGGTTTGATGCTCAAGGCGTGCGTCGCGAGCGCTCCACCCGCACCCGGAGCAAGGGCGATGCCGAGCGAATCGCCCGTACCTGGGTCGAGCGCTCCGCTCTGGAACGCGCCGGGCTGGTCAAACCCGAGGGCGGGACGGAAGTGGACCGTCACGCCGCGGCCCCGATCGCAGCGCATCTTGAGTCTTTCAAGCAGTCAAAGATGGCCGAGGGTCGCACGGCTAAACACGTCGCCGATACCGCCGCGATGATCGAAACTACGGCTGCCGAGTGCGGGTGGAAGAGCCTGGCCGACGTGAGCGCCGAGAAGCTGGAGCGGCTCGTATCGAACCGGCAAGCTGGTCAGGGCGAAGGCGGGTGGACACCCCGCACGGCGGCGAAGTGCATCGGCGCGTGGCGCACCTTCATGCGGTGGTGCATCAGTGACGGGCGGCTAGAAGCCGACCCGCTGGCCCGGCTCAAGAAGCCAGCTCCCCACCGCCAGCGTGTGCGCCGATTCCTCACGGTTGATGAGTGGCGTTGGCTCCGGGCCACCACCGAGCACGGCCCCGAGCGATTCGGCATGACCGGCCCCGAGAGAGCGCTGCTGTACGCGGTCGCCATTGAGACCGGGCTGCGTGCGGGCGAGCTGGCCACGCTCACGCGGGCGCACCTGTCGCTGACCGGCTCGCAGCCTCACATCCTTCTGAGCGCATCCGAGACGAAGAACCGGCGTGCAGCGCGTCAGTACGTCCGGCGGCATCTCGCCGATGCTCTGACGGTTCATGCGGCCCGCTTGATGCCCGGCGGGCAAGTCTTCGGCATGCCCCCGAGCACCCGAACCGCCGCAATGCTCCGGGCCGATCTGGGCGACTCCAGAGCAGCCTTCATCGCTGAGGCTGGAGATGACGTTCGCACAAGACTTGAGCGAGAGCGCTCGGACTTCCTGGCGGCAGAGGACCACGACGGGCGGTACGTAGACTTCCATGCCCTGCGGCACACGACCGGAGCATGGGCCGCGATCGGCGGGGCTTCGCCCAAGGCCATCCAGACGCTCATGCGGCACAGCACCATCACGCTCACCCTCGACACCTACGGGCACCTACTCCCAGACGAGGCGGCTGGCACGGTGGCCCGCATGCCCGATGTTGATCCCGTCGAACTTCGGCTGACCGGGACCGCTAACACGCGGCTCGACAGTGATTACTTGCACAAACGAAACCCCGCAGTAGCCCCCGCAGTAGGGGTGCAAAATGGTGCTGCCAAGAGCGAGCAGGCGCGGAGTAAACCCGCTCTAATGGCACCAAAACCCCACGGGCTCGTGGCGGAATCGGCAGACGCGGCGGACTTAAAATCCGCTTGGGGGTAACCCCAGTGAGGGTTCAAGTCCCTCCGAGCCCATTCGTTGGCCGCCTCATACACAAACGGGCCGCCCCCGTTACTGGGTGCGGCCCGCTCGATGAATTCAATCCGTGAATGAATCGCTTACGGGCACGGCCCGATGAGGCCAAGCATCGCGAGGAAGTCGCCGAAGCTGACCATGCCGTCGCCGCCCAGCGTGCCGAAGTCGTCGGCGATATCACCGAGGCACGCGGTCGGCACGATGATCGTCCAATCGATGGAGGTCGACCCGAGTTCCACAGGGGTCTCGAGCCCCGAGTTGCCGCTGTGGGTCAGGCGGATCTGAACGCGGTAGCTGCCTGAAGCGGCGGCCAGCGGCACGGTGATATCGAACGGCGTCGGTCCGGCGGAGGTCTGATCGGTGAAGAGCTGCTCAAAGAACGAGCCGTTGAACCCGGTCCCGGGCATGAACTCGCTGAAGACGTTGACTCGCGCGGTGAAGCCGACGAACGAGGGGCCGGAGTTCGAGAGCGTGCCCTGAAAGCGGATGCTGCCCTCGCCGGCGAGCGTGAAGTCGTACTCGAAAATGCTCGAGAGTGTGGTGCTGAAGGATTGCGCGGTGACGTCGCCCGGCGCCCGGTCGCCGTCGTACGTCTGCGTCGAAGCGAACGTGCCCGAGGCGGCATCGAGGAAGAGGGCGCTGCCAGTGGAGTTCGCGGTGTACAGGCCGTCGGCGCTGCTGATCGAGACCGGCGTTGAGTGTGGCCCGAGCGTGTTGGTCATGGCGCCCTGATCGTCAGACCGAGTCTGCTCGTCGATGAGATCGACCACGCTGAGACCGATCCTGGACCGCGTGTCGAGGCTCGATCGGACGGGCGCGACCTGGGCCGACGCGATCGGTGCGGCCCCGGCCAGCAGCGTGGCTGCAAGCAGCGCGATGTGTACAGGGTTGCGGGCGTTCATGCGGTGCTCTCCTCGTCTGATGCCCCGCACGCCGCTGCTATCAACAGAATGCTCGCTATGGTCGTTCTGATTCAGATCTCCTTGTTGAGCGTACCCGATCGGCCCTTGACAACCAAGCCCAAGCAAGCAGGTCCCTCACCCGATGCCTCCTCACCCAGCCGGGTCCCGCCCCAATCCGGGCCGGGTCAGGCCACCAGCAGCAGCGCTACACCCACGGCGAAGATCGCCAGCCAGCCCGCGGTAGCCAAGCTCAACACGATTATCGCACAGGGCAGTTTCATCTCGGGCTCCTCTGAGGGGTGAACGCCCAGCTTATCCGAACCGACGGGTGCGGCTCTAGGGTTGTTTGGGCACTTGGTGGCAGCATTTGACCCCCTCATCCTGCTGCTTCGCAGCTTCCCTGACCCGCCCCGGGCGCGTGAGGTAGAAGATGAAGACCCCCTCAGTTAGCTTCGCTGACCGCTCCCACACAATCGCGGGGAAGCGGCCCGGATGCCCATCGCTCACCGCGAGAGGGGAGAGGGGCTGGTGGCGGACACCATCCACCTATCACACAGGCAGGGCGCTGAGCGGCCCATGGAAGCCAGAGGTCCTAACCCGCTGAACGCAAATGGTTTAGCAGCACAATCCGCCCTCAGAGGCCGCAAACAGCGAAAAAACCGATAAGTCGGGTGGCACCGTCCGATTCGTGTGGCATATTGACATTGTCTTGTCTCTCTCCTCCTATGACTCGGCTGCGGGCGGAATATCCGGCAGTCGAGTTTTTCTTTTTGGGTAACCCGCCTCCCCCGCCGTCTCAGGCTGGACGCGGACCCGAAAGCACCGTCATCGGAGAATGCACCGCTCGCCCGGCTTGGAAACAACCGGGCGGAGTTGGTGTGCGCCCAAGTGGGCAATAGGCGATGGTGAGCCAAGAGCCCTGAGCGTAAGAGCCGATGGCTCAGCCGACGTGCTTGGGGTCAAACGCGTCTTGCAGCGCATCGCTCACGATGTTGAACGCGAGCACCAGCACGAACATGAACGCGGTCGCGGCGCCGATCTGCCAGAAGAAGCCGTTGATGACCTCGTCCTTGGCGTCGCGGATCATGATGCCCCAACTCGGCTGGCCCTGCACGCCCAGACCAAGAAAGCTGAGGATGACCTCGGCCTTGATCGCGCCGACGAACAGCAGCGACATGTTGATGAACAGCAGGTACGCCGTGTTGGGCACGACGTGCCGAAGCAGGATGCGCTTCTGCGAAGCCCCGATCGAGCGGGCCGACTGGATGTAGTCCAAGCTCTTGATTTTCATCGCCTCGCCGCGAACCACGCGGCAGGGTCCGATCCAGAACGTCAGGATGAACGCGATGTACACCGGGATCAGCGTCTGGCCCAACGGGATGCCCGCGAAGAACTTCCAATCGTCCGGAGTGCTGATCTCCCGGACCACAAACGCGATCACGATCAGCCAGATGAGGTAAGGAATCGCGGAGATGGTGGAATAGAGCCACACGACCGCGTGGTCGATGATGCCGCCAAAGAACCCCGCCGCCGCCCCGAGCAGCCCGCCGAGGAGCACCGCGATGAACGCCGTCACAAAGCCGATCTGCACAGCGGTCTTGATCGAGAACACCGCCCGCAGGAACACGCTTCGGCCCTGCGCATCGGTCCCGAGCAAGAGCCGGACCTTGTACACGAACGAGTCGGGAACGGGCATGAGTTCGGCGATCTTGCCCTCGAGCACGTCGAGCTGCGCAAGCTTGGCTGCATTGGCAGCGTCGACCGCAGCGTTGAGCGCCGCGAGCTGGGCTGGGTCGGCAGTCGCCTGCGATACCTCGATGTTCTTACGATACTTATCGCGATCGTCCAGCGCGTCTTCATGGTCGGCGACCGCGTCGTCGAGCGTGTAGAACACTTCTCGCACTTGGCCGAGTTTGGCTTCGACCACCTCGGGATCGGTCGAGAACACCGTGCGCTCCGCATAACCGAACGCGGCAAGCGAACTCTCCGGGTCGCTCGTGCCCAGCGCCTTGTCCACGTCATTCACGATACGGTCGGCGTGGCTGATGCGGTCATCGACCGCGGCGGGCCTGCCGAAGCCCGGCTCGCTGCTCAGCCCGACACGCTCGGTTACCGCGTCGATTTTGATGAGCCCGGGCGGCACCATAATCGAGATCGCTGTCGCAAAGAACACCACGATAATCGCCATCGCCACCACCGCCATGCGGTTACGCATGAACTTGCGCACGCCCGGCAGGTCGAAGAAGCCTTTGGGCCTGTTCGAGCCCGCTCTGGCTGCCAGAAGATCGGGCGGCGAGTCCGCGCTAGTGGCCTGCTTGGCGCTCGTTGGCTTGGGATCGCTCATGGTTACGAGAGCCTCACACGGGGATCAACGAGCGCGTACAGCACGTCGGTGAGAATGTTGCTGGCGATAAAGATAATGGCGAGAACCGCCACGATCGTCTGCGTCACCGGGAAGTCCTTGTTGGTCACGTGCGTGAACAGCGTCTGGCCCAGGCCCGGGATGCTGAAGTACACCTCAAGCAACAGCGAGCCCACCACCACAAACGGCAGCGTGATCATCACCCGCGTGATGATCGGGATCATCGCGTTGCGTAGCAGGTGCTTCACAAGAACGGTCCGCTCGGGGCAGCCCTTGGCGCGTGCCGTGCGGATGTAGTCCGATGTGCTCTGCTCAACGATCACGCTGCGGTAGAACCGCGTGTCGTACCCGAGCGTGACGATGACGCTGATCATCACCGGCAGCAGGCAGTGCTTCGGCCAGCCCATGAGCGACGGCACGTTGTACCGGTTGAGCCAGCCTAGAAGCCACTCTCCAAACGTGAGCCCGGCGTCAGGATCCAGCACCTCCGGTGCCGCCACGGCCTCGTACCCCCGAACCGCGAACACCTCAAAGCCAACCGCTTGGGTAAGCCAGTAAGCACCGAAGTACTGCCCGAAGATGATGAACACCAGGAAGCTGATGCTCATCCCGATGACCGCGAAGAACACGAGCGCCCGGTCGAGCCACCGCCCTCGGTTCGCCGCCGACACCAGCCCCACCGCCACCGATAAGAATGTCGACAGAATCAGCGCCGGCACCGTGATCGACAGGCTCGGCATCACCGAAGGCCTGACGATGTTCCACACCGAGTCCTCGCGGTACCAGGAGCGGTCATCGAACCCGAGCACGGAGCCGGTCCAGTGGACGCCTTCCTTGTCCAGCTTAATCGGCAGCATGAACTCGGCAAACTGCACCAGCAGCGGACGGTCGATCCCGAGTTCAACCCGCTTGGCCGCGATCTCGACCTCGGTCGCGTTCTTGCTCAACTGCGCGTAGACCGGGTCGTTGACCCGCAACAGCACCATGAGCAGCAGAACGATGCCCAGAAAGATCGGGATGTTGTACAGGATTCGACGGAGCGTGTACGACCACATGGTGCCGGTAAGCCTCTCTAGCGTGTCATTGGCCGGCTCGACACCATCGCCCCGGCTGCATCTTCAACCCTTGAACTCGGGACCCCCGCAGGGCTAACGCTTGGAGTCGTCGACATCCAGCATCTTGTACCAACCGTAGTACCGCTCGTTGGGCTTGGCATTCTTGAGCCACGGGGCGATGAGGTAGTACCGAACCCGCGCCAGAGCCCCGATCGCCGGGATGTCCTCGAAGAGCATCTCCTGCATCTGGTTGTAGATCCGCGTGCGTTCTTCGCCGGGCTCCATCGCCACGATGGACTCGTAGAGCTTGTCGTACTCGGGGTTTTTGTAGTTGTAGTGGTTCGAGCCGGGGCTCTCGTTGGGGCCGTAGAACAGTGCGAGGTTGTTCTCGGCATCCGGGTAGTCGCTCGACCACGCAAAGCTGAACATCGGCGCCTGCCGCTTGTTGACCTGCTCGATGAGCTGCGAGAAGTCGACGAGGATCGGGTCGAGCTTGACGTTGATCCTGGAGAGCTGCCGCTGGAGCATCTCGACCTGCTGGTCGTTGTTCCCGCCCTGGCTCGTGTAGAAGCGGATCGGGGGCAGGCCCTCGCCATCGGGGTAGCCAGCCTCAATCAACGCCTGCTTGGCCGCCTGGATATCCGGCCCACGCGGCGCCTTGGGGTCTCGGCCGTTCTCAGGGTGCCCTTCGAGACCGGGCGGGATCACACCGTCGTACACCGTGCACAGGCCCTCGTAGAAGTCCTGGTTGAACTCGTCCCAATCGACCGCCAGCGCGATCGCCCGACGCAGTGCCTTCTTCTCTGGCGTGTACCCGCCCACCAATTCGTCTTCCATGTTGAACGCACGGAAGATGTAGTCCAGCAGCGGCACCGCAGCGTACGTGATGCCCTCTTGGCGGAACTCACGATTGAGGCGCTTGGATCGCTTGCTGAACGCTTCTGGGAAGTACGCCGACGGCACCTGAATCAGGCCCAGCTTGTTCTGGCGGAACTCAAGCCACAACGGCTGGTCCTCGATGTAGAACGTGTACTCGAGCCGGTCCGCGATCGGAAGCCTCGTGCCTGCAGCCTCCGCGAGACCAAGGGCCGTGTCTTCTTCCGACCACAGCTCAGCCGCTGGATAGAACATCGGGCGGTAGGCCGGGTTGCGGTCGAACGTCATGTGGCTCTTGGGAACCCACTCATCGAGCACGAACGGACCGCTGCCCACCGGGTTACGGCTGAAGTCCTCGCCATAAAACTCGACTGCTTCACGCGGCACGATGGAGGTCTGGAACATCGTCAGCACCCACAGAAACCGGTACACCGGCTGGGTGAGCACGACTTCGAACGTGCGGTCATCGATCTTGACGAGACCCGCAATATCGGCGTCGTAATCGAACTTGGTCTCCGGCGCGTTGGCATCAAGCCCCACGATCGTGTCGCGCATCAGCCACCAGTTCTCAAGCCCGTTGTCAAGGTCGGCCAGACGCTTCCACGAGTAGAACACGTCGTCGGTGACCATCTGTCGGCCCTCGCCGCCCGGGAAGCACTCGTCGTCGATGAAGAAGATGTCGTCCCTGAGCGTGAACCGCCAGCGCTTGCCGTCGTCCAGCCGCTCGGGCAGGTCCTCCAACAGCAGCGGGACAAACCGTGTGGTGTCGTAGTAAGCGACCTCAAGCAGCGTCTCGTACATCTGCACGGTCGCCTTGTTGTCGTAGACCGTCGAGCCCTGAACCGGGTCGAGGCTCTTGGGGCCGTCGGTGCGGACGGGCAGTTGGACCACCCGGTCCTGTGCGCCGGCCATCGACACAACGAGGAGGGTTACGAACGCTGCAATACGCTGGTGCATGCCATCAGCCTTCCGGTTCATGGTTCAATCCGGGCCTGATCGTCCACCCTGAGCCCGTGCTCAGAGCCGATCCGGTCACCGACAGTGACAATCGTAGCGACTACCGCCGAGCCACGCCCCCCCCGCTAAAGACCCCGCCGACAAGCTTCTACCGGCGAGTCGCCCCGCCGTGCACCCGGGTATTCCCCCTATTCACTGACTCCCCAGATTCGATACCGCCAAGCTTCTCCCCGATCACGCAGCCCGACCACGCTGGCCGATGAACAATCCACCATGCTCGCAGGCCCCCTCCGCCAAACCTCCCCCACCACGGTCGTCGATGCCTCGGGCCGAGCGCTGCTGTTCTTCGGCGGGTGCAACTACCTGGGCCTGGCTCAGCACCCAGCCGTTCTTGCAGCGGTCCGCGACCACCTTGCCACCCACGGCCTGTCGGCAGGTGCCAGCCGAACAACCACGGGCAACTCTCCGCTGCACGCGCAGCTTGAGGCCGATCTCGCCGACTTCCTTCGCCTGCCCGCTGTCGCGCTGTTGCCCGATGGCTACACCGCGAACATAGCCGCGGCTCAGGCGCTGGCCTCGATGGGCTTTACCGAGGCGCACCTTGATGCGCGCGCCCACCCGAGCCTGCGTGACGCTGCGCGCGCGGCTGGGGTACGCACGCTCAGGCTCCCCCACCGCCAAGTCCTTCATCGAGTGCTCGATGCACCGGCGATCGCGCCTGTATCTGTCTGGACCGACGGTGTTTTCACCGCCGACGGCTCAGACGCACCCATCGCAGACCACCTCCAGGCCTTGCCGAGCGATGGCGTGCTGCTCGTTGACGATTGCCACGGGTTCGCAGCCATCGGCTCCGGTGGGCGCGGCACGACCGCTGGCTCCATCACCGACCCAAGACTGGTTCTCACCACCACGCTCGCCAAGGGGCTTGGCGCCGCGGGCGGCATCGTCGCAGGAACAGCCGACCTCATCGAGCGGGTCCGCTCCACCACCGCGTTCGTCTGCACCACGCCCATCGCGCCGGCGCTTGCTGCGGGCTCAGTGGCAGCGCTCGCGGTGCTGAGAGCCGAGCCCGACCGCGTGGAACGCGCGAGGGCCAACGCGCAGCGCGCGCGCGCGGTCCTGCGACAAGCGGGCCTTGAGGTGCGTGACGAACCGGCGCCCATCATCGGGCTCGCGCCCTTCGAGGCCAGCCGGCTGGGAGCCGTCCGCGATCATTTGGTGCATGCGGGCATTCTCGCGCCACTCATCGAGTACCCGGGCAGCGACAAGCCGCTGTACTTCAGGATCACGCTCACCAGCGAGCACACGCCTGCGCAGATCGACCAACTCGGCCAAGCCATGGCGCACGCGGTTGAAGCCACCGCTGCACTCACCACTTGAAAGTCGAAAGCGGTTAGACACTCTGCGCCACGGCCTGAGCCGCGGGCTTGGGCTCTGCGACAGAATCACCAGCAGGGATCAACGCTGGCTTTCGCAGCAGCGCCCGGTACTCGCCGTACGCCTGCGGGTGGCTCTTGTGGTCGCTCTTGCGATCCTTGACGACTTCGTAGCCGCATGATGCGATCAGCGCCCGCAGCTTGTCCTCGCTGAACGAGTGCGGGTGCATGTGGTCGGAGTAGTCCATGAGATCCACCAGCAGCCACATGAACCCGCCGGGCCTGAGCAAGCGGCGCATCTCGCCCATGACCCTCGGTGGGTCCGAGACATGGTCGAGGCAGTTCTCGATGATCACCAGATCCGCAAAGCCCGCAGGCAACGGGATGTTCTCGCCCGCGGCGGCGATGTACGTCACTTCGTCGGCGTGCGCGTGCGTGGGCAGCAGATCCTCAACGACGTAGCCCTCGGCGATCGGGTCGACCGCGACCGTGCGCCGCCAGCGCGCTTCGGCGACCGACGGGTAAGGCCCGGCGCCGATCTCGACGACCGACTGCTGCGCGCACCATGCGGTCCGCGCTTCGTCCGTGTCTTCGAGTCCGACGAACTGCCCGAGTTCGACCAGCCTTTGGCGTTGCCAGGTGCCGAACGCGGTCTGGTAGCCGCCCGCATCGGCGAGTTGTTTGGGATCGCGTGCAACCCCCACCCAGAAATTAAGCTCATCGCGGTACTTTGGAGTGAGGGCCGGATCCTCGGAGCCGTCGGCGTTGACCGCTCGGCCGTCGAGCAGGCCCCCACGCCAGACCGCGACCTCTCCGCCGCTTCGCGCACGCAGCAGGTGCTCGATCGCGTCGATTTTGGCGTGCGTCTCGGCCATGCCGGGCTTCATCAGTCGCTGGATGGTGGCCTTGAGTTGCTGCTTCATGCCCGTCGCTCCCTGCTCACAAATTAAGCCATAGCCCACAGCTGCGGGCTCGCCCAAGCCCAGCATAGGGGCTCAATCCGGGCTCGGAATACGAGCGGCCGGGTGCCTCAGATGAACACCGGCGTGCTGAACTGGAGCCAGTCCCAGGAGTCGTTGGCGGTAAAGAACGTGAACCGGCCGAGCTGGGCGGACCCGTCGGCAGCCCGCCCCGCGATCACGAGCCTGCCGCCTGCTGAGCCAGCCGACACCGGGAAGTCCACCAGCGGCGCACTCGCTGCCTCGTTGGCGTTGGTCGAGGTCCACACCAGCGTGTCGAGGTCGAACCGGAGCAGGTGCAGCGAGCCGCCAGCGTCGGTCGCCAGCAGATTGATCCCGCCGTCGGGCGTGGTCGTCGCGGTCACGCCCCGCGTGAACACCGGCCCCTGAGCGGCGGCCGAGATATCAGCCTCGAACCACTGGCCCGGGTTGTCGCGCTCGGTCGCGGGCGACCACCAGTACGTCCGCAGGTTGCCATCGGCATCAAGCCCCGCGATGTTGAGCCCGCCCCACCGCGTGACGTACGCATCAAGCTGACCGGTCAACGGCGTGAACCCGAACAACTCGGTCATGTTGAGCGTCTGCCAGTTGCCAGCGCCCAGCGGCGGGGCCCACCAGTACACGATCACGTTGCCCTCGTCATCGAGGCCCGCCAGGTTGAGCCCGTTCCAACGGGCGACGTAGCCCGTCAGCCCGCCGGTCATGGTCGGCCCATCGAACAGCGAGGTCAGGTCGTCGAACCGCCAGCCGGTGGCGTCCGGGAAGAACCAGTAGTTGATCGCGTGGCCGCGCGCATCGAGCCCGGCGATGTGCACCGAGCCCCAGGTGGGCTGGTACGTCGTCAGGTCGCCCGCAATCGCAGGCGCCCCGATCAATTCGGTCAGGTTGGTCAGCGTCCAATCAAACGTGGCACCCGCGTTGGGCGTTCCCTTGAAGAGCCACAGGTGCTGGTTGGTATCGGTGGCGGCGAGGTTGATCGTGCCGTCGGGCATGGTGAAGGGGGTCATATCGACCACCGTGCCACGGAAGCCCGCGAGTGCTGCGATGTCCTGCTCGATCTCAGTGCCCACGCCGGTGGTGGTGATCAGTGCGATCGGCTGGCGATCAATTCCGAGCGAGAAGGTGACGATCTGTGCGCCCAGCGACTCAGCCACCACACGCTGGCGCAGGCCGAGGCCCTCACGCCGGACGATGGTGAGCACCAGATCGCCGACGAATTCAGGCAGCACGACTTCGAGCGCACCGTCGGCGCTGAACACGCCGCTCATGGTGCCGATGGCGGTTGTTGTATCGCCGGGATTCCAGAACGCGATGTCGTAGATCGAATCGCCGAGCAGGCCATCGAGTTCGACCATCCCCCCGGCGACGGTGCCCGAGTCGACTCGGCCGTCTTGCATGACGTAGAGCAGCGCCTGCGAGTCGTCGGCCGAGCCGAAGACCAGTAGGGTCTTGCCGCCCGCAGCCGAGCCCGAGGTGCGCCCGGTCAGTGGGTCGGGGCTGAAGCGTGCCAGGTTCATGGGCCCGCTTTCGAGCAGACGCCTGATGGCGGTCTCGACGGCGCGCATGTCGTCGGTCAAGATGGAGCCCTGGTAGATGGGCTGGGTGAACCCGCCGCCGATGTCGACGTCGCCTGTCTTGAAGCTCAGTTCCTCGGTGCTGATGCGCAGCGGCGTGCCGAACTGTCCGCTGGCCACGCCCGCCCAGAGCACGCTGCGGAAGTTTGCCACGTCCTCGGCCCGGGTGAAGGAGAGGCCCGCGAGCGCGCCGTTGGGGTTGAGGTACTCGAGGTCCGGGTCTGTGTATTGCGGCAGTCCGTTGGGCCACACGAAGCGGGACATACCCCACTCGCCGTCGATCAGTGGCTTGCGGTCGTCGGTACGGGTGAGCCAGTACGCGGTGAGGTTGGCCTGCTCGATCGCGGGCCTGATGTTGCGGACCGCGTCCGGGTTGTTGATGGGCTCGGAGTTGCCCTGTGTGTAGAAGTGCGGGCTGAGCGCATCAAAGCTGCGGTCGTTGAAGATGACGCGTGCCTGGGGGCCGCGTGGGTCCTGGGTGATGGTGCTGTTAAAGACCATGCGGTTGGGATCGATCGTCTGCATGTGCGCGCCGAGCTGCTTGATCCAGTTGGCGCGTGTGCGGAACTCTGCCTCCCGGCCCGCTGAGCCCTCGCCCTCGGCGTTGAGGGTCCACTCGAAGCTGTCCCATTCGCTCGGCGGCTCCCACCCGATCGCTCGGTGCGCGTAGGGGCTCTCGTCGGCCCACTGCACGATCTGGGTCATGCGGTTTTTGGCGATCTCGAGCGTCTCGGGGGTCTGGAAGAAGTCGTTGATGTTCGTCAGCGGGCCGCCGAAGTTGGTCGCCCACGGGCCCTCGATGCCGAAGGCCTCGTCGTAGCTGTACGGGTCGAACGGACTGAACAAGATGTAGATGCCGTGCTGATCCGCGAGTTCGAGCACGTTGTGCATGAACGTGCGCATGGCCGGGTTGTAGTTGCCCGGCGTGTGCTCGATCCAGTACAGCCCGTTGGGGTCGTTGGGTACGTTGGGGTTGCCCATCGAGTGGACGTCCTGCAACTCAAGATAGAGCCGCATGAAGGTCACGCCCTGGTCTTCGAGCCTCTGGAAGTAAGGCTCGGCGACACCCTCGACGCTCGGATCCGTGTTGAAGTTGATGAACTGGTCGTTGGCGTTGTCCCAGATATCGCCCGGGAAGAGCTGGCGTGTGAACTGCCAGGGCAGACCCAGGTGGTCGCCCACCGCGATGTAGGGCTCACCGTCTTCGGTGACCATGCGCCGGCCCATAGGCGACGGCACGACCCGCTTGCCGCCCGAGAGGTCCTCGCTCGTTGACTGTGTGGTGAACTGAGCGACATTGGAGAGCGGGCCCAGGTTGCCCGCACCATCGAGTGCCCGAACGGCTGCGAAGTACGCGGTCGAGGGGCTCAGCTCGGTGACTCGCAGGCGTTCGCTCATCCCAGCCAGGCGCGGCACATACCGGTTCTGGAGTTCGGTCGCGTTGAGCCAGTCCTGCTCGGTGACGATCGGCGAGGTGCTCGTCCGAATCTGATAGCCCGAGACATGCCCGAGACCGTTGGCGGTTCCTGCAGGAGCGCTGAAAACAAGCTGCGTCGAATAGCCTGTGGTGTTGGCCGCACCCAGTCCCGTGATCGCGGCCGGGCCAACGGCTGCCCGCGGATCGATGAACATCGCCACCGCGTAGTTCACAGGCCCGTTGAGGCCAGCCGCCGCTGCGTCATACGAGCTGTGAACGCCAAGCAGGTGGTCATCGACGAACACCGGCAGATCGAACCGGTCGAACACGCCGTTGCCGTCAGCATCGGTTCCGAGGCTGCGGTTGTCCTGGAAGTTGCGCAGCCCGCCCGTGTCGTCAAAGATGATGTCGAAGTTCATCCCCGCGAGCTGGCCGTGGGTCGGGGCGCCCGCGAAGTTGAGCGCCGCCCAAGGCAGGAATATCTCGGTGGTCCAGCCCTGGTCGAGATCGGAGTTGTCGTTGACCGTGCCGTGGGCGACGGTTTGGTATTGCGTGCCCGGGAAGATGAAGTAGTCCTGCGCCTCGGGGGTTCCGAACTCAACGCCATTCTGCGCCCCGAACCAATCGACATCGGTGGGGATGAGCGGATCGGTCTCGTTGCCCTTCACCCACTTGTACCTGCGGACCTCGCCCTTGCCGTTGGTGGGGTCTTCGAAGTTGGCGATGTTCACGCCGAACGCGCGGTCGGTCTCACGGAAAAACACATCGCGCGAGTGATCAGGATCGATGTAGAACGTGAACGAGTCGTCCTGTTCAAGCTCCCATCGGTTGCCCGCGCCAAGCCCCGCCCCATCAGCCCAGAGA
>CAYGSG010000011.1:0-59721 GCA_964352615.1 uncultured Phycisphaeraceae bacterium
CGTGGGTGGTCATGGTGGTCTCTGGCTTGGTGTGCGCGAGAGCGCTCATGGGCGGCGTGCCGATGAGTTGCTTTGAAGGTATTCGGAGGAGTCTCGGGCTGCTTTCAGTGGAGGGCCAAGCCACCGGAGGTGGCGGGCGTGGCAACGGCTACTTTGCGGGTTCGAGCAGGGTGCGGACATCCCAGAGTTCCGGGAAAAATCGGCGGTCCACGATGCTGCGGAGGTAGTTAACCCCGGCGGTGCCGCCCGTGCCGCGTTTGAACCCGATGACGCGCTCGACCACCTTGACGTGCCTGAACCGCCAGAGCGCCCATTGCTCGTCGATGTCGACGAGCTTCTCGCACATCTCGTACAACTCCCAGTGCTCGCCGGTGCTCTCGTAGATCGTCTTGAAGACGGGCATCAAAGACTCGCAGGGCTCGTAGGCCTGTGTGACGTCGCGCTCGAGCACTTCCTTGGGCACGGGCATGCCCCGGCGCGCGAGCAACCGAAGGAACTCGTCGTAGAGACTCGGGCTCTTGATGGCCTCGTCCAGCACGGCGTAGGCATCCGGCTGCTCCTTCTGGTACGAGAGGGCTGCGGGACTCTTGAGCCCGAGGATGCATTCGACCAGACGGAACTGGCTGCTCTGGAAGCCACTGGCTGAGCCGAGCACATGTCGGAATTGCAGGTACTCGGGCGGCGTGAGCGTGGCGAGCACGCTCCACTGGTTGAGGATTTGTGCGGTGATGTGCTTGACGCGCGACAGGATTTTGAAGCACGGCCCGAGTTGATCGGTCTTGACCAACTCGACGGCGGCCCGCAGTTCGTGGAGCATCAGCTTGAACCACAGCTCGGTAGTCTGGTGCTGAATGATGAACAGCAATTCGTCGTGGTGCTCGGGCTGCGAGCGCGGGTGCTGGGCTGCGAGCAGCGTGTCGAGGTCGAGATAGTCTGCGTAGTGACTGGTGGCCATGGTCCGCTTCCTTTGGTGAGGGAATCGGAAGTAGCCTAGCCGAGCGAGATGGGTTGCAGGACCGAGCGGTTTCAGTCGGTGGGCACCACGGCGAACGTGCTCGGGCTTGCGCTGGGCTGCACGAAGAAGCTCCGCAGCGTGTAGTAGTCCGACCGGGCCGAGGTGCCGCTGCATCCGCTGAGCAGGGCCGCGCCTCCGGTGGCACAAAGGGCCAGAACAATCTTCAAAGCGAGACGGTTGGGGACGACGGTACGAAGCATCGGGGAAGCTCCCTCGGCTCTTGCCATAAGAGAGATTCGACGATCGGCGTGGGTATCCATGAGCCGTACCCGGCGGTTTCGGGGTTCTCCGGACCCTTCCGGCCAGCCTTGCGGGCTGCGCAGGCATTATCTGCCTCAAACGATGCCGAACTTGCCGATCTGCCGAGGCTCCAGATCCCTGACCGGCGGCGACCGCACGGGTGTTGACGGCCCGCCCAGCCGCCGTACGATCGTCTACCGGCCGCTGGGAGGCTTGGCTAGGAGTACCGATGTTCAAGCTCGCGTTCAGCACCGTGGCCTGCCCCGACCGGACCCTCGAAGAAGCCTTCGGGCTCGCGGTCGAGAGCGGCTACGACGGGATCGAATTGCGAACGCTCGGCACGAACGATCCAACGCTGCTGTGCGAACCTGCGCTCACGGGCTCAGAGAAGATCCGCAAGCTCGCTGTGTCGCGCGGCGTTGAACTCGCGTGCCTGTCGACCTCATGCACGTTTGATGCACCGATCTGGCCGCCCGTGCTTGGCAGGGCGTTGCCGACCTTTGCGCACCGTTCGCGGTCGGTGCAGCGCGTCATCGATGCAGCCGACGACATGGAGTGCGAACTGGTTCGCGTGTTCGGCTTTGAGGTTCCCAAGGGCGAACGCCGCCAGCAGACCATCAAGCGGATCGCGGGCGCCCTGCTGCCCGTGCTCGATTCGGCGCGCGCGAGGCGGGTCAATGTCGGCATCGAGAACGGCGGCTCGTTCCAGAAGGCTAAAGAACTGCTCGAAATCTTCGAGGCGTGCGAGCAGCATCCGAACCTGCGTGCTGTCTACGACGTCTCGGTCGGCGCGAGCGCGGGCGAATCGCTCGGCGAAGCGCTGGCCTTGCTTGGACGAAACCTTGCGATGGTGCGGGCTCGCTCGCTCGATGGCCACGGCATGCCCAAGCCGATCACCCCGGCGCAGGCCCGCACGATTGTTCCCGAACTGGTTGAAGCTCGTTTTGAGGGCTGGCTGAGCGTGGACTGGCCCATCGCGTGGATGCCAGAACTCGCGGAGCGCCACGGCGCGACGACCGCGGTGCTTTCCAATGCGGCCGACGCGATCCGCAGCGCGATGCCCAAGGCCACGGCGCTCGTGAAAGACCCGCGCGTGGCGATCGGCGTTTGAGCCTCAACCGCTGACTCGGGAGCAACTCGATGCGTGAGCCCGCGCAGCCGGAGGCGGAAGAACTCGGCCGGCGCGTGGTCGCCATGTGCATCGATGCGGGGTTCGACCGCGCCGGAATCGCCTCGCTCGAACCGCTGGAATCGGCGGGACACCTGCAAGCGTGGCTCGGCGCTGGCAAGCACGGCGAGATGCAGTGGCTCGCCGACACCGCGGAGAAGCGTTTCGACCCCGGTTCGCTGCTCGAAGGCGCGTCCGCGGCGGTGATGGTCGCGGACCAGTACCACTGGCCTGGCGAGATAGACGAGCATGGGCCACTACCGATGCACGGCCGCGTCGCGCGGTACGCGCAAGCGGATGACTACCACACACGCATCAAGAAGCGGCTGATAGCTGTCTGCGATGCGTTGAAAGCGGAGTTTCCGGGCTCGTATTCGCGCGTGTTCGCGGATACCGCGCCCGTGGCCGAGCGCGAGCTTGCGAGGCGCGCGGGCCTTGGCTGGACCGGCAAGCACACGCTGGCCATCGACCCCGAGCACGGGAGTTGGTTCGTTCTCGGCGGGTTTCTGACCACGCTCGACGTGCGCGCGCTCGATTCGCAACCGGTGACCACCGACCATTGCGGCACGTGCACGCGGTGCATCGACGCCTGCCCGACGGGCGCGATCTCGCCGTACTCGGTGGATGCGGCCAGGTGCGTGAGCTATCTGACGATCGAGCATCGAAGCACGATCGCGCCGCAACTTGCCGAGGGCATCGGCGCTTGGTTCGCCGGGTGTGATGTGTGCCAGGAAGTTTGCCCACACAACCGGCCGCGAGATGCAACACCTGACTCCCCCCCAGAAGGTGTGAGAACCGGCTTCGATCTGCTGGATGTGCTCGGCTGGGACGAAGCGACTCGGCGGGCGAGGTTCGCGGGCAGCGCGCTCAAGCGGATCTCGCTCGCACAGGCGCACCGCAACGCGGCGATCAACGCGGCCAACCTGATGCGCACGGGCGGGCTCGATGCAGAGCAGCAACGCAACCTGCGAGCAGCCCTCGAACGCCTCGCCTGGAATGCCGAGGCATCTGACACCGCGCGCGAGGCAGCACGCCGAGCGATAGCGATGATCGAGTAGCCAATGTGATGAGGGCCGAGGGATTGTCAGAGCCTCAGCACTCTTGGTGGCACAGCCTTGCAGCCTGTGTTAGGACAGCAACTGGCGAGGGTCACTCAGCAGTTGGATGATCTCGGCCAGCGCGAGCGCGGCGGTCGCGCCGTCGACCACTCGGTGGTCGCAGGCGAGGCTCATGGGCATGACCTTGGCCACCACGGCTTGCCCGTCGCGGACCACCACGCCGTCGTACGCCTTGCCCACCGCGAGGATCGCCACTTCCGGCACGTTGATGACCGGCGTCGCGTACCGGCCCGCCCGGCTGCCCACGTTGCTGATGGTGAAGGTCGAACCCATGAGCCGGTCTCGGCTGATCGAGCGGTCGCGGGCGGACGCAGCGGTCGACGCGATCTGCTGACCCAGCGCGAGGACATCGAGCCTATGCGCATCGCGGATGACGGGGACCATCAGGCCCGAGTCGGTATCCGTCGCGACACCCAGGTGGACCCCGCCGTGCTGAACGATCTCGCCGGCCTGCTCGTCGACGGTTGCGTTGAGTGCGCCGAATCGGCCGCCACGGTCAGATGCCAGCGCTCGGCAGACCGCTGCCGCGACGAACGGCAGGAAGGTCACCTTCTGGCCCGTCTGCGCGGTGAGCTGCTTGCGCAACTCGTCGATTGCGGTGACGTCGCACTCGTCCATCACGGTGAAATGCACAGCGGTATCGACGCTCGAACGCAGGCGGTCCGCGATGGTTCGGCGAACACCTCTGAACGGGATGTGCGCGTCGGGCGTTGCGGTCTGCGCGGGATCGGGGATGGGCGACATGCCCTGCGTGGGCACAAAGCCCGGCGCGTACGGCACGCCGCCGCCTCCGCCCCCGTAGGGCATGGGCACGGGGATGTAGATCGGCATGTACGCCATCGGCATGCCGCCCATGCCCTGCATGGGTTGGGGCATCTGCATGCCCTGAGACATCGTCTGCTGGGGCATATGGCCCGGCGTGAACTGCTGCTGTGGGTAGTGCTGAGACACCTGTTGTTGGTGTTGCGCCGGCATCGGTCGACGGGTTTCAGTTGATGGCTTGCCAGCAGGCGAGACGCCCGCTCCACCAGACCCAGTGCGGGCGGATGCACCGCCCGAGGCTGCGAACGTCTCGACGTCTTTCTTGGTGACACGGCCACCGATGCCCGAGCCGGGCACCTCATCAATGTTCACGCCCATGTCGCGGGCCATGCGCCGAACGGCGGGCGTCGCGAGCGCCTTGCCCTCGGACCGCGTCATGCCGGGGGTGTCCGCGCTCATCGCGCCGACCACGGTGCCCGCGTCTTCGCTGGCGCTGTGCATGTCGTCGGCGTCAACGTCCGTCGTGTTCGCTTGGACCATCTTGCCGGTATTGGACGAGGGCTCGTTGGAGCCCGAGCCGCCTCCCTCAAACTCCACGAACGGCTCACCGACCTTGAGCGTCGTGCCCTCCTCGCCGTGGACGGCCTTGATGGTGCCGCTGCGGGGGCTGGTGACCTCGGTGAGCGCCTTGTCGGTCTCGACCTCGGCCAGCGCATCGGTGGCGTTGATCGTGTCGCCCGGCTTGACGAGCCACTTGATCAGCTCGGCCTCGGTGAGGCCCTCGCCGATG
This sequence comes from uncultured Phycisphaeraceae bacterium, assembly GCA_964352615.1. Lineage (GTDB taxonomy): Bacteria > Planctomycetota > Phycisphaerae > Phycisphaerales > UBA1924 > OFTM382. The sequence goes on from CAYGSG010000011.1 coordinate 5,094, forward strand.
TCGGGCAGGAGGAACATGTTGGGATCGGATGAGACTTTGCCAGCCATGTTAAACCTCTAACTTAGTACGCCAAACACTCGCGAACACCCTTGCCGATCCGCTCGGCGTCGGGAAGGTAGCTCAGTTCGAGCTTGTAGTACGGCATCACGGTATCAAACCCGGTGACCCGCTGAACTGGGGCCTCAAGATGCAGGAAGCACTGCTCCTGAATCCTTGCGGAGAGCTCGGCGCCCAGGCCGCACGTCAGCGGGGCCTCGTGGACGATCACGCATCGCCCGGTCTTCTCGACGCTCTGGGCGACCGCGTCCATGTCAAACGGGTAGATGCTGCGGAGGTCGATCAGCTCGATCGAGACATCGTCCGGCAGGTGGTCCATCGCTTCGAGCGCCTGGAACACGCTCGCGCCCCAGGTGACGAGCGTGAGGTCGTCGCCCTCGCTGACGACCTTGGCCTCGCCGATGGGGATGGTGTAGTCGCCCTCGGGGACTTCTTCCTTGAAGCTGCGGTAGACGCGCTTGGGCTCGAAGAAGATGACCGGGTCGGGGTCGCGGATCGCACTGAGCAGCAGGCCTTTGGCGTCGTAGGGCGTGCAGGGCATCACGATCTTGAGCCCCGGCGTGTGGGCGTAGATGGCCTCGGGGCTGTCGGAGTGCAACTCGGGCGCGTGGATGCCGCCGCCCACGGGCACGCGGACGGTCAGCGGGATGGGGATCGCGCCGCGGGTGCGGTTGCGGTAGCGCGCGCCGTGGTTGACGAGCTGGTCGTAGGCCGGCCCGAGGAAGCCCTCGAACTGGATCTCGGGGATGGGCCGCATATCGGCCATGGCGAGACCGATAGCGACACCCATGATGCCGGATTCATCCAGCGGCGTGTTCTGCACGCGGTGCCCGCCGTGCTTGGCCGCGAGGCCTTCGGTGACGCGGAAGACGCCGCCGTTGGCGCCGACGTCTTCACCGAGGCAGACGACACGGCTGTCGCGGGTCATCTCTTGGTCGAGGGCCTGGTTGATCGCTTGTACGAGGTTGAGTTCTGGCATGGTTCAGGTCTCTGAGTTTCGCCACTGGGGCTTAGCTCGGGAAGAAGTCCCTAGTTCTCTGCACATCTTCTTGAACTGTTCGTGACCGAAGCGTTCGGAACAAATTTGGAGCAGGACGGGATAGCCGAAGTTGCTCATCATCGCGTCCCCGAGCACGATGTCGACACTGCAATATGGACACTGCGCGGATTGGTCGCCGTTCGGCTCTTCAATCCAGTGCTTGATCTCCGCCGACGGGAACATCATGCAGCAGTAGCCACATCCGCACCATTCGCTCGCTTCGAGCAACTTGCGATTGCTGAGGCCAACACGGAATCGTTGGGGCGACGCTTTCGATTCTTTCCGTCGCTTCGCTTCTCCCATGGTTGGCTCGCTCAATTTCAGCATGGCTGCGTTGCTGTCCATCAGATCACGCCCGCAGCGAGCAGGGTGAGGAAGTCCGAGTCATCGTCGCCGCCGGGATTCTCGCCCGCGGACAGGTCGGCCAGCGGCATCGAGGCGTTGACCACCTGCGCAACGGTGTCCATAGGCTGGGTCAGATAGATGGGCATGGTCTCGCCCGAGACGTGCATCTCCGTCTTGTTCTTGCGTGCGCGCAGCAGCCGGACGTACGTCGGGTTGATCCACCGCTCGGTGCCCTTGTGATCGCGGACCTTGAACAGCATGGGTTACACCCGCTCCGCGTGAGCGCGAAGACCGGCCTGCTCGGGGTTCTGCCCGATCGAACTGGTGCGCATGGTGTCACGTTGCTTGCGGAGGTCGTCGGGAATCTCCGCGAACATGTGATCGAAGAACTGGTCGGTGGTGGGGGCGTCGATGCCGTCGGCGGCGGCGACGATCTCGCTCGTGATGGTCGCGGCTCGCTCGTCGAGCTTTGCCTGGGTCTTGTCGTCCCACACCTTGCGCATTTCGAGGTACATGCGGGTGCGGATGAGCGGGTCGCGGCCGAGCCACGCCTCGACCTCGGCCGGGTCGCGGTAGCGTTTGGCATCGTCGGCGGTCGTGTGGTCGGCAAGGCGGTACGTCACGCCCTCGATGAAGCTCGGTCCCTCGCCGGCGACGGCGCGTTCCCGTGCTTGCTTGGTGGCGAGGTAGGTGGCGAAGATGTCGTTGCCGTCGACGCGGACGGTCGGCATCTCGTAGGCGAGGGCCTTCTGCGCCACGGTCTTGGAGGCCATCTGCTGGCTGCGCGGCACGCTGATCGCCCATTGGTTGTTCTGGCAGTAGAACACGACGGGCACCTTGAGCGTGCTCGCGAAGTTCATCGCGCCGTGGAAGTCGCCTTCGCTGGTTGCGCCATCACCAAAGTATGTGATCGCGGCGCGGTCCTTCTCGCCCCGCAGCTTGAACGCCCACGCGATGCCCGTCGCGTGCATCATGTGCGTTCCGATCGGCACGCTCAGCGGCGTGACGTTGACGCCCTCGGGGATCTGGTTGCCGCGCTCGTCGCCCATCCAGTGCAGCAGGATCATGTGGTACGGCAGGCCGTGCATGAACATCGCCGCGTTCTCGCGGTAGCACGGCACGACCCAGTCGTTGCCCTTCTTCATGGCCAGCGCTGACCCTACCGCGTTGGCCTCTTGGCCCTTGTTCTGCGGGTAGGTGCCCATGCGGCCCGACCGCTGGAGCTTGTAGGCGGTCTCGTCGAGCTTGCGGCAGATCGACATCTGCTCGTAGAGATGGATGACCTCTTCATCGGAGAGAATCGGTTTGCCGCCGGGCGCGCCGAGGGCTTTGTCGAACTTGCCGTGCTCATCGAGAATCGAGATGTGCTCGATCTTCGCTTCGTACGCGGTGGTAACGGGCATGGGTCTTCTCCGGCCGGTGCGTTCAATCAGCACCGCGGTCGGCGTGATCGGGCTGGTTGCTAACAAACTCTCTGACGTTCAGCGGTACTGCGCGGGGTGCGCCTCGTCGGCGACGTAGGGCTCGCCGTGGCCCGGGAACTGACGCACGCCGTTCTGACGGGGCACCCGGCCCTTGCCTTTGAACTCGGTGGGCGTCTGCTCGGGGATGATGAAATCGCTCGCGGGCAGCGTGTCGTTGTGCGCCAGGGCGGCCTCGGCTGCGGCGAACAGGGAGTCGTCCGCGTGGTAGTACAGCTCGCGGATGTTGCGGTCGATCTCGAGCTCGGCGAGGTCGAAGAAGTGGAGGGCCGCCGCCTTGTCGCGTGCGAACTCGGGCCCGCCGTTGTCGCCGTGGTGGCGGATATCGCGGTCGAGCTTGCTGAGCGTACAGGTCCATGCGTGCAGCCAGATGGCGTTGAGCGCGAGGCGGCTCTGCGGGATCTGGCGTGCAACCAGCGCCGCGTCGTAGCGTTTACTGGTCTGCTTAAACTGGTAGGTGTGCTCGCTGATAAGCCTCGCCAGACGCTGGGCGTGGGGTCGGAGGCTCTCGTGGACCTTGTCGATCGCGGGCGGCTTGCGGCGGATTCCGCCGAACACCTCGATCGCCAGCGGGATGGCCTGCTTCAGGAAGCTGGGCTTCATCTTGGTGGTGATGGGCGCTTCGCGGATGCCGAGCATCCACTCGCCGAGTTGCTTGCCGCCGTAAGCGAAGATGAACGACCACATCAGGTCGTTGGAGCCCTCGACGATCGTGTTGATGCGAGAGTCGCGGAAGATGCGGTCGATCTCGTTCTCGGTCATGTACGACTCGCCGCCCATGATCTGAACGGCATCGTTGACGGCTCGCCAGCCCATCTCGGAACAGAACACCTTGCACATGGCCGTCTCGACCATGATGTCCTTGTCGCCCCGGTCGAGCATGCCGGTGGTCATGTAGAGCATCGCGTCCATGGCGTAGGTCATGGCGGCCATGTGGGCGATGCGCTGCTTGACGAGGTCCTTGTCGCTGAGCGGGTCGCCGAACTGGTAGCGGGTCTGGCTCCACTTGATGGCCTGGTCCATCGCGCGCTTCGCCCCGCCGGTCATGCCAGCGCTGAGCGTGCACCGACCGTAGTTGAGGCAGGTGAGCGCGACGTTGAGGCCGCGTCCCTCCTTGTGCAGCAGGTTCTCCGCGGGCACGCGCACGTTGGTCAGCTTGATGCGGGCCTGCCATGTGCCGCGGATGCCGCACTTGGAACGGTTCTTCTGGAAGATGTCCACGCCTTCCATGTCTGGCGTGCAGACGAGCGCGGTGACCTTCTCCTTGCCGTCTTCCATCTTCTGCTTGCACATGACGGTAAAGATGCCGGCCAGCGCGCCCGAGGTGGACCACTTTTTCTCGCCGTTGAGGACGAAGTTGCCGTCGGCGGTTTTCTCGCAGTGGGTCTCCTGGCCGCCCGCGTCGCACCCGACATTGGGCTCGCTCAGGCAGAACGCGCTGAGGCGTTCGCGTGCGACGATCGGTAGCCACCGCTGCTTCTGCTCCTCTGTGCCGAAGAGCATGATGGCCTTGCACCCGATGGATTGGTGGGCGCTGACCATGACCGCTGTCGAGCCGCAGTATCGGCCGATCATCTCGAGCACACGGTTGTAGCTGGTGATACCGAACCCCAAACCGCCGAAATCGGTTGGCACGGTGCAGCCCAGTGCGCCCATCTTGAACAGGCGGTCGATGCACCACTGCGGGATCTCTTCGAGCTGGTCGATCATGATCGACGGGTGCTCGTTCTTCAGGTAGTCCTCAAGCTCGGCAAGCAACTGGTCGCACCGCGCGGTCTCGTCGGTCGGGGTCTCCGGGTACGGCAGCACGAGGTCCTCGCGGAACCGCCCCCAGAACAGGTTCTTAGCGAAGCCCATCTCTGACGGCTCAGGGCCCATCAGCGACTCGGCTTCTTCGATCAACGCGCGGTCCTTCTCGGATACGCCCTTCATCGACTTGAGGTCTGCCATCGGTTCGCTCCCTCTTGCTCGCGGTCGCCGGTGCTCGGCCCGCATGGTTCATAGTCTGTCATCGGTCGCTTGGGCCAGCCTCTTGGGCTCGGTCAGAATCAGTCTGGTCAGCCTTTGGACTTGGCAAAGAACGCCTCGATCGCGGCCTTCGCATCGTCGGTGTGGCGGAGGGCCACGAGCCTTCTTCGCTCTTCGGCCAATGCCTCGTGCCAGCCGTGCTGAAGGCCCGCGCGCACACTCGCCGCGACGGCCGACGCAGGCGCCGTCGACGCATCCAGCGCGTCCACCGCGGCATGGGCGGCCTGCTGGATGTCGTCGCGCCCGATCCACCGCGACGGCGCGCCGTCGCGGGCCGGGCACGGCATCGCTTCGAGCCTTGAGGCAGCGGTCTGTAGGAGCTCGGTTGGCTCATCGGTCCAGGCATCAAAGAGGCCCGCGTCCCTGGCATCATCGATCTTCATGGGCTTGCCGATGGCGGTCTGCTGCATCGCCGAGGCCGGGTCGATGCGCGCGGGCAGCATGTTCGTCCCGCCCCAGCCCGGGCACAGTCCAAGGCCCGCTTCGGGCAGACCGATCGGATAGGGCTTGGCCGCCGGGCAGCCCACGAGCAAATCGCAGTGCATCGCGAGTTCGAGCCCGCCGCCGAGCGTGGCCCCGTGGATCGCTGCAGCGGTGGGGAAGGGCAGTTGGCTCAGCCTGCCGAACACATCCTGCCCTCGCGATAGGTAGGCATCGAGGTCGCCGTCGTTCATCTTGAGAATGCTCTTGAGGTCCGCCCCCGCGACGAACGCGCGCGGAGCATCGGAGGCCAAGATGAGGCCGGTGGTGCCCTTGGGTACCACATCGAGCGTGGCATCGAGCCGATCGATTAGCTCGGCATCGAGCACCACCACCGGCCGAAGGCCATCGGGGCCGTGCTGGGCGAGCCGGAGCACGACAATGCTCGAATCAGGCCCGGCGGCAACAGGATCGAGGGCGAAGGGTGTGCTCATGGAACAGGCCGTCAGCGACATCGGGCCTGCGGCTCAGCAGGCCGAAATGGGGTGGGTGAAAAACATCCGATGATAGGCTAAGCCGGGGCTAAATCCGAGCTGTGGCCCTGTTGACGGCCCTAAACGCCTGTTCAAACAGTTGAGCACGGGTCCGATTCTCGTCCGCCGCAGGTCACCCGCCGAATCGGGCTTTGAGCCGCTGCTGCGCATCCTCGCTGGCGAGCACCTTGGCCGAGAGTGCAGCCCCCCGCACCAGGTCCGCGTCTTGGTCCGAGCCATCGAGCTCGTTGAGCAACTGCTTGGTCGCGCGGAGCGCGCCCGGGCCAGCCGCCTTGAGCGATTCGACGAGCTTCTCGGCCGCCTCATCGAGACGGTGGGCCGTCGGCAGCGACCTCGTCACCAGCCCGATCTCGGCAGCCCTCGCGCCCGTAACCGTGCCGCCCGCGAGCAGCAGTTGCCGCGCCGGGCCGGCGCCGAGCCTTCGCACCACCCAAGGCGCGACCACGGCGGGGCAGAGCCCAAGGTCCACTTCCGGGAAGCCGAGCACCGCGTCGTCGTGGGTGAGCGCAAAGTCGCACACGCACGCGAAGCCGCACCCGCCGCCGATGGCAGCACCCTTGACCACGCCGACGACCGCCATCGGCAGCATGCGCACGCGGTGCGTCAGCCTGCCAAGCGAGCTGAGCAGTTCGTGGCCGGCTTTGGCATCGCCCATCACCTGCTTGAGGTCCATGCCCGCGCAGAAGCTCTTGCCCGCACCGGTGATCGTGAGCACATGCACCTTGCGGCGTTTCTCAAGCAGGTCCATCTTCGCGTGGAGCGCGCTCAGGAGGTCGAGGCTGAACGCGTTGCGTTTATCGGCGCGGTTGAGTGTGAGCGTGGCGCAGCAGCCGTCGATATCGAGCAGAGCAAGCTGGTCGGTTGTCATGGTCTGGGTTCCTTGCGTGCGCGCAAGGCAGCACGGAGCATGGTCTGTTGTTCGTCTGTTCCGACCAGCGAGCGCGAAGCCGCCAGCGATCTTGGCCCTTGTTGACCGATCGAGTCGAGCTGGTGCACCCAGTCAGCGGTTGCCTCCTGGGCCAGAGGGCTTGGCTTGCTCAGCGTGCGTGCTCTCGCGATGGCAGCGGGCAGCACGCCGCTTGCGCTGTCGACCAATTCATCCACGAGTCCGATCTTGTGCGCACGGGCGCCGTCGATGAGATCGGGCCTGAGCATCAGTTCCCGCGCGTGGGCGGTGCCGATGCGGGGCGCGAGCGTCGGCGCTGAGACCGCGGGGCTAACCCCTATTCGCAAGACGGGATAGCCGAGCTTGGCCGAGGCGTGGCTGACGATGACATCGGCGCCGCCGAGCAGCGCGCAGCCGCCCGCGACCGCCGCCCCCTGCACCGCCATCACGACCGGCTGTGCCGCCGATTGCAGCGTGTCGATCGCCCGCGCGAGCCCGACGAGCAGCGCATCGAGCACGGCTGGCTCAACATCGCAGGCGTCGAGATCGAAGCCAGCGCAGAACGTCGGACCGTTGCCCGCGACCACGAGCGTGCGCGCCGTGGAGTCTTCCACCGCTTGGGTCAACGCTTCGAGCATCTCGGGCAGCATGGCGTTGCGCTTGTCCGGCCGATCAAGACTGATGACCTCGATCAATCCGTTCTCGTCCTCGACCAGCTCGCGGGCGATCATGGAGCAGCCTCCCGCTTGCCCGCAGCCGAGACGATCTCGGTAGCGAGGCGTGAGACCTCGCTGAGTTTGTCACGATCAACATGCGTGGTCATGCCCGCAGCCTCGATGGCATCAAGCAATGCCGAGGTCGAGATGTTGCCCGGCGCCCGCTTGCCAGGCGTGGAGGCGTACGGGCAGCCGCCGAGCCCGCCCGCCGAGCTATCGAATGAGCGAAGGCCCATGTCCAGAGCCGTGCGCGCGCAAGAGGCGGCCCGGCCGTGGGTGTCGTGCAGGTGCAGGACGAGCCGGCTTGCATCGACCGCTTGCAAGACCGCTTCGAGCACGGCCCTCGTGGTATCGGGTGTGGCCACGCCGATGGTGTCGCCCAGATCGATCTCGCCTACGCCAAGCTCGATGAGCTGCTGGCTGAGCCGGGCCACTGCTGCGGGCTCGATCGCGCCCTCGAACGGGCACGCGATGACGCACGAGACGTAGCCCCGAACCGCGAGGCCATGCGACTTGGCGGCTTCGATGACGGGCACAAAGCGTTCGAGCGTCTGGGCGATGCTCGCGTTGGTGTTCTTCTGGCTGAACGTCTCGCTGGCCGCGGTGAAAACGCTCACCTTGTCGATGAGGGCGAACCCGGCACGGTCGTTGGCCTCGATCAGCCGGTCCATGCCCTTGGCGTTTGGCACCAAAGCGGAGAAGCACAGCGGGCTGGCGGCCTTGGCCTTGAATCCGGTAATGAGTTCGAGCAGTTCGGCGGCGTCGCCAAGCTGGGGGATCCACTTCGGGCTCACGAAGCTGGTGACCTCGATCTCGTCAACGCCGGTAGCGCACAGGGCCTCGACCAGCCGGGCCTTCTCGGCGGTGGGCACGAGGGCGGCCTCGTTCTGCAGCCCGTCGCGGGGGGCGACGTCCGTAATGCGCACAAGGCCGGTCATGGGGCCATGCTATTCGCCCCTGGCGAAGATTTATCGCCAAGATAGTGAACCGTCCCGCGTCGGGCGGCGACTGCTTGCTGAGCACCCCATGAAACGCACCGCTGCACAAGTCGCTGAAGAACTCCTCGTGCTCCGCACGCAGGCGGGCGACGAGGACTCGCTGAGGCTGCTGGTTCGGCTCTGGACGCCCAAGCTCGTTCGGCACGCGGCCCGGCTGGTGCAGGATGTGCACCTGGCGCGAGACGCGGTGCAGGAAGCGTGGGTGGCGATCGCATCGGGCGTGCGCCGGCTCGACGATCCGGCGTTGTTCGGGCCTTGGGCGTACCGGATCGTGCACCACAAGGGTGTGGACATGGTCCGCCGAGAGAGCCGGCATGCTTCAGCGGTTCGGCGGTCTGCACGGACGGAAGATCCGTCCAAGAACGAAGCGCCGATTGAACGACACGAAGCCGGCGAGCCGATGCGTGCCGCGCTGCAGGCGATGGAAGCCGAACAGCGGGCGCTGTTGTGCCTGTTCTACATCGATGAACTCACCGTCAGCCAGCTCGCGGTGGTGCTGGGCGTGCCGCCCGGCACGGTCAAGAGTCGGCTGTTCAATGCACGCAAGCAACTCAAACAGAGCCTCCCACGAGAGGCCCAAGGAGAATCGCTATGAGGAACCTCGACGACAGCATCAAGCAGGCTTTGGAGCAGGAAGACCGGGAATGGTTCGATTCGCTCGCAGAGCCATCGCCGCTGGGGCAGGTGCTCGACAGCTTCAAGTCCCGCAACCGGCTGATGATCGCGGTCTCGATGGTCTTCGGGCTGGTGATGACCGCTCTGGCGTTCTGGTTCGCGTACCGGATGTTCCAGGCGGGCGATGTACGGACGACCGTGCTGTGGTCGGCGGGGCTGGTCTTTACGATCCACGGGATCAGCATGATGAAGCTGTGGTACTTTATGGAGCTGCACAAGAACTCGACCATCCGCGAGATCAAGCGGGTCGAACTCCAGGTCGCGCGGCTTCAGTCAAAGCTCAACGGGCCATGAGCGAGGGAGCGAACGCAGAGTCGCTGAGGCGAAGGGAGGGGAGGGGACGCGGAGATCGCGGAGAGTGCATGGTGATTGGACGCTTTCTCTTATAAGCTGACGGCATGGAGGCACCGTCTTGAAGTTGATGCAGCCCAAGCAGTCCAAGGGCGAACGGCGCAAGCGGCCGCGCCACGAGCGGCTCATCATCGCGATGACGCTGGTGGTGGGCGTGGTGTGGCTGGTGTCGATCTTCTTGACGCTTGGTGTGACTCGTGTACAACCGAACAACGGCTCTTACCTCGGAGGCTGGGGAGTACAAAGCGGTGCGATGTGGTATGTGGATCTGGGCTCGCGTATGTTCCCGGAGGTCGAGCTCAAGCCGGTTGCTTACCTCAACAGAGGTCGAGACTTGACGCTCCACTATAAGCCTCGCTGGTACAGGAGCGGTGCTTGGAGTGCGGCGGCGGGTATAGGCATTTACTTCGTTGAACTCAAGATTCCTCTGTGGTGGGTGCTGCTCTCGCTTTCCGCTCTCGCCTTCCTCCCACCCGCGCTCCGCACCGCCCACCGCCGGCGAAAGAACCGGTGCATCGGCTGCGGCTACCCGCGTGACGAACAACTCGACCGCTGCCCGGAGTGCGGGCGGCTGGCCTCGGAGCCTTCGCCGGGGTTCTGGCGGCTCGCGTGGCGGGCGTACCGCTGGCCGCTGGCGTGCATCGCGGTCAACGTGGCGGTGACGCTCGTAGCGATAGCGGTGCTGAACTGAAGGGTGGCGGTTGACCGACCCGACCTCCCCAAGAGGTTCTTACCACAGAGGCACAGAGGGCACAGAGAAGAAGAAGGCAATCGGAGGGGCCGTCGCGCGGATCGTGCGCTCGGGTGCGACGGTTATCAGGCCATGTATCCGAGCAGCATCGGCAGGAAATGCTCTGAAGCGCTGCCGTCACAGAGTTGTGCGCTGCTTCACAAGGGTTGTGCGCTGCGTTTATGGAGCATCTGGTCCACCGACAGCTCTTGTTGGTTGGCCTACGGCTCTTGTAGGTCAAGCAACAACGAGCGTAGAGCAACCACACACGACCGTACAGGGCTCTACAACTCTCGTAGAGCAGCCATCGACGACCGTAAAGCAGCGCACAACGACCGTCGGTGGCACAAAAACTATCTTTTCGCGAGTGATCGGCAACGTTCGTTCAAGTGATGGAGCGTCCGCGTCGATCAGGGCGAGCGAAGAACGACGGGCAAGATGCCCATCCCACTGGAAGAACACGGGCGGGATCCCCGCGCCACAAGCAGCGGCCCATCGCTCACGCTCAGGGCTCCTTCTTCACAAGGTCCCCTCTTCCTCGGTGCCCCACTAAGCCCCCCATCTCTGTGGTGAAGCTTCTTGAAGAGGCCACGGGGCTCCCGCCCCGGGCTCGAACGAAAGCACGCTCTCCTCTGCGGGCTCTGCGTCTTCGCTCAGCGTCTCTGTGTTCGGGCTCACCACTCGACGGGCAAGATGCCCGTCCCACCGCAGGAGGCTCAACCCGCTGGCGGCCAAGGGCGTAGGATCGGCTCTCACGCACGGAGGAGCCCATGGCCGACGACCCGCAGCACACGCCAAAAACGACTCCAGCCACCCCTTCCCCGGCTGCGGATGCTCGAAAGCCAGCGGTCCCTCAAGGCGGCGTGCCGCTGCCGAGGCTGCTCGGGGCCATGCCGGGCGATCTGCGGGCCAAGCTCCGCGAGCGGCTCCGGGGCACATTCGACCAGTTCTTTGATACGTACCTCGAGCCGTGGTACCTGCGGCGCCAGCAGTTCGCCAAGCAGCAGCCCGACAAGACGCTGGACTACTACTACGAGGCGCGGTGGGCGCTCGAGCAGCTCTACTCGCCCTTTAGCGATGCCAAGCGCAACCCGGTCAAGGCGTTCGAGAAGCACTACGTGATTCCCAAAGCCGAGGCCAACGGCCCGGTGGACGCGGTCGATGGCATGCCGATCGTGCCGACCTCGATGTGTACCCCGTTTCACGCCAAGGACTCGGCCACGCTGTTGCAAGTCGGTCGGGACAACGTGAAGAAGATGCGGACGATCCTCCGCGACGGCAAGGCCAAGGGCGGCGAAGGCGATCTTGCGCCCGACAGCCGAATCCTCGACTTCGGCTGCTACTGCGGCAACATGATGCGCGCCCTGGGCGAGTTCACCGACAAGGGCGAAGTGTGGGGCGCTGACCTCGACGGCGACCCCGTGACGTGGGCGATGACGCACCTGACACCCAAGTTCAGGTTCATGTTCACCAGTTCATCGGCGCACCTGCCGTTCGAGGACCGCTACTTCGACCTGATCTACTGTGGCAGTGTCTTCAGCCACATCGAGGCGCCCGACGCGTGGCTCGCTGAGCTGTCGCGGATCCTGCGGCCCGGGGGGCAGTTGTACGTCACGATGATCGATAAGCCCGCGCTGGCGAAGTACATCAAGGAATGGCCGGAAATCTCGATCGCGCGTGAGGCGACGGGCTTCATGACCAAAGAGCAGCTCGAGAGCGACTACGCGCAGATGGTCATCAACCGTTCGCCTTGGCAGCACGCGATCTTCGACCGCGAGTTCTTCTTGAACAAAGCCCGGCAGACGTTCGATGTGGTGAGCGTGGCGCCGTTTGTGTACAGCTACCAGACCGCGGTGCTGCTCTCGAAGCGCGACACCAGCCGCAAGGGCCAGCGAGCCGCCGGTTCATCGGCGCAGACCGAGACCCACACCGAGCCCAAGCCCGCGGGCGCTACCGCTGGGGTGTAGCGGGTTCAGTCGGAGCCGGGGCAGCGGGGGCTGGTTCCGTAGAGGCAGGCTCAGTAGCAGCGGGCTCGGTTGGTGCTGGTTTGGCGGGCGCTGGCTCGGCTGGCTCCGCAGCATCCGGTTCCGTTGCGGGTGGTTCGGCTTCGAGGGCATCGCTCTCTTCTTCGCTGTCGCCGGAGATCTTTAGGAACGGAATCGTGGAATCGATGTTGTTGATCGTCTTGCGGAGGCTGGCGAGGCTCTCGTCCACGCTCGCAAGGTTTGAGTCCACGGTTGTGAGCGTCTGGCCGATGGGGCCGAGCTTGGCATCGATCTGCGTGAGCGAGGCATCGATGCTCTGGAGCGTTTGCTCGATGGACGAGAGCTTGGTCAGGCGGTCCTGATTGATCGACTTGAGGCGGGCATCAACCTCGGCGAGCCGCAGGTTGGCGGTGCTCAACTCGTCGCGGATGTCATTGACCACGCAGCCGGTCATGGGGAGCGAGGCCAGCAGGGCGGCGGTGGTCACGATGGTGCGTGCGTATGGCATGCCGCATGGTAATCAGTCCGCAGGTGGGGCCGCGGGGGGAGCCGCAGATGGACCGCTGAGCGGCTGGGGCGATGGCTCTTGGGGCGCGTCTTGGTCGTCTTGGGCAGGAGCCGCGGCTGGCTTCTCGGCCCAGACAGCTCCCTGGGCGATCCACTGGCGCAGCACCTCGAGTTCATCAGCTTTCAGCGGGTCGTCGCCCTCGGGCATGAAGATATCGGGGTGGTCGCCGGTGACGGTCTGGAATAGCAGGCTGGCATCGGGGTCGCCCGGCACGATGGCGGGGCCGCTCTCGCCGCCCGCGAGCAGGCCCGCTGGGGTCGAGAGGTCGAGGTCGGCATCGGGTCTGTCGCCGACGGTGTGGCAGGCCATGCACCGGTCGTAGAGCAGCGGATAGACGGTCGAGATGAAGTACTCGGCCCTTGGATCGGCGAGCGTGATCCGCTGCTGGGGGTCAATGTCGTCGATGGTCACGGGGTTGGGGGTGCCCACGCCAAAGTCGTACACGAGCGACCCGCCGAGGTGCGAGGAGTAGGCCGTCCAGCCCGCTCCGCCCGCCGCAGCGAGCAGGGTTGCGACCTTGCTAATCTTGGCAAAGCGCGGCGATTTGGCGAGGCCGCCAAGGCACAACACGCTGGCAGCCAGTGCGAAGTACCAGATTTTCTCGGCGGCTTCTTCGTGTTCATGAATCTGCTCGGAGACCGTGTGGGGCAGGGCGCCAACGCGGCTCTCGGCGGACTCCCCGCTGAGCACGCCGCCCCAGGCAGCCGCGATAAGCAAGACGTAAACACTGAGCGTGACGACCACCGGCGTTCGGCCAAGCTTGGCGATCAGGCTCAGCGCCGCCGGGATCAGGCCGAGCATGGCCAGCGCCACGGGAAGGTGCACGAGCGCCGCATGGCGCATCTGCGGGTCACTGAACACATCGAGCATTGAAGAAGCAGCAGGGGTGGTCATGGAGGGTGTGTACCTCGAACGGGTGGCAGGGATGCTCGGGCGCGAGCGTTTGAGCTCAAGAAATAAGTCAAAGTGAAAGCTGGCCGGGCTTGCGGCGCGTCGGCTTTGAGCGGCTAACGCTCCATCGCAGCGAGCTTTCGCTTGTTGCTCCGCAGGTCGCCCGGGTTCATCTTGTCGATGATGAGCACGCCGTCGAGGTGGTCGGATTCGTGCTGCCAACAACGTGCGAGCAGGCCAGCCCCGACGCGGGTAAAGGTCTTGCCATCGCGGTCGAGCGCGGTGATCCGGACGGTCTCGGGCCTGAGCACATCGCCTCGTACATCGGGCAGGCTCAGGCAGCCCTCGTTGAAGGGGGTGACCTGGCGGTCGAGAAACTCGATGACGGGATTGATGTAGACCTCCGGGCCGGTGGTCGAGGTGAGCACGGGCTCGGTGCCCTCGGCGGGGGCCGGCGGCGGCGGAGCTTCGGGGTCAAGGGGCACATCGGCGACGAACATTCGGACGGTCAGCCCGACCTGCTGGGCCGCCAGGCCGATGCCGTCGTGCTCGGCCATCAATGCGAGCATGCGATCCGCCAGCGCGCGGATTTGCTCATCGACCGCTTCGACCGGCTGGGCCTTGATCCTCAGGATCGGCTGCGGGTAGTACTGGAGTTGGAGTTGGCTTGGTTCAGGCAGCACGGGGCATGGTAGAGTGCCAGAACCTGCTCGTCAGCGCCCGGCTGGGGAGCCAAGCCAGCGAGCGGTGGGCATGGTGCAAGCGCCATGAGCTAGGGGAAGGCGGGGAGCGATCGGCTACGATGCTGGCTGCACCGGGCCGCAACCGGTTGGGTAGAGGTTCAAGACCGGATTCGGTCAGCGAGAGGACTCAGCGCGTGGCTTTATTCGGCAAGAAGAAGAAGGGCGACGAAGGCGACGCCGAGGGATCGGCGGAAGCCGAGGTCGAGCAGCTCGATGTGGGCACGCTCCAGGTTCAGCCCGACAAGGCCCGCCAGTTCTTTGACCGGGCCAAAGCCATCGAGCAGACCGGCCAGAACGAATACGCCCTGACGCTGTGGATCGGTGGGCTTCGGCTCGATCCCAACCACGAGCCGGCGATGGAGAAGGTGGTGGGGCTGTCGTCGCTGGTGGCCCAGAACAACAAAGGCAAGCCCACCAAGGACGCGCTGGCCGCCACGCAGGGCGGCAAGGCCGAGCACAAGGTCATCAACAAGTGGCTCGATTCGCTCGTGCGGTGGGGGGCCAAGCTCAACGACCCGATCGCCGCCGTGCGTGCGTGCGAGCTGGCGGGCAAGCTCTCGCTGAGTGAGCAGACGTACTGGATCGGCGAGAAGGCGCTGCGGATCGCGCTCAACGACAAGAAGCCCTCCAAGGAGCTGCTGGTCAAGTTGATGGATGCGTTCTCGACGGTCGGGGCTTTCGACCTCGCGGTCAAGGCTGGCGACGCAGCGGTCAAGCTCGACCCGGCGGACGGCGCGCTGAGCGCTGAAGTGCGGAACATGTCCGCACAGGCGACCATGAGCCGGGGCGGCTTCGACCAGACCGGCGAGCAGGGCGGCTTCCGCGCCAACGTGAAGGACGCCGACAAGCAGCGGCACCTCGAAGAGGGCGAGCGTCTGGTCAAGACCGACGAGGTCAAGGACCGGCTCGTCAACGAGGCCGAGAAGCAGTTCCAAGAACGGCCAGAGGACATGCCGTCGATGCAGCAACTCGTCCGCAGGCTGCTCGAACGCGGCAGGCCCGAGGACGAGGAGCGTGCCAAGAAGCTGCTCATGCGTGCCTTCGAGCAGACCAAGCAGTTCGGCTTTCGGCTTGAAGCGGGCAAGATCCACCTGCGTATCGCGGCGCGCACGCTCGAGCAATACCGCCTCAACGCCGAGGCCAAGCCCGATGATGAAGCCGCTGCGGGCAAGTACAAAGAGGCCCGCAACAAGTTCCTTCAGATGGAAGTCAGCGAGCTCAAGGCGACCGTGGCCGAGTACCCGACGGACCTGCGGTACAAGTACGAACTGGGCCGGCGGTACTACTCGCTCGAACAGTACAACGAGGCCATCCCGCTCTTGCAGGACGCAGCGAGCGACTCCAAGGTGCGGGCCCGCGCTTTGGGGATGCTCGCACGGTCCTTCAAGGAGATCGACTTTGTGGATGAAGCGGTGCAGACCTTCCGCGACGCGGTCGAGGCGCACCCCATTCCCGACGACGAGACCGGCATGGACCTGCGGTACGGGCTGATGGAGTCGCTCCGCGCCAAGGCCGAGGAGGAGCAGGAGCTCGGGGCCGCCAAGGAAGCGGAGAAGATCGCTTCGTCGATCGCCATCAAGCAGATCGACTTCCGCGACATCCGCGACCAGCGGGTGAGCCTGAAGGAACTCGTGCGCACGCTGCGGGACTCGGGCTGAGCGCTGGAGGGATTTGCTTGGGCCACCCCCTTCAGAGCGCTGTCGCGATCATTCCGGCCAGGCTGGGCTCAACACGGTTCCCGCGCAAGGTGCTGGCGAGCGAAACGGGCAAGCCGATGGTCGTGCATGTCTGCGAACAGGCAGCCAAGGCCTCCAGCGTGAGCCGGGTAATCGTCGCGACCGATTCGCTTGAGATCCGCGAGGCAGTCAAGGCGCACGGCTATGAGTGCGTGATGACGTCTTGCGAGCATCCCAACGGCACGAGCCGGCTGCACGAGGCGGCGACAAGCCTGAACCTCCGGGACCATGAGCAGATCATTAACGTGCAGGGCGACGAGCCCGAGATCGACCCCGCGGTGATCGATGCATGCCTTGATTGTCGCGGGTATGGCCTGCTAATGGAATGCGTTTGTGGCACGGTCGTTGCGAGACTGGAGTCCGAAGACCAACGGCAGGATCCCAACATCGTCAAAGCGGTCACGAGCATCGACCTCGGGGCCAGGCCAGTGGAGCCAGCGGGAACCGCCCTCTACTTCTCTCGTTCGGCGATCCCGCATGGCACGGCTGCAGCGTTTCGGCACATCGGGGTGTATTCCTACGCGGTGGACGCGCTGGCTTGGTACGTCAAGCGGCCGCCCGGCCCGCTCGAAGTCTCCGAGCGTCTGGAGCAATTGAGGTGGCTGGAGGGTCAGCACCAAATCGCGGTCGGGCTGGTGGAAACCACGCACACCGGCATCGACACGCCCGAGCAGTACGCCGCCTTCGTTGAGCGTTGGAAAGCAAAGCAGGCAGGGGTCCAATAGGGGGCCGAAAGCCCTCACATGGCTCGGCCCACTTTGATACACTGAGACATGCCCGAACCCAGTCAGCCGTCTCAGCGTGGAGCCAAGCATCCGACCGCGGCGACCCGCCCGGATGACGAGGCCGACGGCTCCGGGCTGCTCGCAAAGGCGGGCGCTTCCTCCCATTCCACCGAGTTCTACTCGCCGATCCCTTCTGGCTACGTCAAGGGCCGGCACAAGTACGTCATCGTGCTGGGCACGGTGATGAGCGGGCTTGGCAAGGGCATCTTTGCTTCGAGCTTGGCGCGCATGCTGAAAGACAAAGGCCTGTGCGTCGCCCCCATCAAGATGGAGGGGTACCTCAACATCGACTCGGGCACCCTCAACCCGTACCGCCACGGCGAGGTCTTCGTGCTCGACGACGGCACCGAGTGCGACATGGACCTGGGCACGTACGAGCGGATGCTCGACCAGAACCTGTCGACCGTGAATTTCACGACCTCCGGGCGGATCTATTCGGAGATACTCAACCGCGAGCGGCAGGGCGCGTACCTGGGCCGCGACGTGCAGATGATCCCGCATGTGACGGGCGAGGTGAAGCGCACGCTGAGGCAGCTCGCGATGCGAGGCGACGGCGAGCGGCCCGCGGATGTGGTGTTCGTCGAGGTCGGCGGCACGGTCGGCGACTACGAGAACCTGTTCTACATCGAAGCGCTCCGCGAGCTGGCCTTTGAAGAGGGCGAGAACTCGGTGTGCTTTGTGGCGCTGACGTACGTCATCGAGCCGCCCACGCTGGGTGAGCAGAAATCAAAGCCCGCGCAGCTGGGCATCAAACGGCTGCTCGAGGCGGGCATCCAGCCGCACATTCTGGCGTGCCGGGCGACGAGGCCCGTGCAGCCATCGGTGCTCGAAAAAATCGCAATGTTCTCGAACGTGCCGCTGCCTCGGGTGTTCAGCCTGCACGACCGCGAGAGCATCTACCAGATTCCCGAAGAGATGCGTTCAGAAGGCCTCGATCGGGAGATTCTTTCGAAACTCGATCTGCACGGCTCGGTCGATGCGGTACACGAGGACAACGCCCGCCAGCGCTGGGCTGCGTTCACCTCGTCGCTGCGGCGCACACCCGAGTGGAAGGTCCGCATCGGTGTCGCGGGCAAGTACTCCGAGCTGCGCGATGCGTACGCATCGATCGACAAGGCGCTCGAGCACTGCGGCGCGCACCACGGGTGCGAGGTCGAACAGGTGTGGCTTGATACATCGAAGATCACGCCGGACAACACGGAGCAGACGCTCGAAGGCCTCGACGGAATCATCGTGCCCGGCGGATTCGGAAGCCGGGGTGTTGCGGGCAAGATGGAGTGCGCTCGGCACGCTCGGCTTAGCAGGCTGCCCTACCTCGGGATTTGTTTGGGCTTTCAGGTCGCGGTTGTCGAGTTTGCGCGCAGCGTGCTGCGATTGCCTGACGCGAGCAGCAGCGAGTGGGTCCCCGATGGCGACACGCTGGTCATCAGCGAGTTGCCCGACCAGAAGAAGATCGAGGGTCTTGGCGGCACGATGCGGCTTGGTGGACAGGCCGTGCAGATCACACCCGACTCGCTCGCAGCATTCCTCTACCAGGAGCGACTCGACCGCCAGGCCGACGGCACGCTGACCGTCCGCGAGCGTTTCCGCCACCGGTACGAGGTCGAGCCCGCGTTCATCGAAAGGCTGGAGGCCAGCGGGCTCTCGTTCTCCGGCAGGCATCCGTCGTCGCCCATCATGCAGGTGCTCGAGTTGCCCTTCGGCGTGCGCACCGACAATGACAAGGACGACCCGCGCTCGAGCATCACCCACCCGTATTTCTTGGCGGCACAGTTCCACCCCGAGCTTACGGGTCGGCCGCTGCGGCCCCAGCCGATGTTCATGGGGCTCGTGGCGGCGGCCATGCACAGGCGGTACGCCGGCCAGGCGGACGCATGGTCCAAGCTCAAGGACACCCCGGTCATGAAGCGGTGGCTCCGACCCGAGCTGCGCCAAGTGCAGCAGCACGTCTAGCGCTCGCAACCGGTCTCCAGTGCCAGCGCCTCGGCCGCGTCGAGGAGAATCGCGGCCGAGATCGCTTCGGGTGTGCCACCGCCGGTCATCAGCGCGTTGTGGTACAGCGTCTGGGTATGCAGGTCGGCGTGCGCCCAGCGAGGGTCCATCGAGAGCACGACGAACACGTGGGCTGCCCAGGGCCTGTTGGTCGCGTTGTCAGGTTGGAGTTCCGCGACGTGCCAAGCAGCAGCATCCAGCGCGCGTTGGCGCAGCGGGGCATCGTTCCGCAGCGCAGCGATCCACCACAGCGCGTGCAGGCCGCGCAGTTCGGTGAGCGTCCACGACTCGATGCCCTCGCGCGCGCCGTTGGGCCACAGCGGGCCGGGGTCGTCCGAGAACAAGCCGAGCGCAGGCATGGCCGGATCGAGGGCAGCGTGCCAGAGCCGGGCATCAGCAGACGCTGACGCGGGGGGGGCAGGGAGCTGCGCTACGCCGAACAGCCGGGCCAGCAGCGCGCTGTTGGACCAATGGTGCTGGCCTGAGGCATCGCGGTAAGCCAGAAGGGCTTCGGGTGAATGGAAGTCGTCGTTCGCGAGAGGGGTTTCCCGCAGGCCTGCCAGGCCTGCCAGATGGAACCGCTGGTGCCAATCGGCAAGCGGGGCGGGCAGTTGGCGAGTTGGTTCTTTTCGGGACGGCTCCAAGGCGGTAATCTAGGGCGATGGCTGGGAGAGAAACACAGGTGATTCGTCGTGCGCCTGCGCGGGGCCTTCGGGCTCGGCCCATGGACCCTCGGCGGAGGCGGTGCGTGGCGTGCGGGTTCGACGACCAGGCGTTTCAGTCGCGCGGGCCGCTCAAGTGGTACGTGTGCGATGCCTGCGGCTGCGATCTCTACGCCAGGCCACCCCGCAGCTACCAAGAGATGGAGGGCATCGAGCCAGCCGGGCCGAGTCACGGCGGCGTGCTCAGGCGGCTCCTGCGCGCGGTTATCCGCCGATGAGTTCGATCGATGGCTCGTCCTGTTCATCGGGCGTCGCCCAGCCGAGGTGCGCGCTGGCTGGGCGCTTCTGTGCGAACAGCGCGTAGCCCGGTGCCGATGTAGGCCGTTTGGGCGCGCGCGTCGGGTGCCAGAGGTGGAACGCTAAAGCTTGGTTGGTCAGCACCGCCCATTTGGGCAGCGGGCGCAGCTGGTTGAGGCGGCTGGCAAGGTCGTCGTCGTCGTAGCCGTATCCGATGTACGCCTCGTCGTACCCGTTGATGGTGCGCAGCAAGCCCGCGAGGACCGCGTGATGCCCGCCGAGCAGCTTGGGCTTGTGGCGTTTTTGGAACCATCGGGCGACGGGTGTGGCGCGCACGCCGAGCTGGCGTTGGTGCCTGCGGTCGCGCAGGGCAAGGCGTTCTCGCTGCTCGGGGGTGGTCCATGCGTCCGTCTCGGCGAGGGCTCCCTGACGGATCGCGTGCTCGGTCAACTCGGCGGTCTTGGCCTCGGTGAGGTCGTAGCGGTGTGCGGAGGTGACGCCGACGGCGTGCTTGCGATGGATGGCCAGGGCGGAAGGATGGAGGGCGGTGTCGCCATCGAGCACGAGCACGAGGTCGTCATCGCTGAGAGCCAGCGCCTGGTCGAGTGCGCGCAGGGCGTTGTTGCGGACCTGGTTGAGGCTTGCGACATCGCGGTGTGGCCGCATGGTGACGATCAGCGGCGGTCCGCCGGCGTTGGCTGGCCAGACGCGCCGGGCGAGTTCGAGGATCTCGGGGTCGGTGTTGTCGACCGAGAGGCAGACCGCGTCGGGCGGGGAGGTCTGGGTGAGCAGCGACGCCAGGCAGCACGCCAGGTGCCGAGTGGTGTGGGTGGGCACTGCCACCACGACGCGCTGCTTGGTTGGGTCAGTCAAGACCTCAGAGCGTAGCGGCTTGACTCGGCGCGATGGGGGTGCGACGGTGGAGGAACCATGCTGGTGCGCACGATCCATGACCTGAATCCCGCCCCGAATGCCCGTCGGGTGCTGGTGCCCACGATGGGGGCGCTGCACGTGGGGCATCAGCGGTTGATCGAGCGGGCGCGGGAACTCGCGGGCGACGGCGACTTGAATGGTGAAGTCGTGGTATCGGTGTTTGTGAACCCTTCGCAGTTCAACGAGCCAACCGATTTTGAGCGGTACCCGCGCGATCTGGACCGGGACGCGGAGATGGCGATGGAGGCTGGCGCAAGCTGGGTGTACGCGCCGGCGGTGGATGAGGTGTACCCGCCGGGGGCGCGCGTGGAGGTCGGGGAGCTGCCCTTGGTGGCGACGCAGCCCGGGCTCGAGGATTCGTTCCGGCCGGGGCACTTTGCGGGGGTTGTGCGGGTGGTCCGCCGACTGTTCGAGCTGGTGGAGCCAGACTCGGCGTGCTTCGGTGAGAAGGACTGGCAGCAGCTCGCGGTGGTCCGGGCGATGAGCGAGCAGGAGGGGCTGGGCGTGCGCATCGAGCCGGTGGCCACGGTCCGCGAGGCGAGCGGGCTGGCGATGAGCAGCCGAAACCGGTTGCTGACTAAGGCGGGGCTGGAGCAGGCATCGGCGATCGGGCGTGGGCTGCGGTCGGCGAGGGGCGCGTCAACGCCCGGCGAGGCCCAGCGAGCGATGGAAGCGGCGCTGGCAGAGGCCGGGATCGAGGCGGAATACGCAGCGGTGCGGGACGCGTGGACGCTCATGCCCGTGGAGGATCATCGGCGGGCGACCGCCCCGGTGCGCGGGCTGGTGGCCGCGTGGGTGGAGGGGGTTCGGCTGATCGACAACGCGGAGGTGTGCGAGTCGCCAGAGCCGAACGAGGATTGAGGGCTACCGTCCAAGGTCAACACGGATCGAGACCCAAGAACCTCAGAACAGAATGCCCGCGACGCAGGAGCCAAGCCGATGACCGCGACCCTGATTCAGAGCCCTTTGCACGATTTGCACACCCAGCACGGCGGCCAGATGGTGGACTTTGCGGGGTGGGAGATGCCGCTGCGGTACGGCAGCATCATCGATGAGCACAACGCGGTGCGCACACGCGGGGGCGTTTTCGATGTGTCGCACATGGGACGGGTGGCGATCAAGGGTCGGCATGCTCGCCGGCTGTTGGAGATCGCGTGCAGCCGCAAGGTCTACGACATGCAGGAAGGCCAGTGCCGGTACAGCCTGATGTGCAACGATCGGGGCGGGGTGAAGGACGATGTGCTGGTGTATCGGCACGACTCGGACGATTTCTTGGTTGTGGTGAACGCATCGAACCGGGTAAAGATTCTTGAGCATCTGGCGGCGCTGGTGGCGGAGCGCGACCTGACGTGCACGATCGACGACCAGACGCTCTCGACCGCGATGATCGCGGTGCAAGGCCCCCAGGTGATGGACTTCATCTCGGCCTTTTCAAGCGAGATTCCGGCGCTCAAGCGGTACCGCTTTACCACCAAGAACCTGATGGTGATGAAGGTGCTGGTCTCGCGTACGGGCTACACGGGCGAGAACGGGATTGAGGCGATTCTGCCGGCCAAAGCGGTGGGGATGGCGATGAAGCTGATCCTCAAGGACGTGGATCTCGATGCAGCCGACGCTCCAGTGAAGTTGGCAGGCCTGGGCGCGCGCGACTCGCTGAGGCTCGAAGCGGGCATGCCGTTGTACGGCCATGAGTTGGGCGAGGACATCAACGCGCTGGCGAGCGGCTTGGACTTTGCGATCAGCCTCGATAAGGCGGACGATGAGCGGGGCGAGGTGTTCGTGGGCATGGAAGCGCTGCAAGCGACCCGCGATGCGGGCGGGCCGGAGCGTGCGCTCGTCGGGCTGAAGCTTGAAGGCAAGCGTGTGGCCCGAGGCGGCGCGGTCGTGCAGGCTTCGGGCGCGGACGTTGGCGAGGTGACGAGCGGTTGTTTGAGCCCCACGCTGGGCTATCCGATTGCGATGGCGTACGTGGACCGTGCGCGCAGCGAGATCGGCACCGGGCTTGTGGTTTCCACGGGCCGAGCGGAGATCGCGGCGGAGGTCGTGGCGATGCCGTTCTACAAGGCACCCAAGGCGTAGACGCAGTTGGCGCGGGTCAGCCGATGCGTGTGTTGTTGGGCTCGGAGAAGTTGAGTTCGAGGTAGCAGGCGATGTAGTCGACGATGGAGCTGGCCTCGGGAATGTCCGGGTTGCTGGTCGGGCCCATCGGTTCGAACCGCATGCCTTTGAAGCGGGCGACGGCGTCGTCGATGCTCAGGCCGTGCTGCATGGCGAGGGAGAACGCTCGGCAGAATGCCTGACAAAATCCGGACAATGCCGAGCCTTCTTTGGCGACCTTGAGAAAGATTTCGCCCGGGGTGCCGTCGGGGTAGAGCCCGATGGTGAGGTAGCCCTCGTGGCGGTCCACGGTGAACTTGTGGGTGAGCGAGTTGCGGGTGCTGGGCAGGGCCTTGCGGCTGGCGATCATGGGGGCATCCTCTGGCCTGGGCTCGTTCATGTGCGGCGAGTGTACGCGGGCTCGCGGTGCTGCTTGGCTATCGGACAGTCGGGGCTCAGCGGTCCACAAGGTGGAGGTCGGCCCGAGGCACATGGTCGACGGGCGAGCAATCCTCGGGGATTGTTTGCTTGCGGCTCGCGGCAGGCCGATACTTAGGGCGTGACCCGCGAGAGCGAACGCCAACCGGTCCGGACCGACAGCCCGCTGGGATTGCAGCTGGGCTGGGTGGTGCTGATGGCGACGCTGTGCTCGGCTTCGCTGGCGTCGGTCTCGACGCCTATGGCGCGGGGAGCGAGCGTTGCAGATTTGGTGTGCGCTTGGGTCGCTGGGAGCGCTGAGCAGCGTGCCAAGCGGGTTGAAGGCGCGGGCGTCGGGTGCTTGTCGCGCGAGCTTGGCTCCCACGCACCGGCTTTGGCCGATCTGGTAGCCGACCGCAGGCCGCTGTTGAGCCTGCACGAGTCGGCGTTGCCGCCGCCCGCTATTGGGTGATTGCGCCGGTGTTCGACTGGCGATTCACTGGCGTTTCGCTGGCGGTAGGCCTTGGCGCGAGGCGCTGTGGGCCGAAATCGACCTTCACAATGTAGAAGCACGGACCGGGCTGGCCCAAGCGGCGCAGGCCGGGATGAACACGATCTGATCGCGATGGGCGTTGATGCCCGGCGCGGAGAGAGGGCCCAACGAGCCCCGAAAGAAGTAGAGCCATGAGCAAGAAGAACCAGGGCCTGCCGGTCATCGGCCCACTAATGAACTCGATGTTTGGCACGCGGAACGACCGGTTCGTTAAGAGGTACACCACCCGGGTCGAAGAGATCAACGCGATGGAGCCGGAGATCCGCAAGCTGACGGATGCGCAGCTGCGCGGGAAAATCGTCGAGTTCCGCGACCGGCTCGCTGGGGGCGCGAAGATCGACGAGCTGCTGGCGGAGTCCTTTGCGGTGGCTCGCGAGGCGATGGACCGTTCGGTGGGTATCCGCAACATCTTCAACCCGGACCGGGCGTTCGACCCGGCCGTGCTGAGCGAGCGCGGGCAGGCGTTGTACGCTGAGGTTGCCGAGCGGCTCAAGGGCATGCCTGATGTGCTGCCCCGGACGCTGCAAGCTTCGGGCACAACAGCGCCAGCGGGTGAGCCGGACACGGCGGACGAGCATCTAGGTCACACGCACGTGGTTCCCAACTGGCGTTTGGTGGAGATGCCGCTCGAGTTGTACGAGGCGGTGCGCGAGGTGTACCCGTTGAGCCGGCCGCCGTTTCGGGCAAGGCCGTTTGATGTGCAGTTGATTGGCGGCATGGTGCTGAGCGGCGGCAAGATCGCCGAGATGAAGACGGGCGAGGGCAAGACGATCGTGGCGCCGCTGGCGTGCTTCCTTGCAGCGATCGAGCACCAGCAGGTGCATGTGGTGACGGTGAACGACTACCTTGTGCAGCGTGACCGCGACTGGACGTACCCGTTCTTCCATGCGCTGGGCATGACGGCGGGGGCGATCCACCCGCAGCACGCGCAGCCGGAGGAGTTCAAACGCTGGATGTACCGGTGCGATGTGGTGTACGGCACGACGGCCGAGTTCGGCTTTGATTACCTGCGTGACAACATGAAGCCTTCGGCTTCGATGCAGGTGCAGCGACATCGGCAGTTCGCGATCGTTGACGAGGTAGACTCGACGCTGATCGATGAGGCGCGCACGCCGCTGATTATCTCGGGCCAGGCGCACGATGATCAGCCTCGGTACGAGCTGGCGGACAAGCTGGCGCGGCATCTGGTTGAAAAGCAGAAGCCTTGGACGGACCGCGAAGCAGATGTTGAGCGGTGCAAGGAAACGATCAAGGGTCTCGAAGGCGACATCCGGCAGGCGCGGGATAAGTCACTCGTGCCCGAGCTTCAGAAGCGGCTTGAGGCGGCGAAGAAGGAACTGCCCGAGCTGGAGCGCGACCGCGACCAGCACATGCAGTACTACGAGCTTGAGATGGACCGCAAGCAGTCGCACCTGACGCATGATGGTGTGGCGGAAGCGCAGCGGGCTGCGGGGATCGGGTCGTTCTATGTTGATGAGAACATGGACATGCCGCACCTGCTTGAGCAGGCGCTGCGTGCGCACGCGGTGTACAAGCTGGACCGGGACTATGTGGTGATCGACGTGCCCGACCGGATGACGGGTCGGGCGGATCCGAGCGTGGTGATTGTGGACACGAACACGGGCCGGCCGATGATCGGTCGGCAGTGGTCGGACGGCATGCACCAGGCGGTGGAGACGAAGGAGAAGGTGCCGGTCAAGCCGGAGACGCAGACGGTGGCGTCGATCACGATTCAGAACTTCTTTAAGATGTACAAGCGGCTCGCCGGCATGACGGGCACGGCGGACACCGAAGCGCAGGAGTTCCACGACATCTACAAGCTGGATGTGGTGTCGATCCCGACGAACCGGGAGATCGCGCGGAACGACCAAGCGGACATGGTGTTCTTGCGTGGCAAGGATAAGTGGGAACGGATCGTTGACGAGATCAAGACGTTCCACGATGTGGGGCGGCCGATCCTGGTTGGCACGACGAGTGTCGACAAGAGCGAGCTGGTCGCGAGCACGCTGAGCCAGCGTCACCAGATCAAGCACAACGTGCTGAATGCCAAGCAGCACGAGCACGAGGCGGAACTGATCAAGAACGCGGGCGCGCTGGGCGCGGTGATGATCGCGACGAACATGGCGGGCCGTGGCACGGACATCGTGCTGCAACCGATCAGCCGGGAATCGCTTCTGGACCACTGGCTGCGGCGTGGGATCGCGAGCCGAACACTGACGGTTGAAGCGAGCGATGAGGAGCTGCGGGAGAACGTGTACCGCAAGATCGCGCAGGCCGAGCTTGGGATGCGCAAGCGGGATGCGGAGCTTGCATCGTTCGGGGATCTTGAGTTGCAGCTCTTGCAGAAGTGGGCGGAGGACCACACATGGGCGGACGCGAAGAAGATACCGACGATGAGCGCTGAGGCGTTGCGCGCCGAGCTGGACGCTTCGGCCCGATGCATGATGCACCGGATTCGGTGGTTCAAAACAATCGAGGAGATGGGCGGGCTGCATGTGATCGGCACCGAACGGCACGAGAGCCGGCGGATCGATAACCAGCTCCGCGGCCGCTCGGGCAGGCAGGGCGACAACGGATCGAGCCGGTTCTATGTGGCGCTCGACGACGACTTGATGAAGATGTTCGCGGGCGAGACCACGATGCGCGTGCTCAGCAAGATGGGCATGAAGGAGGGCGACGCGATCGAGAGCGGGATGCTCACCAAACGGATCGAGGGCGCTCAGCGAAAGGTGGAGGAGCGGAACTTCCAGGTTCGCAAGAACATTCTCGAGTACGACGAGGTCATGGAGCACCAGCGGCAGTCGTTCTACGGCCAGCGTCAGCGGGTGCTCGAGGGCCGGGACGTCAAGGGGCTGATTTTCCAGTACATCGGCGCTGCGGTCGACGATGCGGTGGCGCAGTACCTCGACCCCGATTACGCGGCGGAGTGCGTGGCCGAATTTGCCAAAGAGAAGCTGGATTGCTCGATTCCGCCGGACAAGCTGCGGAACAAGGACGCGAGCGAGATGGACCGGGTGATCCGCAGGCTCGCCAAGGAAGATGCGCGGGCGATGGTGGATGTGACGCTTGGCGAGTACATCCCGATGGAGGGCAGCGAGGTCAGTGTGGACTTCGATTCGGCGGGGCTCGTGAACTGGGCCAAGAGCCGGTTCGGTGTTGAGATCGATGCGGGCGAGCTGCGCGAGGGCGGGGCCACGGAGCGCCGGCATGTGCAGGATTTGCTGATTGACTCGGCGGAAGCGGCGATCGACAAGGCGGATCTCAAGGGCATCTACCCGTACCTTGAAAAAGATTACGGGCTGAAGAAGCTGTCGGCGTGGTGCGAGGCGAAGTTCGGCACCGCGCCCAAGCTGAGCGAGCTTGAAGAAGCCCGCAAGGCCGAGGACCGCAATCCCGCCGATGTGATCATCGGCCTCGCTGAGGATGCGTACCGCAAGCGGGAGATCGAGCTGCCCGTTGAGGTGGCGATGCAGCAGACGATGCAGGCGGCGCGCGACTCGGGGCCTGATGCCGCGATTGGGAGGCTCGCTGAATGGGCACGTCAGCGGTTCGGTTCGAGCTTGTCTGCGGAGGAGTTGAAGAAGACGCCGCCGAACAAGGTGGCCGAGCGTTTGCGCGAGCTGTCGGCCAAGGCGGTCAAGGAAGATCGGCTCGATAAACTGATCGATGAAGCCGTCGCGACCGACGGGCTTGATGGGTTTGATGCATGGCTCAAGGAGCACTTCAACACGCCGGCTCCTGAGGAGATGCGGTTCTTGGATGAAAGCGACCGGGCCGACGCGATTCGTGCCAAGGTCGAGACGATGGCGCGCGGGGAGCTCTTGCAGCTTGAGCAGGCGATCCTGCTGAACATCTTTGATGGGAGCTGGAAGGACCATCTGTACCAGATGGACCAGCTTCGCGACGCCATCGGGTACCGCGCCTTCAGCCAGCTTGATCCGCGCATCGAGTACAAGCGCGAGGGCTCGCGGATGTTTGTCGACATGAACAAGACGATCCGTGACCGTGTGACGGACCTGGTGTTCAAGGCACGGTTCGGGCCGTCGCAGCAACAGCAGCAGCCCAGGCGGGCACCGGTTGCAGTCGGAGCTGCCGGAGCGGCGGGTGGCGCGGGGGCGAAGTTTGCGAGCAGTTCCGGGCTCTACACGCCGCCTGCACCGGGGGCCGCAGCGGAACAGCCTCTTAAGGAGACGGACCCTGGCGAGGATGCCGAGAAAAAGGCGTCGGACGCGAGTGATGCGGCGCGGTCGGCGGCCTCGCAGGACCGAGGTAAGCCCAGAAAGCGGTGAGCAAATGGGCCTGTGGCCCGAACAGCGTGCGAGCACGGCAAGGTCGATCGGATCCAGCGGGCGATTTTAGCGTATCCTGTTGCAGGGATGCGGCAGCCGGGCTGCGGAGTGCGGCCGGTCGGTAGCCGAGTAAAGGGGAACGCGATGATGGACGACGATCGAACGGGCGTGGCCCAGCAGCGAAGGACAGCGGGTTTCTCGCTGATCGAGCTGTTGGTGGTAATCGCGGTGCTGGTGATTCTGATCGCGCTGACCGTGGGGCTTGCCAACGGGGTGCTCGGGTCGGGCCGGGACCGGGCGGCGCAGGACACGATCCGAGTGCTGGACCAGAGCGTTGAGGCTTGGTCGACGGCGACTGGCGACAAGCTGCCGAGCATGTATGAGGCATCTAATGGAACGCCTCTCCCGTCGATCGATGCGAGAGTTGGGCCAGCGGGGCCAATGCCGAATGATGACACAGACGGTGACGGGATCCCGGATCTGGCCGAACTTCCCTGGCCGAGCCTATCGATCTATATCGCCTCACTTGGGAGTGAAGACTCAGCTTCCTCTGTGATCCGCGCTTTGGACACGGCAGTGCGGTCGACCTTTCAAGACAACGATGTGCTAAGCACGACAGACGATTTCACTCGGGTACTCGATCCTTGGGGCAACCCGATTCGGTTTGTGCATCCAGCGTACGACGGTGGTTGGGGTAACTACTGGGATAGCAATACCACAAACGTTGAGGCTCGAGCGATGGCGGCCTCACTCAACGCGATCGAGTTTCGCCGGTCTTGGCGGCCATTTGAATCGCCCGGCGGTGAGGTGCCCCGTGTCGATGGGTTCCTGCTGTTCGGCGACGCCGACGAGGGGATCTGCCCCGGCGGTGGCACTCGGGCGTACTTCTACTCGGCTGGGCCGGACGGGGACCCGGGGACGATCGAAGACAATGTGTACAGCGAGCGGCCGCAGTTCCCGGCTGAGACGGCGAACATCCGCGAATAATGCGGAGTTCGAGGGTGCGGGACGAGTCGGCTCTCGCTCAGGGAGTGGGGGCGGTGTATAGTGATGGTCCACCGGCTGGGACGGTGGCTCCGGGGTGTAGCGCAGCTTGGTAGCGCGTCTCGTTCGGGACGAGAAGGTCGGAGGTTCAAATCCTCTCACCCCGACTTTTCGAGAGTTCAAGCCCTTCGGCGAGTACGTCGAAGGGTTTTTTCATGGCTACACCCTTTCTCGCTCGCCGAAGTCATGTGCAGTGTGTTTGAGGAGCGAGTGAGGGCGTGCCGCCGGGCTGGGCGAGGGCTTGGCGCGGTGCACTGCTTTGATCAGACGATCGTCTGGGGAGTTGCGTACTCGAGTGGCCCTTAGCTTGGAGTAGCATGGGGTGAGGTCCAACCACGTCGCAGTCTTGGAGGCAGCCCTTGAACCGAGCCCGCATCGCGACTCTGCAATACTTCGTTCGCCCGATCAAGGACTTCGCTCAGTTCCGCGAGCAGGTCGCGGGGCTCGTGCACACGGCCGCCGACTACGACTGCGATCTGGTTGTGTTTCCTGAGTATTTCACGGTACAACTGCTAACGCTGGGCGACATCCACCGGCCGATGGACGCGCAGGTCCGGGCGCTGGCTCAGCGGGTGCCCGAGTACGTCGAGCTGTTCGAGTCGCTGGCTCGCTCGTGCGGGATTCACATCGTGGCGGGTTCGATTCCGACGCTCGATCCGGGCGACGCTGACAAAGTCCACAACGACAGCTTCCTGTTCGCACCAGATGGCTCGCACGAGGTGCAGGGCAAGCTCAACATGACGCGGTTTGAGAAGGAGCACTGGCGGGTCAGCCCGCGTGACACGCTTCGGGTGTTTGATACCCCGATGGGGCGGATCGCGATTGCGATCTGTTACGACGTGGAATTCCCCGAGCTGTGCCGGGCCGCCGCACACGCGGGGGTGCTGATTCTCATTGTGCCCAGCTATACGGACGATCGGCAGGGGTTCATCCGGGTTCGGTACTGCGCCCAGGCGAGGGCGATCGAGAACCAGATGTTTGTGGTCAACGCCGCGACGGTGGGTTCGCTCCCGATGGTGCCGGCGGTGTCGCTGAACTACGGGCAGGCGTCGATCCTGACGCCGAGCGACTTCCCGTTCGCCCGTGACGGCATCCTTGCCGAGGGCATCCCGAACCAGGAGACAATGGTGATCGGCGAGCTGGCGCTTGATGTGCTTCGGCGGAACAGGCTGCACGGCACGGTGCGCCCGCTCAAGGACAGCCAGTCGATGAAGCCGTTTAAGGTGGAGGCCGTTCAGCGGTGGGCGGCCGAGGCCGCGGTGCCCACCAGAAAGCGGCCCGGGCGGCGGGTGGTCATCCGGAATACGAGTCCCGAGCACTTCGCAGGCATCGAGGAGATTGCGAGCCTGAGCTATCCCGACATCTCGCCTTGGGACGACAAGTATCTCGAGGCTCACCTGTCGGCCTTTCCACAGGGGCAGTTCGTGGCGGTGGAGCAGGGCTCGGGGCTGGTGGTGGGGGCGTGCTCGGGTCTGGTGATCGACTGGGATGCCCAGTCCGACACAAGCTCGTGGAACGCGCTGACGGCTGGCGGGATGTTTTCGAACCACGACCCGGTGAACGGGAACACGCTGTTCGCGGCGGATGTGATGGTGCGGCCCGGGTACCAAGGCCAGGGGATCGGCCGGCGGCTGTACAAGCGGGGCCGATTCGATCTGGCCCGCCAGCTCGGGCTGTGGCGGATCGTGGCGGGGTCGAGGCTCCGCGGGTACCACCGCTACGCCGACCGCATGTCCGCCGAGGCGTACACCATCGAGGTCATCAACGGGCGACTCAACGACCCGACGCTGTCGTTTCAGCTTCACCTCGGGTTCCGGGTGACCTCGGTCATCAGCGGCTATTTTGCTGGCGATCCCGAGAGTTTGGGCTGGGCGGCGGTGATCGAGTGGCTCAACGACGAGGTCGCCGAGCCGGGCGATGAGGCGACCGGCGACCAGCGGTTTGTGCCCGAGCAATGAATCTGAAAAGGCGCTTGCCTGCCGGTGGCAAGGCAGTAATATTTCGGCTTGCTGATGACCGGCGCTCCGCCCCGACTTGCGCCTCGGCCATTGTGGCCAACCATGGCGGGCTCCGGCTCTGGGACGACGGCGTCAGCACATTAGGGTTCGCGTCCAATGATGCACCCCGACACAGAACTGCGCTTTATCAACGCGCAGATCGGCCACGGCGTGGTCGCCACTCGTGACATTCCCAAGGGCACCATCACCTGGGTCCAGGACAAACTGGATCGGGAGTTCACGCCCGAGCAGGTCGAGTCGCTCGGCCCGACCTACGGCGGCATTCTGGACACCTACTGCTTCCGCAACCAACAGGGGCAATGGATATTGTGCTGGGACCACGCGAGGTTCGTGAACCACTCGTTCAAGTCCAACTGCCTCACGACGGCGTACAACTTTGAGGTCGCGATCCGTGACATCAAGGCCGGCGAAGAACTCACCGACGACTACGGCTACCTGAACATCACGCATCCGTTCGAGGCTGTCGACGAAGGTGTCGATCGCAAGATCGTCTACCCGGATGATCTGACGCGGTACCACGGCGTCTGGGATGGTGAGCTCCGGCAGATTTGGCCACGGATTCCGAAGGTCGACCAGCCGCTCAAGAAATTGCTGGAGGCCAATGCCTGGAAGCGGGTCGTAGAGATCGCCGGCGGCAAGACGGAGATGGACTCGATCCTTCGGTGCTACTACAAGGATGAGGCCCGCGCAAACGGCACCGCCTCGCGGTGGAAGCAACACGCTCGGCAGACGACGTGATCGCAGCGTGAGGGCGCGACAGCCCAAAGACCTTGCCTCACAAACACAACGCCAGGCACGGCCGGTCCATCGGGGCTGGCCGTTTTATTGGCAGCATGTGAGTTCGGCTCATGGTACTTGAACGCCGCTACCAGCTGACTTCGAGCGAAGCCGTCGCGGCCATGGTCGGGTCGCGCCGGGCTGTGAGCGATCGTTCGATCTCGGCATTCGTCCGGAGGACGCGGCCGCAAAACACCTCGATGCCGTTCGCGACGACCGCGATCGGCTGGTCGAGATCGATGAGCTGGTCGTGCAGGAGAAGCCGAACCGAGCGGACATCGTCGGAAGTGATGGTGATGATCTGTCCCTCGACGTGAGCGGTGACCTGTTCGCCCGGCTTGATCGCTTCGGCGGTGCGTTCGAGCCAGTACAATCGCGTGTGGGTCACATCGTCCTGCCTCCATACGACCCTGGTCGGCCAAGGAGTGCGCGTGTGCGCCTGCATCCACGGGAGGGCTTCGCGGTCCTCGCCGTTCATCCAGTGCCCATGTTCCGGATAGATCGTGACGCGGTGTAGATAGCCCTCGGGGTCGGTGCGATGAAGCTCGGCAAGTCGTTCTCCCCACTGCGCGGCGACCTCGTTGCGTTTGTACGCCGAGTCCTTGCCGCCCATGAAGATCGCAAACGGCAGATTGCGCAGACTCTCGGGTCTCGCATCGTTTGGGTGTCCAGCCATCATGGTCGCAGCTGCGAAGCGGTCGGCCAGGCGCGGGGCAAGCTGGTACACGCCGTCGCCTCCTGCTGAATAACCCATCAGGTAGACCCTGTTGGGGTCAACGCCGCGCGTCGCGACGCAAACCGCGATGAGTTCATCGAGCAGGGCATCGATGTGCGCTTGGTGCCAGAGGTTCCAAGTGTCGGTGGGTGCACGCGGTGCGATGTACAGCCCTTCCTCTGGCTCGTAGAGCTTGATCTGGTTGCGCCACTGCTGGTCGTTGACTTCGGCGGGCGCGCCGCCACCGCCGTGGAGTGATATCCACAGAGTTCTTTCGCTGGGGGGTGCTTCACCAAAAGAGCGTTCAAGCAGCCGCATGGTCTGGCCCGCTTTGGTGACTTCGCCAATGGCTTTGCCCTCGCGTTTAGCTCTGATGCCGTCAGCGATTCGAGCCCAGATCGCATCGATGGCATCCTGCGCCTGGTGCTCGCTCAGGACGGCCTGCAAGTCAGAGACGCGGAGGTCGTGGGTCTGCGTGCCTCCATCCCCAGCAGCAAGCGGTTCGAGCTGCGTGGTCCAGCGCTTGCCGAGGTGTTCAACGGTCAGGTTGTACGGCTGCCCATGTCTGAGCACCGCGCTTGGCATGTCGTTGAGGTCGGCTCGCCCTGCGCGGGTAAACACATCGGCGACTTCGGAGCCAGCGGCATCGGTGATGCGCACGCGCGCAGCGATGCGTTTAGCGCCATCCCAAACGCGAAGCTGGAATGAGACGGCATCCTCTCCGAGCGGCTCTATCGGGTGATTGGTATACCGATGGGTTACATCGACCGCGCTGACAGCTTGCGAAGCGGGCGACCAGACCATCGGGAATGGCTCGCCCGTGTGTGCCCAAGACGTAGCCCAGACAGCCTTGCCTCGATGCCCCGGCGTAGCTCTGGCGGCGTCGCCGGTAAACCACGCTCGGTCGAGCCCATTGGCGGTGTACTCGTCGGCGCCCGTAAAGCGCCACTCGCCGTCCCATGCCTCGACCCAGGTGTGGTTGCCGCGCAGGTCGTGCCAGTTCTCAACCCCGACGCCCCTCGCGGGGATGCCCACCGATCGGCACGCATAGACAAGGATGATCGAAAGCCCCGTGCATGTGGCCCGGCCCTGCTCGATCGATTCCTGCGGGCTCTGGTTGGGCCGCTTGCGACCTGTGTTGTAGTGAACATCGAGCGCGTTGAAGAGGTCGCGATTGAGAAGCTGGATGGCCTCGGTTGCGTCGGCCGCGTCTTTGACGATGTCACTGCATAACTCGTAGAAC
The DNA here is from genome assembly GCA_964352615.1 of uncultured Phycisphaeraceae bacterium. Lineage (GTDB taxonomy): Bacteria > Planctomycetota > Phycisphaerae > Phycisphaerales > UBA1924 > OFTM382. The sequence continues at coordinate 39,119 of CAYGSG010000011.1, forward strand.
CGTGGCCTCCAGTGCTCGCGGGTTTCATCAAACACGGCGTAGGGCAGCACGTCGTTCAAGTACATCTCGTCGGGCACGGCAGCGGCCCAAGGGAACTCGTTGCGAGCGCGGAGCGCAAGGTCGAGGTTGCTCCAGAGCAACTCGGCATCGAGGTCGGCGTCGCTCGCAGGGGCGTGCGATCGGAGGAACGCGGCCGCGCTTGCGCCAACTTCGCCGTGCTCGGCGAGAGCGCGGGCTTCGAGCGTGTCCCAACCGTTGGGCTCGGCCTGTGCGAGCGTGAAGGGCGTGCCGGGCAGCAGGCAGCAGATACAGGCAAGAAGCGTCTTCATCATGACGGCACCATACCCGATGGGGTGCTTGGGCGAGCTTTGAAATGAGCCCCCGAGTCGGTCAATCGGGATCGCGAAGCCGGACGCATGCGACGGTTAGGTCGTCTGCGAACTCGCCCGCGGCGTGCGCTCGCACGTCTGCGACGATCGCCTGCGTGATCGTCGCAGGATCGTTGGCTCGTGCGATCGATCGCAGCACAGCGTCATAGCCGAACTGTTCACCTGCGGGGTTTGGCTGCTCGACGGCTCCATCGGAGAACAGCACAGCCTGCGAGCCGGCGGTGAACGGAACGGTATGCGGCTCGTACTCGGCCTCCGCGACGACCCCCAGCGGGAAGCCGTGGGGGGCTTCGATCTGAACAGGTTCACCGGAAGCGGGGCTTACCGCGAACCAGCCGTGGCCAGCGTCGACGATGTGCAGTTCGCTGGCCTGTGCATCGACCACACACGCGAGCAGGGTGACAAACTTCGATGGGTCGGTGCGACGGAACAGGTCCGCACTCACCGCGCCGACGGCCTTGGCCAGCGGAGCACCATTGAGCAAATGGGTGCGCAGCTGCGACTGGGCGGCGGCCATGAGCACGGCGGCCCCTACACCCTTGCCCGAAACATCGCCTAGGAAAAACGCGGTGCGGTGCGCATCGAGTGCGAGGATATCGAACAGGTCGCCCGCAACGACCCGGCCTGCGTGCGCCTCGAAGACATAGCTGATGAGGCCGAGCGTGCCCGATGCTGCGGGCGAGAGCAGTTCTTGAGCGCGGCGGGCGGCGCTGAGATCGCGGGTGAGTTGTTCATGCCTGACGGCGAGTTCGGCCGCGATCAAGCGTTCAAGGGCCATGCCCGCGAGGTCGGCGACCGACTGGCAGAACGACGCGGCGTCTGGGGGCAGCGTGCGTTCAGTGGTTCGAGTGTCCAGCGTGAGAAACGCAGCCGGTTCGCCCGACGACAGAATGGGAGCGCAGATCGCCGATCGGATGCTGAGCTGCATGATCGAGTGCGTCTGCTCGGCGCTCTGCCCGGCGGTGTTGAGTTCCACCAGCCCCCTGCTTGCGGCGGCATTGATGAGCGAGCGCGAGAGCATGGTGGGTTCGGCCGTGTTCGAGGCGAGCGTCTCGTGTTCATCGCCGGTGGCCGGCCGAGTCACGAACACGCGCGGGCAGCGGGTGGCGCGATCCACCGCGCGCACGACGGCGTGCGCGATGTCTTCGTCGCTCTTAGCATGCTCAAGCGAGCGGGTGAGTTCGAGCAGGGCTTCAAGGCCGCGCTGAGCGATGCCGGAGAGGCGGGTTCGATCGATCGGCGCGATGCTGGCATTTGCATCGTCCCGCATCATGAAGGGCGTTGTGACGCCGGGGCGCCTCGGGCCTGACTGGCAGCGGCAGGTCCAGGTGCCAAAGGCGATGAGGTCGCCGGGCACGAGCGTGACGGACTGCGAGTCGTCGAGCCGTCTGCCGTTGACCACCGTGCCGTGGCGTGACTTGAGATCGGTGAGCACCCACGCGCCTTCGCGGCGTTCAAGCTGGGCGTGGCGGCGGGACACGGACTGCTCGGGCAGCGGCCAATCGGCGTCGGTGGATCGGCCGATGACGTACGGCCCCGGCGGCCGCAGCTCCAGTGGTTCGACAAAGTCGCCCTCGCCCCCGCTTCGCACGGGCTGAAGAATCGGTGTGGGAGCATCAGCGGTCATGCGGCCAGTCTAGCGGATGGCGCTTTCGGGTGAGCCGGGCTCGCTTCTGAGCGGTGCCGCGATTATCCTGTGGTCGCGCTGCCACCAATGGTCCGATCACGAGGACCGAACATGGCTGAACATGGCCGACCGCGCCAGGGAACCCTGCTTGGACTCGATTCTGACACGCATCTCGAAGGGTGACCGCGACGCGATCGGTGCATGCATCGACACATACGGCGATCTCGTGTGGCGGCTGGCCCGGCGGTATCTGGATCGTGCCGAGGGCGAGATCGAAGACGCGGTGCAGGATGTGTTCGTGGAGGTGTGGCTCGCAGCTGGCAAGTTTGATGCCTCGCGCGGCTCGGAAGCGGCGTTTGTCGCGACCATCGCCCATCGCAGGCTGACCGACGCCCAGCGGCGGGTCGGTGCTCGCGGCCGAATGATGAAGGCCGTCGAGAGGCGATCGATGCCCACGCCGACGGATAGCGGCATCCGCGAGCCAGCCTCAACCGAAGTAAAGCGGATGGAGTCGGCGCTGGCTGAGCTGCCTGAAGCCGAGCGTGAAGCGATCTGGATGTTCGTGTGCATAGGGATGACCCACCGGGAAATCGGGATCGCGACGGATGCACCGATCGGCACGGTGAAATCGAGGCTGCGGCGCGGGCTGATGCGGCTGGCGAGCGTGGCCAAGCAGAAGCTGGCACAAGGAGGTGTGGGATGACCGATGCGCCCAGACCAGACCAGCCTCGCGATGGCGACCCGAACGATCGGATGCTCGAACTGCTCGCGGGCGATGCCCTCGGCTCGCTCTCGGTCGAGGAGCACGCCGAGCTCGAAGCGCTCACACAGGAATCCGGCGATGCCGAGATCGATCGAGCGCAGCTGGATGAGGCCATCGGCCGGCTGGTGCTGCTCGCCGATGCGGCTGACCAAAGTGATGGCATGCCCGAAGATGTCAAACAGCGGCTCGCACGCCGGGCCGACATGATGGCCGCGATCCCGCAGCCATTGTCACCACGTCCGGCGGCAGGACTCTGGCTCGCGCTGGCAGCGATGGTGGCCCTGCTCATCGGTGGAGGCTTCTGGGCGACGCAGTCGCTCCGTGCGAGCAACCAAGAGATCGGTCGCATGCAGCAACTCGCCGAGGAGCAACGATCGGAGAACACGCGGCTGGTCGAGGTCTCTCGCCAACAGGTCGACGAGCTGCGCACTCGGCTCGCTTCCGCCGATGCCGCCACGCGCGAGCGGGGCCAGCAGTTGGCGCTCGCTGCGGAGCAGAATCTCGCTTTGGTTGAGAGGCTCGAAGGCGCCACTCGACTGCTTACCGAGGCGGAATTCAAGATCGCTCGGTTTGAGAAACCGGAAGACCCTGAGACACTTGCCCGCAACCGCCGCGAGTTGCTGAATCTTGGCGACACGGTGCGGGTTGCCTGGCAGCCGTTCAACGCTGAGGGCCTGCCCGCTGCCGAGCAGCCGGGCGTGAACGGCGATGTCGTTTGGAATGATGCGATTCAGCAGGGCTACTTGCGATTCGAGGGGCTCAGGGTCAACGACCCGGCAATCGAGCAGTACCAGGTCTGGGTCATTGACGAGCGGGGGCTTGAGCAGAAGGTCAGCGGCGGCGTGTTCAACGCGAACGCCGAGGGCGAGGTGATTGTCCCGATCGAGCCTGGGATCGATGTCGGCCGCGTCGCGCTGTTCGCGATCACGATCGAGAAGCCGGGCGGCACATGGGTGCCCGATCTGGAGCGCCGAGTCGTCGTGGCACCTCGCGGTGACGGCTGACGACGTAACGGCTGCGCTAACAAAATGACAAACACGGGAAGAACCGTTCTGCAAGCGATGTAGAACCGGTGCTTGGCAGCCTTGGTACGCTACGTGCGAGGCTTGTCGATCGTCATTGCGAAGGAGCTCATGGTGTCACCCGTGTTGTTGCTGCTGACGGGGCTGGGCGTGTACCTCGCTGTGGGGCTCGTTGTGGGTTTGTGGTTTGTGTTGGTGGGGGTGCGCCGCGTGGATCAGGCTGCCAACGCAGCTCCGCTGCGCGTTCGGCTGCTCTTCCTGCCGGGTGCTGCGGGGCTTTGGCCGTTGGTAATGGCCCGATGGCGAACGCTGAAACGCGAGCAGGAGAGCGGGGCATGATCCGCGCGCAGCGCCGTCGGCATCTGCTTACCTGGCTCGTGCTCGGCCCGGCACTCATCGCGCTCTTGGCGTGGGTGCTCTGGCAGAGGCCCGCGAGCATCCCAGATACCTCTGATGCCATAGCGGAGACGTCGCCATGACCGCGAGCTACCGGGGGGTGCAATGGAATGCGCACAAGAAGGCGTACGATCTTCTCGTGGCGTTGGGCGCAGCGCTGTATCTGTTGGCGTTTATGGTGGTGGGCACGCTGGTTCACACCGATGGCCGAACACTGGACCCGATGGTGCTCGCGATTCGCGCCTTTGGCACGCTGTCGATCGTGCTGCTGCACGTCATTTTGTGCATTGGCCCGCTTGCGCGATTCACGACGCTCGTCGCGCCACTGCTGTACAACCGCAGGCATCTCGGCGTGGTCACGTTCTTTGCGGCACTCGCGCACGCCGGGCTCGCGACGCTGTACTACGGCTCGTTCGGCGTCCGAGTACCGATCGCCGCGATGGTCGATGGCTACAGCTCGTTCGGGTCGATCAGTGGCTTCCCGTTCGAGGTGCTGGGGCTGATCGCGCTGCTCGTGCTTTTCGTGATGGCCGCGACGAGCCACGATTTCTGGCTGAGTTTCCTTGGGAACCGCACCTGGAAAACGCTTCACATGCTGGTTTACCCGGCGTACGCGATGGTGCTGCTCCACGTCGCGATGGGCATCCTCCAGGCCGAACCGAGCACGCTCTACACGATGCTTGTAGTCGCCGGAGCGGTGATAGTGAGTTCGCTGCACATCGCTGCGGGTCTGAAAGCACGGCGCGATGACACACGCGGTCTGATCGCTCTCGACGGCTGGGTGGACATTGGTTCGCCCACTGCATTCGCCATGAACAAGGGCCGAGTTATCGCGCTCGAAGATGGCGAGCAGGTAGCGGTCTTTCGGCATGCCAATGGGCTATCGGCGATGAGCAACGCGTGCGCGCACCAGGGCGGTCCGCTCGGCGAGGGCGAGGTGGTTGGCGGCTGCGTGACATGCCCGTGGCACGGCTACCAATACCTGCCCGAAAACGGCCAGAGCCCGCCGCCATACACCGAGAAGATCGCGACCTATGAGCTTCGTGTCGATGGCGATCGGGTGTTGTTGCGTGTATCGCCCAACGAGCCCGGCACGCATGTCGAGCCGGTTGCCTGCCTGAACCGAGCGATGAAGGAGGCTGGCCATGACGCATGACTCTAACAAGGACACTCCGCCGGGCATCTACGTCGGCTATCTGCCCATGCGTCGCAGGCAGCGGGTCTTTGTGCTGGTCGCTGCACCGCTCATGGTGTTTGGGATCGGGGCGCTCGCGGGCGCGATCGCGCTGGCGCAGCGCGATCCGGGGCAAACCGAGCAACTGGTTTCAAGCGAGTCAGAATGGCGCGGCACGCTGTTGATGGAGCCGTTCCCGCTGCTTGCTGCGGATGATGGTCATAGCTACCTGCTCGCGAGCACGGTCAAGTCGGGAGTGGCGGATCGAGTGTCAGTGTTCGCAGGCATGCGTTGCGTGCTGACAGGCACCGCTCAGGCGCGAGGGGGCCGGCGTGTGCTGCTGCTCGCTGACGGCGCGCAGGCTGTTAGCGCCGTTTTGGATGGCGAGGTGCTTGAGCGGCTACCAGTGGCTGAACCGGAACAAATTCGCGTGGTGGGGGAGATACTCGATTCCAAGTGCTACACAGGCGCGATGAAGCCTGGCGACGGCAAAGGGCACAAGGCGTGCGCGATCCTGTGTTTACAGGGCGGCATTGCGGCCATCGTGACATCGCCCGATCTCACGGGCGACCAAGCGCTCCCGCTGCTACGAGTCGACGGCTCGACGCAGCTATCGGGCGAAGTACTCGAACTCGTCGGCGAGCCTGTGGTCATCGCGGGTGTGCTCAGCCGGGAGGGTGGTATCCCTGTGCTTGACTCCTCCACTGACCAGATCAGTCGATGGAAGCTGGGTACCAACGCGGCTCCCTGAGCATTAAGTCGGACTCTTGGACCTGTTGCGGTAGAGGCCGCCTTCGATGGGGTCGTACAACGCATCCGGCTTGCTGAGCGCGTCGCCGAGGAATGTCGCGATGCGGGGCACGACCGATTGTGGGTCCTTGACCAGCGTTGGATAGTCCACCTGCAAGAACTCAGCGCGCGGATGGTTCTCCAGCCATGAGATGATCTCGGTTCGGTGCGCCGCGAGCGTGCGCGCAAGCTCAGCCTCATGCTGTTCGGAGCCGCTCGTGCCACGCCGGTCGATCATCTTGGCCTGCGAGGCCGCGACTTCTTCGATCGGTCGCGTCATGAAAATCACTTTGTAACGGTGCTGGTACGGCATCTGCTTGAGGAGCATGGAGATGACCTTGATGGCCTTGGCTTGCAGCCCGTCTTCATCGAGCAGCCGACGGTCGGTTTGGATCTGTTTGATCGCTTCCCACTCGTAGTAGCCCTTGGGGTTGTCCTCGTCGGCGCTTCTCTCGCCATCGGTCTTGGGCGGCATACCCGCTGCTTCGAGCATCTGCATCATCAGTGACGTGCCCGAGCGCGGCAGCCCGGAAACAAGCACAAACTCCTTGCCGGATGGCTTGCGTTCGTCCACGCGGTCGGGCCGTTCGGTGAGAAGCTGCTCGCGGCGTTGGGCCTCGGTGGGCAGGTCCGGGAGCTCGGTGGAAATATGGTCCGACATTGCTCTGCGACGCATCTGCTGTTCGCGTGTGCGCACGGCCGAGTACTGCTGCACCATGACCTGGTGCTCGGCGGCGCGGGCAAAGTCGTTGAGCCGGTTCTTGTAGAGGCGCGAGAGCGCACGGTGCGCGTGGACAAAGCCGGGCGAGATCTGAAGCGCGGTCTGGAACGCGGTCTCGGCCTGCTCCGGATGGCCCGATCTCGCCAGGGCAATACCGAGATTGAGGTGCGAGTGGGGCAGACGGAAGATCAGGCCTGTTGCTGTCAGTGCATGATCGATGGTTTTCTGGTTCTCACCCAGTCGGCAGTAGACACGAGAGAGTCCCTGATGGGCGCGGGCATCATCAGGATTGAGTTCAACAGAGCGGAGGTACAGCCGCTCGGCATCGGACCACTTGCGCTTGGATGAGTACAGGGCAGCAAGCCGGTTGAGCAGCGCCGGCGAGAGCGCGTTCGACTTGGCGGCCTTGGCAATCAGCGATTCCACTTCTTCGAGGCCCGCGCCCATCTGCGACCGAAGCTCGGCGTACATCACGCGGATCGCTACGTGCGTCTTGTCATTTAGCTCGTAGGCTCGCTCGATCAGGTCGACCGCTGCCTGCAATCTTCCAGCCCGGCGGTACGCGCCGATCAACTGCTGAATGAACCGGTCTTCCCAAGGTGAACGCTTGACCAAGCCCTCCAGCAACGGGATGGCCTCGTGCGGCCTCGAAGCAAAGATGTAGTTCTGAGCCAGGTTGTAGTCGCACTCGATCTCGGCGTTGTCGTATTGCTTCTGCTTGTCGGCGCCCGGGTCATCGATGTAGCCCAGCGCGACAAACTGGTTGAGCAGTTCGGCCGCCTCTTCGGGGTCGAGCGCCTGTTCTTCGGCGTGTACGCCGTCGGGGTGCGGACCCTCGACATCGTCCCAGCTTGGGATGGTCTGCACATCGGGCTGCTGCTTGAAGATTTCGAGCAGAGGCCGGCCGTCCATGTCGTTCCCGATTGGCAGATCGAGCGCCGCGAGCATGGTCGGCGCAAGGTCGATAAGGCTGGCGCCGTACACCTTTTCGCCCGCACGGATGTTGGGGCCTTTGGCCAGAAATATGCCGTATTGCCGGTGGTCGGAGGCCGGGCCAGCGGGCTCGCGAGGGTTGCCGAGCGTGCGGAGGCTGCCCGACTCGAACCCGTGGTCCGAGCAGATGATGACCGTGGTGTCGTCGCTGCTCAGTTGCAGCAGCCGGCCGAGCATCATGTCGCTAAAGCGGTACGCACCGGTGAGCACGTCCTTGAAGATCTCGAAGTCTTCCTCCGGTACCCACGGCAGCCGGGGCGGGTGGAACGGCATGAAAGCATGCGCAAAGTGGTCGTGGCAGGTGTAGTAGATCGCCATCACGTCCCACGGCTCGTTCTCCATCACTGCGGTGGCGACGGCGTGCGTGGTGAGCGTCTCGCTAAAGACCTTGGCGAACGTCTCAAGCCGGGAGTCCTCGTCCTGCTTGATGCGGTCGGCGTTTGGGATGAACGCACATATCTGCTCGGCGGTCAGCTCTTGCGGGAAGACCTTGAATCGGCCGATGTCCTGGCGCCTCTCCTCGGGGTGGATCGCGCCTTGCGGGATGATCGGCCCGTCCTTGCCGGGCTTGATGCCCGAGTAGATGTTGGACACGACGCAGCCGTTGATGGGCTCAGCGGGGTGGCTTGCCCACCAGTTGATGACGTTGGTCTTCATGCCCCGCTGGGAGAGCATGTTCCAGATCGCCTTGGTCTTGCGCGAGTAGCTGCTGAACGGCCGAGCCCCGCCGTTCTGCCGGTCGGGCTCGGTAAAGCCGTGGATGCCGTGCTTGTAGGCGTGCTTGCCCGTCGCGACGGAGTTCCAGAGCATCGGCGAGAGAACAGGACCAAGCGTGGCGAGGTTGCCGGTTGTGCCCGCCTCGATGAACGCCTTGAGGTTCGGCAGCAGACCCTGTTCGAGCAACGGGTTGATGTGGTCCCAGTCCGCGCCATCCCAGCCGATGAGTAGCAGCTTCTTCGAGCCTGATTCGTTCATGACTACCTTCCTCTGCACCGTCGGCGCGATTCGTTGGGTGATCCACCTCGTTCATCGGCCAGTGGGGTCGTGTGACCGAGCCGGATCGGCGAAACGGGAGTCAGTTTGTGGATCTTTCTCGGACCAGGGCCATGGCGCAAAGAAAGCCGCCCGCGCGTGGCGGGCGGCCTTGAGGATCAGACTAAAAGAGCCTTCGAGATTGGCTCAGGCGCGACGGCTGCGACGCAGGCCGCTGATGCCCGCAGCACCCATGGCCAGAGCAGCCAGTGAACCCGGAGCGGGCACCTGGCCCACGCTCAGGCTCTCGCCCGCATCGGCGTAGGCGTAGCGGCTGAAGAACGCGCGGTTGAAGGGGGCACCCTCCATGTCGACTTCGGCCCAGCCGTACTGCGTGCCATTGCCGACATCGAAGCTGAAGCCGACGTAGGAGATACCGGCGTTCAGGAACTGGCTGCTGGTATAGCCGCCGCCCCAAGCCATGTCGCCACGGGCGCCCGCGGCCACGCCGAAGGCCTGCGCACCGAGGTCGGCGCCGTAGGCAAGGTTGGACGGGTAGTTGTAAGGGCCTGCGGCGAAGCCAGCGATGTTGATGTTGCCGTTGCCGATGATCGTCAACTGGCCCTCGTTCGAGCCGGTCTCGTTGAAGGCCTGCTGGAACACGAACGAAGCGCCCGCGGCACCGAAGCCGTAGGGGCCGAACACATCGAAGTAGCCGTCACCCTGGGTGCGGTCTTCGAGGTTCTGGTTCACATCAATCACGGTAATGTCGGCGGAAGCCTCGGTCGTGGCGATGCCAGCGACGGCGGCGGCAGCGCCAGCGGCGGAATAGGCGGCCCAGCGGGACGCCAGAACAGCGGTCGAATCACGTCGGCTCATATCTTGTCTCCTCATTTCCTAGTGGACTCTCGTATTGGGCACCGTCTCCGATGACCCGTGAAGTCGCCAGCATACCTGAATACGAGGGTTAACCTCTTCTATAATAGGTATTTGAGACAAAAACATGTTATCCGGACGAAATGGCTGGTCGCCGGGCTTGATTTGCGGACGTTCGGGTGCTTCTGGCGTCCGATACCCGCCGAGCTACGCCCAGCCCAGAGCGCCCTGGCCCTGGAGCTTGCCCGGCAGGCCGTGCTCGCGGAGGTGGGCGCAGCACTCGGCGACGCTCATCCCATCGCGGGCGCGAAGCCGAATCGCTTCCCGCATCGAGTCCCACTGGTCCACCTCGGTCGCGGTGAGCGTGGCATCGCGTTCGTACGGCACGCCTTGGCCGACGAGCATGGCCAGATAGCCGTCCGCGCCGAAGAAGTCACGCTTGAGGTCCGGTCCCAGCAGCGACAGATCGGGGCCGACAGCCTCATAGAACTCGCAGAGCGGCCCAAGATCGCCGAGCGCGACATCCGCCCGCGCCGCCTGCCAGAATGGGGTGTTGAGCCGGGTGTTGTACTTGTAGTGCAGCGCGAGAAAGTCGCGGATGATCGTCCAGTTCTTGAACGTCATGGTATTGAACTGCTTCCGCTGGGCTTCCATTGGCCGGCAGCCCGAGGCCTCGAACACGCGGACGGTGTTGAGCACGCCATCGCAGATCATCCCGATCGCGGTGGCTTCAAGCGGCTCCACAAAGCCCGCCGAGTTGCCCAGCGCGATCACGTTGCCGATCCATGATTCGCGGTACGCCCCTGCGGGGAATGGCACGGCTCGCACGCTGCCCAGCGCCGGGTTCTTGCGTTTGAACTCCGCCTGCGCCTCATCGTCCGACATGAACGCCGAGGAGAAGACGTAGCCGCGATTGATCGCGTGGTCGTGCTCGATCTGCCATGACCAGCCCGCATCCATCGTCTCGGCGGTCGTGAACGGGTGGTAGGGCTCGTTGGTTCTGGCCCAGCCGCCCACAATGGCTCGGTCGCAAAGCAGGGCGTCATCGAAGCGCACATACTCGGCACCCTCGGTCGAGCCGAGCAACTCGCTGCGAAAGCCCGAGCAGTCGATGAAGAAGTCACCTTCGACACGATCGCCTGACTCGAGTTGCAACGCTTTCACGCCTCGCGGCCCGCGCTCTACGCCGGTCACCACATCATCGATCTTGGTCAAGCCAGCATCGTCCGCGAGCGTTTCGAGGTGCTCGACGAACTTCTCGTTCTCGAGGTGGTACGCGAATCCGCCGCGCAGGGCCGGTTCGCCCGAGGGCGTACGCAGACAGGCCTTGTCGTGGCACATCAGCGCGGAGCTCATGTCCGCGAATTCGAAATCGTCTTGGCAGTAGTAGCCTGTGGGCAGCCGAAGCCCGGGCTTGGGTGCCGAGAGCTGTGGCGTGAACGTGTAGTTGAAGAACGGCCGTTCACCCCAGAGGTAGCGGATGCCCAGCTTGATGCTCGGTTCGACGGCTCGGTTGAACGCCTTTGAATCCAGCCCGAGAAAGTTGTGCAAGAAGTGGACGACCGACACGATCGTGCCTTCGCCGACGCCGATCACGCCCATCTTTTTGGATCGCACGATGACCACATCGAGTTCCGGCAGCTGCTGACGGAAGGCGAGGCCTGCCAGGAATCCAGCGGTGCCGCCGCCCAGAATAACCACGCGTTTGACGGGCTGCGATTGCTGGGGCTGGATCATCCGGGCGGGCTCCTGCGTAGTCGGTGCGTGCGGCGCTATCGGCTGGATCGGCGGGCCTGAACAGCGCGATCCGCCCGATCGGGCCTGTTACCGCTCTGCGATAACCCGTCAGCGGACGCGAGCCGCGCATGGCGGGCGGCGCCACGGTTACACTGTGCGCATGATGAACTCGATCTTCCGTTGCAGGTTGATGACGTTGCTGCTGGCATTGGCCTCGCTGTGCTTGGGGCCTGTCGGTGGGGCTGTGGGCCAGACCGATCTGGTCTCCGGTCGGCAACAACTGTTCAATGGCCAAGACCTCACCGGCTTTGATGCCATGTTCGGAGGAAATCTCTCGGCGTGGGACGTTGTTGATGGCGAAATCCGGGTGGTCAAACCCGGCCAGGGCGGCTGGCTGAGGACCGCCAAGATGTACCGCGATTTCGAACTCGAAACCGACTTCCTCATACCGCCTGGAGGCAACAGCGGCATCGGGCTGCGCTGCACGAGCGCCGGCGATCCCGCGTTCACCGGGTTCGAGGTGCAGATCCTTGATTCCCACGGCAAGGCCCCGAGCCGAAGCGATTGCGGCGCGGTGTACAACGCCATCCCGCCGCGAATCCAAGCAGCCCGCCCCGCGGGCGAGTGGAACCACTACCGCATCAGGCTCGTCGGGGACACGCTCGATGTCTGGCTCAACGGCGAGCACGTTCAACAGCACCAGACGCTCGACGAGCGGGGCATCTTCCGCCAAGACGACCAGCCCCTGCCGCTGAACGCTCGCGCCACCACCGGCTACATCGCGTTCCAGGATCACGGCGAGGGCGGGCTCAGGCTCAAGAACATCACCATCGTTGACCTGTCAACCGATCCCGATCCGGGCGATTTCTCGCAAGCGTTCAACGGGCGGGACACCGAGGGCTGGACCGCGCGCGGCGGGGGCTCGTTCACCTTCGAGGGCGGCACGCTCATCGCTGCCGACGGCCCGGGCCATCTGTTCAGCAACGCCGAGCACACAGACATCGAGCTGCGTGCTCTCGTGCGTGTGGCCCCGCCCGAGCAGACCGGTGCTGCGCGCGCGGGCAACAGCGGCATCTACTTCCGCACCGTGCCAAGGCCTGAGAATCCCGACACCTGGCCGCTTGGCTACGAGGCCCAGATCGACAACCACGACACGCGCTCGACAAACTACACGGGCTGCATCTACGACGCGGCAGCCGCCAAGATCGGCAACCCCATCACCCGCGACGGGGCGTGGTTCGACTACCGCATTGTCGCGATAGGCAGCCGCGTGCGCACGTTCATCAATGGCGTGCCGATGGCAGATGCCGAGCTCGACGCGTTCGAGCGCGGGCACATCGCATTCCAAACGCACCATCCGGGCAACCGCATCGAGTTTCGCGATGTCCGCTGGCGTGTCCCCAAGCCGAGCGAAGCCAACGATTGAGGCGAACTGACTTTGTCAGGAGTGGTCAGTCAGACCAGGAAACCCAAGTGGAATCCGCGCGTGCGCTCTCGACGCACAACTCGATGAACCGCACACCCCGCTGACCGGCTTCAGCGGTCGGGACGAGTTGGTCGGCTGCGTAGGGATCGCGCCCCTGCCTGCGGGCTTCGACCTGCGCTGCAGCGCCGCGATAGACATTGGCGAACGCCTCGATGAACCCCTCCGGGTGGCCCACGGGGATTCTGCTGGCCGCGGCTGCGTCCGTTCCGAGCCCCGGCCCGCCCCGGCGAAAGACCCTCGTCGGTCCGTCGAGGCTCAGCAGCTCAAGCTGCTCGGGGGTCTGCTGCCGCCAGCGAAGGCCGCCCTTGTCGCCGTATACCCTTATCGACAGCCCGTTGCCCTCGCCCGCGCAGACCTGGCTCGCGGTCAGCACGCCCTTGGCGCCGCCTGTGAACCGGAGCAAGACCGCAGCGTCGTCGTCGAGCTGTCGGCCCTCGACAAAGCTGGTGAGATCGGCGCACAACGATTCGATGTGGAGCCCGGTCGTGAATCGCACGAGGTTCTCGGCGTGGGTGCCGATGTCGCCCAGCGCGCCTCCAAGGCCCGCAAGCGCGGGGTCGGTGCGCCACATCGCTTGGGGCACATCGGCCTCGGCCCGCGTGCTGAGCCAGCCCTGGTGGTACTCGACGAACACCTTGCGCAGCGTGCCGAGTTCGCCCGATGCGATGCGCGCGCGCGCCTCACGCACCATCGGGTACCCCGTGTAGTTGTACATCACCACGCACGGAAGCTTTAGCTCGCTCGCAAGCTCGCGCAGTTCGCGGGCCTGGGCGCTCGTGACGGTCATCGGCTTCTCAATCAGCACACCCATGCCCGCTCGCAAACAGTCGGCGGCAATCGCGTGGTGCGTGTGGTTCGGCGTGACGATGGCGACCAGTTCGGCGCGCACAGCCTTGGGCAGCGAGGCCTCCGCAGCGAGCAGCGAAGCGACCGTAGCGTGCGACCGGGCGGGGTCGATGCCGCAGGCGTCGGCGGAACGCTGGGCCTTACCGGGATCGCGCGAGAGCACGCCGGCTACGAGCTTGAACCGCCCGTCAAGTGCTGCTGCGTGGCGGTGGACACTCCCGATGAACGCATCGAGCCCGCCCCCGATCATCGCCAACCGAATGGGATCGCTCACGACCGGGCCTCCTTTTCGAACGCCTTGTCGAACACGACGTCCGATGGCGGGAAGTCGATGCCGCGAACGAAGGCGCAGGCTTCCTCGGCGCCGTGGAACCGGTCCATGGCGGAGTCCTCCCACTCGACGCTCAGCGGCCCGCTGTACCCGATGCGGTTGAGCGCACGAATGATCGCGTCGAAATCCACATCGCCCCGGCCCGGCGAGCGGAAGTCCCAGCCGCGACCCGGATGGCCGAATGACAGGTGTGACCCGAGGATCGAATTTGCACCGTCGAGCGTGGTCGCAGCGTCCTTGATGTGGACGTGGTAGATGCGGCGAGCGAAGCGGTCGATGAACCTCGCGGGGTCAACGCCCTGCCAGATGAGGTGCGAGGGATCAAAGTTGAACCCGAACGCGGGCCTGTGATCGAGTGCTGCCAGTGCGCGCGCAGCGGTGTGGGAATCGAACGCGATCTCGGTCGGGTGGACTTCGAGCGCGAACCGCACGCCTGCTTCGTCGAAGGCACCGAGGATCGGGTTCCATCTGGCCGCGAAATCGGCGAAGCCGGCATCGATGTCGGCCTCGCTCGTCGGAGGGAATGCGTAGAGCTTGTGCCAGATGGGCGAGCCCGTGAACCCGTTGACCACCGGCACCCCGAAGGCTGAGGCGGCGCGGGCGGTCGCCTTCATCTCTTCGGCAGCCCTTGTGCGCACGCCCTCGGGGTCGCCGCCCTGCCAGATGCGTTCGGGCAGGATCGCGCGGTGGCGTTTGTCGATGGGGTCGCAGACAGCCTGTCCTACGAGGTGGTTGCTGATGGACCAGCAGCCCAGGCCGTGGGTTTCGAGCAGCGACCGCTTGGCCTTGCAGTAGCTTGGGTCGGCCAAGGCCTTGTCGACCTCGAAGTGATCGCCCCAGCAGGCGAGTTCAACGCCGTCGAAGCCCATCTCGGCGACTCTCGGCAGCAGGTCGGCGAGCGGGATGTCGGCCCATTGCCCGGTAAAGAGCGTGACGGGTCGGCTGGCTGGCGGCATGGGTTCTTCCTTGGGCGGTCGTGGGGGGTCGGGCATCAATCTACCCGCCCGGACTGGGCGCAGCAGGCAATCTTTGTATAGTGGCCGAACCTTGGACGAGACAGCCCCCAAACAATCAAACGCGGCCACCCTCACGCTGTTGTCGGTGATGATGTTTTTGCAGTTCTTCCTCTGGGGGGCGTGGTTTGTCACGCTCGGCCCGTTCATGGGCTCGGTCGGGTTTGAGCCGACCGCCATTGGCAATGCCTACACCACAGCCCCGATCGCAGCCATTCTGGCCCCGCTCTTTCTTGGGATGGTCGCCGACCGGTTCTTCGCCAGCCAGAAGGTCATGGGCGTGCTGCACCTGCTCGGCGGGGGGCTGCTGCTTCTCGCACCTTGGGCAGCCGACAGCGGCAACGCCTGGCTGTTCGTCGGGGTGCTGCTGGCCCACATGCTCTGTTACATGCCCACGCTCGGCCTGAGCAACACCATCGCGTTCAACGCGATGACCAACCCGCAGAAGCAGTTCCCGCTGGTGCGTGTCTGGGGCACGATCGGGTGGATCGTTGCGGGCCTCGCGGTGGGGGCGCTGGCAGCCAGCCTGGCTGAGGTCGATGGCCTCTCGGATGCCCAGGCCGAGTCTGCTCGGGCCGCGGTACCCGCGTTCTTTACGGTCGCGGGTGTTTCGGGCATGGTGCTGGGCGTAATGAGTTTCATGCTGCCGAGCACCCCTCCGCCTGGCAAGGGCCAGCCTTTCAGCTTCGGCGCGGCGCTGGGGACTGATGCGCTCAGGCTCATGAAGGACCGGTCTTTCGCCGTGTTCATCGTGTGCTCGATGCTCATCTGCATCCCGCTGGCGGCGTACTACCAGAGCGCCGCTTCATTCGCCACCGCGGCGGGTGTCAACAACGTTCCTATTAAGATGACGTTCGGGCAGATGAGCGAGATCGCGTTCATGCTCGTGATGCCGCTGCTCTTCCTTCGGCTGGGCGTCAAGTGGATGCTCGCCGTGGGCATGCTGGCGTGGGTGGCCCGGTACGCGCTGTTTGCCGGCGCATGGGATCCGGCGAACAACCACATGGTTTGGATGATTCTGGGCGGCGTGATCCTCCACGGCATCTGCTACGACTTCTTCTTCGTCACCGGACAGATCTATACCGAGCAGGCCGCCGACAAGAAAATCCGCGCTCAAGCCCAGGGCTTCTTGGTGCTCGTCACACAGGGCATCGGGATGCTCATTGGCAACCAGCTGTTCGGCAGGCTGGTAGCCCACTACACGACACCAGAGGCGGGCACCGATTGGCGAGCCGTGTGGTTGTTCCCCGCGGTGTTTGCACTGGTCGTGATGCTGGTGTTCATCGCGATGTTCCGGAGTACCAAATCCAGCTCAGACCCGAGCGATTGACTTTGATTATCCGGGGGCCCCTGCCTCCGCTGATCTGATTTCAAGGAGAGATTGTTATGCCCGACCAACCGTTTAGCTCGCCTCCTCCGTCCCGCCGACAGTTCCTGCGTCAGGCCGCGATCGTTGCGGGCGCTGGCATGGCCGGCGCCGCCATGGCCGGCCAGCCGGGCAGGCCTACGCCCAAAGCGCTGGGCCGAGGCATTGCTCCCAAGCCGCCGAGGCGAGCCGAGACGATCCGTCTTGGCGTGATCGGTGTCGGCGGCATGGGCCGAGGGCACTGCGGGGCGTTGACCGCTTTCGTGCGCAACGGCACGGAGGATGTCGAGATCGTCGCGGTTGCGGACGTGAACGATCTGCACGCTGCGGCTGCGGTCAAGCAGATTGCCGAGGGCGGCCAGAAAGCCAGCGTCGATACCTACCGCGACTACCGCGAGTTGCTTGCGCGCGATGATATCCATGCGGTGGTGATTGCTTCGCCCGAGCACTGGCACGCCAGAATGGCGATGGATGCGGTGGCGGCTGGCAAGGATGTCTACTGCGAGAAGCCGATGACCTTTACGCACGAGGAGGCGTTCGCGGTCCAGAAGACCGTGCACAACAACCCGGGTGTAATCTTCGTGGTCGGCACGCAGAAGATGATGCTGCCCAAGTACCTCGAAGCCAAGAAGCTTGTCGAGTCGGGCGCGATCGGTAAGCCTGTGTTCAGCCAGACGAGCTACTGCCGAAACTCGCCCGACGGCGAATGGAATTACTACGGCCTCGATCCCGAGTGGAAGCCGGGCGTGAACCTTGATTGGGACGCTTGGCTGGGCGACAAAGGCCCGCGCGAGTGGGACCCCAAGGTGTACATCCGCTGGCGGCGGTACCGGGATTTCTCGACGGGCATCTTGGGCGACTTGCTGGTTCACGAGATGACGCCGCTGATTCTCGCGCTGGACTCGGTCGGCTGGCCGACGCGTGTGATGGCGACCGGCGGGCACTACATCGATAAGGAGATGGAGAACCACGACCAGGTCAATCTGACCATCCAGTTCGAGCACGACCACACCATGATCGTCGCGGGCTCGACCTGCAACGAGGTCGGCCTAGAGAACCTCATCCGCGGCCACGAGGGCAACATCTACCTCAACAGTCGGCACTGCGAGATCCGCCCGACGAGGCCGTTTGTCGACATGGTCGATGCACGCCGGATCGAGTGCCCGGATATCGGCAACGACCAAGACCAGCTGCGCCTCGCGTGGCTCAAGGGCATCCGTGATCGCGTTCAGCCGTCGTCCACGGTCGACTTTGCCACCAAGGTCATGGTCGCGGTGGACCTCGCTTCGCAGTCAATCTGGAGCGGGCACGCGTACGAATTCGACCCAGCCGCGATGAAGGCCAGGCGTGTCTGAGCCAGGTATGTCTGAGCCAAGTTTGTCGGAGCAGGGCGTAGTCCGGCTCGCCACTTCAGCGATGGGCTGCCGTTTCGAGCTGGTGCTGGCAGGCGGCCCGGAGCCTTGGCTGCGCGCAGCGGGCGAAGAAGCGATCGAAGAGATCGAACAAGCCCACCGCAGCCTGACCCGCTTCGAACGCGGCTCGGTGGTGCATCGCGTCAACGAGGGCGCGACGGAGCCGCTCGACGAGGAACTGTTCGAGCTGTTCGCGTTGTGCGAGCGAGTGCGCGAGGCGTCAGCGGGGGCTTTCGATATCCGTCGGGGCGGCACCGGCCAGCTCGTGCTCGACTGCGGAGCGCGCACGCTTGCAGCCAGCGATGGCGCCACGGTGGACCTCGGCGGCGTGGCCAAGGGCTACGCCATCGATCAGGCGGTGGCGGTATTGCAGCAAGCGGGCATCACCTCGGCGTTCATCCACGGCGGTTCGAGTTCCACAGCGGGCATCGGCTTTGCCCCGGGCGGCGAGCCGTGGCGCGTGCTTGTTGAGCATCCTGCGGGCCATGAACCAGTGCTGGTCGACGTGTCAGACCGATGCCTGGCGATCTCGGGCGACCAGCAGCAAGCGGGCCATTTGATCGATCCACGAACGGGCTCGCCATGCCCGGCTGGCTCGCTGGCCGCGTGCGTGGGCGCATCGGCTGCTGCGTGCGATGCCTGGGCGACCGCCCTTGTCGTGCTTGGCGCACGACCCAAAGCGTTGACCCATGAGCTAGGTTCTATCCTGCCATCGACCCAAGGCTGGCTGACCGAGCCTTCATCATTTGTTCTGAGGAGTACGAAGCCGTGCCAGACATCGACCGCCGTTCGTTCCTAGCGCAGTCGGCGGGCCTCGCCGCGGGCGTGGCTATTTTGCCTTCGCTCTCAACAGCAATGGGTTCGCTCGCTGCGCCCGTCCGGGTGGGCGTGATCGGGTGCGGCCGACAGGGGCGTTCGATCATCGCGGAGCTTGCGTCGTTGCCCGACGTCACGCTCGCAGCGATCTGCGACAGCGAGCCCGGCAGGCTCAGCGCTGGCGAGCGGCGCGCGCGCGAGGCCAAGACCCACAGCGACCACAAGCAGATGCTTGACGACCCGGCCATCGACGCGGTGTTCATAGCGACGCCGACGCACCTGCACCGCGGCGTCGCCGAGGACGCCATCGCGGCGGGCAAGCACGTCTACTGCGAGGCCCCGCTTGCGCACACGGTCGAGGATACCAAGGCCATCGCGGCTGCGGCTCGCGGCTCGGACCGTGTGTTCCAGGTGGGCTATCTGGCGCGCGCCAACCCGGTCTACCAGCTCGCTCGCACGTTCTTTGCGTCCGATGCGGTGCGCACACTTGTATCCATGCAGGCCTCGCGCGCGCGCAAGACCACCTGGCGCACGCCCGCTCGCGACCCCGAGACCGAACGCCGGCTCAACTGGCGGCTCGACCCCGAACTGACCACGGGCCTCTCGGGCGAGTGGGGCAGCCACCAGTTCGACGTTTTCCATTGGTACACGGGCACCTACCCCGAGAAGGTCAGCGGGCTCGGCTCCATCCGTGTGTACGAAGACGGCCGCGAGGTGGACGACACGATCGCGCTGTCGCTTCAGTTCCCCGGTGGGGCGGTGCTGGGGTACGACGCGACGCTCGCCAACAGTTACGGCGGCACATCGGAACTGTTCCGGGGTGAGAACGCGTCGATCAGGCTCGCGTGGAGTCATGGCTGGATGTTCAAGGAGGCCGATGCGCCGACGCAAGGGTGGGAGGTGTACGCCAACCGTCAGCAGTTCCACAACGACGAGGGCATCACGCTGATCGCCGGTGCGACCAAGCTCGCCGAGCAGGGCAAGCTCAAGGAGGGCGTGGGCCTGCCGCATACGCCGCTTTGGTACGGCGTGGAATCGTTCCTGAAGTCGGTTACCGAAGGCACCGAGGTCGCGTGCAGCGCGGCGGAGGCTGCCCGCTCGACGATCGTCGGCATCCGTGCGCACGAAGCGGTCACGACGGGCACCACCGTCGAGATCGATCCCGCTGACCTCGGCTAACAACTATGGCATCCACCAACGCCCATCCGCTTCGGCTTTGTCACCTGAGCTGGCTTGCGCGCCTCGGTATCGCGGGGTTCGTGCTCGCGGCCTTGGGCGGCACAGCGGCCTCGGGCATCTATCTCTACCTGCACCACGAGAACCGCGACGAACGACCGGGCATGACCATCGACGATGTCAAAGCCCACTACCACGGCATCGTCGCTGAGGCCCCGCTTTTGGCAGCGCTCGAACGCGGGCACCCCGACGACCTGACCGCTGACGATCGCGAGCGGCTGATCGAGTGGCTTCGGGGTGACTCGAGTCGGCTCAGCCAGACGTTCGATAGCCTGGATCTAGGAGCGAACGCGCCCGCGGAGATCATCGCGGTGAGCTGCCTCGATTGCCACGCGCGCACATCGACCGGAGACGGGGTCGCGGCGGACATCCCGCTCGAATACTGGGACGATGTCGAGACGCTGTCGGTAAGCCGAGACGTGCAGCCGGTACCGGTGCTGATTCTCGCGGCGTCGACACACACGCACGCGCTGGGTATGGCCTCGATCGCGATCGCGATCGGGCTGCTGGCACTGCTCACCCGCTGGCCGAGGACTGTGGTTGGATTCGTGCTGGCCCTGACTGGTCTGGGCCTGGCGGTGGACCTCGGCGGGTGGTGGCTGACGCGCACGAACCCGGCGTTCGCGTACATGATCGTC